>NZ_JBEOTD010000034.1:0-95907 GCF_040426375.1 Streptomyces sp. NPDC096012
CACCGGGCGCCCGGCCGCCGGCCTGCCCTGCCGGCTCGTGCGGCGGCAGAGCGAATGACTCCGGCCGGGCAGCGGCACCACCGGCGGGCACGGACACGGGCGCGGGCGGCCCGTAGCGGAACGACGAAGAGGGCCGGTGACGACGGTCACCGGCCCTCTCGGCCGTTCGATCGACGGCCGCGACCGCCCGGAAGCAGCGCCGCGGCCCTCAGCCCGGGCCACGGCCCCACATCAGGGACGCAGCCCGTCAGGGACACGGCCCCGCGTCAGAGGTACGGCCGCGCGTCAGAGGTACAGCCCCGTGGAGTCCTCCGACCCCTCGAAGCGGTCCGCGGCCACCGCGTGCAGATCCCGCTCGCGCATGAGCACGTACGCCACACCCCGCACCTCGACCTCGGCCCGGTCCTCCGGGTCGAACAGGACCCGGTCGCCCGGCTCCACCGTCCGTACGTTCTGGCCGACCGCGACGACCTCGGCCCAGGCCAGCCGACGCCCGACCGCCGCGGTGGCGGGGATCAGGATGCCGCCCCCCGACCGCCGCTCGCCCTCGCCGGTCTCCTGCTTGACGAGAACCCGGTCGTGCAGCATCCGGATGGGGAGCTTGTCGTGCTGGGGGATGCTGTGCTGGTTTCTGTTGGCGCTCACGCCTCGAACCTACCTGTCTTCGCGCCGCCCGTCCGGTCCCGGGTCAGCCCTTGCGCCGCCGGCTGCCCACGGCGAACAGCCCGAGGACACCGACGGCGAGCAGCGCGACCGGTACGACCCGCTCCATCCGCAGTGCGCCCTCCTCGTCGACGAACTGCGCGCGGACCTCGGTCAGCGCCCGGTTGACCTGCACGTACGCCCGTCCGACCGTGTGATCGACGTTGGCGACGACCTTTGCCTTGGCGTCTCCCACGATCGTCTTCGGGTGCACCCGCACCCCGATCTCGTCGAGCGTCTCGGCCAGCACGTCACGGCGGCGCCTGATGTCCGCCTCGATCTGCGCCGGGGTTCTGGTGTCCGACGTGTCCGCCACCGTTCGGCCTCCGAAGTCTGCTGATGCTGTTCCGGACAGTCTGTCAGCTCCTGGCCGCACCGCACCGCAAGGCCCCCCGGTTACGCTGGCCCGATGAGCGAGCGACTTCAGCCGGGGGACGTGGCCCCCGCCTTCACACTCCCCGACGCCGACGGCAACGAGGTCTCCCTGGCGGACCACAGGGGCCGCAAGGTCATCGTCTACTTCTACCCCGCCGCCCTCACCCCGGGCTGCACCAAGCAGGCATGCGACTTCACGGACAACCTCGCCCTCCTGGCCGGCGCCGGCTACGACGTCATCGGCATCTCCCCGGACTCCCCGGAGAAGCTGGCGAAGTTCCGCGACCAGGAGTCCCTGGAGGTCACGCTGCTCGCCGACCCGGACAAGAAGGTCACCGAGGCGTACGCCGCCTACGGCGAGAAGAAGAACTACGGCAAGACGTATCTCGGCGTCATCCGCTCCACGGTCGTCGTGGACGAGGAGGGCAAGGTCGAACGGGCCCTGTACAACGTCCGCGCCACCGGCCACGTGGCCAAGATCATCAAGGATCTGGGCATCTGAGCCCGCTGCCCGGCCGCTAGCATGGCCGGGCAGCAGCAGGCGGCCGTGGTGGAATTGGCAGTCACGCTGGGTTTAGGTCCCAGTGGGGTAACTCCCGTGAGGGTTCGAGTCCCTCCGGCCGCACCAGAGTTCAGCCGATCAGTTCCCGCACCACCGGCACCAGCGCCCGGAACGCCTTGCCCCGGTGGCTGATCGCGTTCTTCTCCTCGGGCGTCAGCTCGGCGCAGGTCCGGCTCTCGCCCTCCGGCTGGAGGACCGGGTCGTAGCCGAAGCCGTTCGTACCGGCGGGGGCGTGCCGCAGGATCCCGGGCAGCCGGCCCTCGACCACCCGTTCCGTGCCGTCGGGCAGGGCCAGGGCGGCCGCGCAGGCGAAGTAGGCGCCGCGGTGTTCCTCCGCGATGTCGGAGAGCTGGGCGAGGAGCAGGTCGAGGTTGGCCTTGTCGTCGCCGTGGCGGCCGGCCCAGCGGGCGGAGAAGATGCCGGGGGCGCCGTTCAGGACGTCGACGCAGAGGCCGGAGTCGTCGGCGACCGCCGGCAGGCCCGTCGCCCGGGCGAGCGCGTGGGCCTTCAGGAGGGCGTTCTCGGCGAAGGTGACGCCGGTCTCCCTGACGTCGGGGATGTCCGGGTAGGCGTCGGCACCGATCAGCTCGTGCGGCAGGCCTGCTTCGGCGAGGATCGCCCTCAGCTCGGTGATCTTTCCGGCGTTGCGGGTGGCGAGGATCAAGCGCGTCATGCGGCCAGTATTCCTGCCCGCGCACCCCCCGTACGCCCCGGCCCGGCCCCGGTGGCCGGCCCGGTCACAGCTGTGCCTGGCCCGCGCCCTTCAGCAGGTCCAGGTCGAAGACCTCGGCCATCCTGGCGAAGCCCAGGTCGCTGGGGTGCAGATGGTCACCGGAGTCGTACGCGGGGCGCAGGCGGCGGGGGTCGTACGGGTCGCGCAGCGCCTTGTCGAAGTCGACGACCGCGTCGTAGACGAGGCCGGCCCTGATCCGCGCGTTGACCTGCTGCCGTACCGCCTCCCGGGCAGGTGTCCAGCCGGGGCGGCCCTCGAAGGGCATCAGGGTGGCCCCGACGGCCTTCAGGCCGCGGTAGTGCGCCTGGCGGACGAGGGTGCGCAGGCCGGCGGTGATCCGGTCGGGGTCGGCGAGCCGCGGGTTGCGCAGGATGTCGTTGATGCCGAGGTCGATGACGACGGCCTTGACGTCGGTGCGGGACAGCGCGTCGCGGCCGAAGCGGCCGAGGCCGCTCTGGTTCTCCGCGGGCCGGCCCAGGCCGTCCGCGAGGAGCTGGTTGCCGCTGATGCCCGCGTTCACGACGCTGTAGCGGGGCAGTTGCCGGCCGTCTTCGAGCGCGGTGCGCAGCCGTCCGGCGAGGACGTCCGGCCAGCGGCGGTTGGCGCCGACGGTGGAGGTGACGCCGTCGGTGAGGGAGTCGCCGAAGGCCACGACGGTGCCGTCGGCCTCGTTGCTGAGGACGTCCAGGGCCGTCAGGTAGCGCCAGTAGGGGGTCTGCCGGGTGTACGGAGCGCCGGTGGTGTCCTCGGTGCGGTCGCCGTCGGCGACGTAGGAGATCTGCCGGGCGCGCGGGTGGTAGGTAACGGGCCCGGACGGGGTGGGGGAGTAGGTGGTGACCAGTACGTCGCCGCCGCGCGGCACGATCACGCGCACCGCGTCGCTGACGGCCTGTCCGCCGGCGGGTATGACCACCCGGGCGCTGCCGTCGAAGCTGAGCCGCCGCATCGATCGCGCGTCGGCGGCGGGGGTGCCGTCTCCCGCCGCGAGGGCGAGGGAGGCGTGCGTGACGACCAGCGGTGACTGGCCGTAGAGATTGGACAGCGTGATCCGGGCACTCGTACCACCGACGGCCGCGTGCACGACGTTGCGGACCGACCGGCCCGCCAGGCCCTCGGCCTCGGTTCCCGGTTCACCACCGACGGGGGCGGTGGCCCAGGCGCCGACCCAGCTGCCGGTGGAGGCGGGGGCGGCGGAGGGGTGGTGGTGGGGGCGGTTGTCGGCGAGGGCCCCGCGAGGGGCGCCGTCGCCGGCGGCCACGGTGACGTGGATGGTGGCGGACAGTGCGATCACGAGTGCGACGAGCGCGCCCAGCACCACACCGTGTCCTGCGGGGGACACCCCCGCGCCTGCGTCATGACGCCTGGTCACGCTTTTGTCGTTCTCCTCGGCAGATGGGAGCCCGGGGCTCCGATCAGATGGGCCCGTGATGCGTCATGGGCCGGGCGGCCCTGACAGGGACCTGCCCAGAATCCCCCGTCCAGACAGACGCCGGGAACTCCTGATCCGTTCCGGGAGTCGGTCGGGAAGGGACAATTGTGTGCGGGATCACCGAACGGGTGGAGCTGATGGAACCGACCGATACGGGAACACCGGAGACCGTGGCAGGACAGAGCGGAAGGCGGGAGTCCGGGGCACGGGACTCCGGAGCGCGCGGGCCCCGGGCACGGGACTCCGGGGCGCCGAGGACGGGTGCGCCGGAGACGGGTGCCCGGAGGACGGGTGTGCCGGGGACGGGTGCCCCGGGTGTCACGGGTGCCCCGGGCGGGGGAGCCTCCGGCGCGGCGGGCGCTTCGGGGGCGGCGGGCGCGGCGGCGCGGGGAGCGTCGTACCGGACCATGACGGCCTTCACCCCGGCGGACGAGGAGCGCCAGGCGGGCGTGCGGCGCATGAAGCTCACCGCGACCGCGATGCTGCTGTTCGTGGCGGTCGTCTACGCCCTGGCCGAGCTGGCCGCGCACGAGGGCGCCGGAGCCTGGGCGGGCTATGTGGCCGCGGCCGCCGAGGCGGGCATGGTCGGCGCGCTCGCGGACTGGTTCGCGGTCACGGCGCTCTTCCGGCACCCCCTGGGGCTGCCCATCCCGCACACCGCGATCATCCCCACCAAGAAGGACCAGCTGGGCATCTCCCTCGGCGAGTTCGTCGGGGAGAACTTCCTGTCCGAGGACGTCGT
This sequence comes from Streptomyces sp. NPDC096012, assembly GCF_040426375.1. NCBI lineage: Bacteria > Bacillati > Actinomycetota > Actinomycetes > Kitasatosporales > Streptomycetaceae > Streptomyces > Streptomyces sp. NPDC096012. The sequence goes on from NZ_JBEOTD010000034.1 coordinate 4,544, forward strand.
ACGGCAGCGGCTGCGCTCGGTCGGCATCGGCAGCCGGCTGGGCGCCTGGCTGGCGGAACCGGAGCACGCGGACCGGGTGACGGCGGAGCTGGCGACCGCCCTGCGGGGCGCGCTGACGGTCCTGCGGGACTCCGATGTGCAGGCGGTCGTCGGGGAGGCGATCACGCGGCGCGCCGAAGCGCAGGAGATCGCGCCGGGCATCGGCAAGATGCTGGACAAGGTCGTCGCCGACGGCGGGCACCGGCGTGTGGTCGATCTGGTGGTGGCCCGCGCGCACGACTGGCTGGTGCTGCACCGGGGTGACGTGATGGTCGCCGTGGAGGGCGGCGCACCCGGCTGGACCCCGCGCTTCGTCGACAGGAAGGTCGGGGACCGGGTCTACCGGGAGTTGCTGCGGTTCGTCACCGAGATGCGGGACATGCCGTCCCATCCGGCGCGCGGCGCGCTGGACCGGTTCCTCACCGACTTCGCCTCCGACCTGCAGTCCGACACGGACACGCGGGCGCGGGTGGAGCGGCTCAAGGGCGAGGTGCTGGGCCGGGGCGAGGTGCAGGACCTGATCGCGTCCGCGTGGACGGCCGTCCGGTCCATGATCGTGGCGGCGGCCGAGGACGAGCGCAGCGAGCTGCGGCAGCGGGTGCGCGCCGCCCTGCTGTCCCTGGGCGCGCGGATGGCGACCGAGCCGAAGGTGCAGGAGAAGGTCGACAGCTGGCTGGAGGGCGCGGCGGTGCACGTCGTGACGACGTACCGCAAGGAGATCACCTCCCTGATCACGGACACGGTGGCGAGCTGGGACGCCGAGCACACGACCCGCAAGATCGAGGCGCACATCGGCCGCGACCTGCAGTTCATCCGGATCAACGGCACGGTGGTGGGATCCCTGGCGGGACTGCTGATCTACAGCGTCTCGCGGGGGCTGGGCGGCTGACCGGCACGGCCCCGGATGGGCTGGTCGGCGGCCGCTTGTGGGGGCTCGGGTCGGGTGGTCGGCGGCCGCTTGTGGGGGCTCGGGGCGGGTGGCCGGCAGCCGCTTGTGGGGGCTCCGGGCGGGTGGCCGGCAGGGTCTCGTGGAGGCTCCGGGCGGGTGGTCGGCAGCGTCTCGTGGGGGCTCCGGTCGGCCGACCGGCCTATTCCGGCAAGGTCCGGGCACCCGACAGCAGTCCTTCGCGGAGGAGGGAGCCCATGAGCACAGCAGCCGCAGCGCCGTCGCCGGAGACCGGCCGGACCATCACGACCAACATTCCCGCCCGACTCGATCGCCTGCCCTGGTCCCGGTGGCACTGGACGATCGTGATCGGTCTCGGCACCGTCTGGATCCTCGACGGCCTGGAGGTCACGGTCGTCGGCAACATCGCCAGCCGGCTGTCCGAGCCCGGCAGCGGCCTGTCGATCACCTCCGGCCAGGTCACCGGCATCGCCGCCGCCCTGTACGTGGCGGGCGCCTGCAGCGGAGCCCTGTTCTGGGGACGGCTGACCGACCGGTTCGGCCGCAAGAAGCTCTTCATGATCACCCTGGCGGTGTACCTGGCGGCGACGGCCATGACGGCCGTCTCCTGGGAAGCCTGGTGGTTCTTCCTGTTCCGCTTCCTGACCGGCTTCGGCATCGGCGGCGAGTACGCGGCGATCAACTCCGCGATCGACGAGCTGATCCCGGCGAGCTACCGCGGCCGGGTCGACCTGATCATCAACGGCAGCTTCTGGCTGGGCGCCGTCGGCGGTTCGCTGCTGTCGATCCTCGCGCTGAACACCGACCTGCTGGCCGCGAACGTCGGCTGGCGGCTCACCTTCGCCCTGGGCACCGTACTCGCCCTGGTCATCCTGCTGGTGCGCCGGCACGTCCCGGAGAGCCCGCGCTGGCTGCTGATCCACGGCAGGGACCGCGAAGCGGAGGAGATCGTCCAGGGCATCGAGCGGCAGATCGAGCAGGAGCGGGGCGAACCGCTCCCCGAGCCGCAGGGCGAACTGGAGATCCACCAGCGCAAGAGCGTCACCTTCAAGGAGATCGCCGGCACCGTCTTCGGCCAGTACCGCAAGCGCGCGGTGCTCGGTTTCTCCCTCTTCATCGGCCAGGCGTTCCTGTACAACGCGATCACCTTCGGCTTCGGCGCGATCCTCACCAAGTTCTACGACGTGCCGGCCGACCACACCGGCTACTACTTCGCGGTGATCGCGGTCGGCAACTTCTTCGGCCCGCTGCTGCTGGGCAAGCTGTTCGACACGGTCGGCCGCCGGGTGATGATCTCCTCGACGTACCTGCTCTCGGGTCTGCTGCTGTTCGGCACGGCCTGGCTGTTCGACCGGGGCTCGCTGAGCGCGGGCACCCTCACGGCCTGCTGGTGCGTCGTGCTGTTCTTCGCCTCGGCCGGTGCCTCCAGCGCCTATCTGACGGTGTCGGAGATCTTCCCGATGGAGACGCGGGCGATGTCCATCGCCTTCTTCTACGCCCTCGGCACCGCGGCCGGCGGCATCAGCGGCCCGCTGCTGTTCGCCGACCTCACGGGCACGGGCAAGGTCCGCGACACGGTCCTCGCCTTCTCGATCGGCGCGGCACTGATGTGCGCGGCGGGCCTGGTGGCGGCCTTCCTCGCGGTGAACGCCGAACGCCGCTCCCTGGAGGACATCGCACGCCCGCTCACCGCGGCGGCGGGCCGGGCCAGGGCGGCGACGAAGAAGGCCCGGCCGACCCGCCCGGCACCGGGCAAGGGCCCGGGCCAGCAGGGTCCGACGGTCCCGCCGGCGGCGAGTACGCCGTGAGGGCACCACACGCGGCGGCCCCGCCCGTCATGCGCCTGTGGTGGAGCCGGGCCGCACGATCATCAGTACGGTCACGCCGGCCCACAGCAGGTTGAAAAGCCCCGTGAACATGGCGAGGCGCGCGGTCCGCCGTACCGTGCCGCCGCCCTCGACCAGCGCGGTCTGCGCCGGCAGCACCAACGCGCCGAGGACCAGGACGGCGAGGGCCGTCAGGACGATGGACGCGATCAGCCAGACGTCGCCGAGCACGCCCATCCGGCTCGCGGTGGCGAACCCGAAGACCGGGACGACGACACCGGCGACGGCGTACACCCGGCAGATCCGGTGCAGCATCCGCAGGGTCCCGGCGGCACCGGTGTCGTCGGGCGCGGCGAGGGCCCGGCGCGCTGCGGGCGGGAACATGCTCGCGGCAACGGTGACGGGACCGACGGCGACGATCGCGGCGAGGACGTGCACGACGAGGAGGAACTTGGTCACGCCGGTGACGGTAGGAGCCGGGGCGATCTTGGAGAAGTGGCGGGAGTGCCAGGGTGCGACGGATTCTCGCCAGGCGCACCTCGGCCCCGTGACGGCCACCTCATCGTGACTGGCCGGACGCGTGGGCTCCCGCCCGGCCGGCCCGGGTCACCTCGCGGTCCGGGTCGGTGCACGGCCGCGCGGCTCGCCGTGGCCGAGACGGGGTCTTCCGGCACCGGGCCCGCACGGCTTCCCGGCCGCACGGTCGGGAAGGGCACCGTCGGCTGGCGGTAATCCGTCGTACGCCTACGATTCCGCCATGCACACCGTGGCCGTACTGGCGCTGGACGGGGTCATCCCGTTCGATCTGTCCGCTCCGATCGACACCTTCGGCCGGGCGCTGCTGCCCGACGGCAGGGTGCCGTACCGGGTGAGGGTGTGCTCGGCGCGCGAGGACGGGAGCGTGAGCGCGGGCGCCTTCACGGTGCGGGCGCCCTACGGCCTCGAGGCGCTCGGCGAGGCCGACACGATCATCCTGCCGGGGGTCGCGGAACCGCCGCGGACGCTGCCGCCCGGCGTCCCGGAGGCGCTGCGCGCGGCGGCGGCGAACGGTACGCGCATCGCGTCCATCTGCGTGGGCGCGTTCCTCTTCGCGGCGACGGGCCTGCTCGACGGACTGCGCGCGACGACCCACTGGATCGCGGCCCGGGACCTGGCCGAGCGCCACCCGGAGGTGACCGTCGACCCGAACGTCCTGTACGTCGACAACGGCCAGTTCCTCACCTCGGCGGGCGCGGCGGCGGCCCTGGACATGTGCCTCCACATGATCCGGAAGGACTTCGGCTCGGCGGTCGCCGCGCACGCGGCCCGGATGTCGGTGATGCCGCTGGAACGGGAGGGCGGTCAGGCTCAGTTCATCGTCCACGCCCTGCCGCCGGCCCCGGCGGGCACGACCCTGGAGCCGCTGCTGCAGTGGCTGGAGGACCACTGCGACCGTGAACTGACACTGGACGAGGTCGCGGCGCGGGCGGGCATGAGCACCCGCACCCTCAACCGCCGTTTCCGCGAGCAGACCGGTACGACACCGCTGCAGTGGCTGCACCGGGCGCGGGTACGGCGGGCCCAGTACCTGCTGGAGACCACGTCCCACACCGTCGAGCACATCGCCGTGCAGACCGGGTTCGGGTCGCCCACGGCCTTCCGCGAGCGGTTCCGGCGGGTGGCCGGGACGAGCCCGCAGGCGTACCGGAAGTCGTTCCGGGCGCCGGGGCGGCCCGCCGCGGCCGACTGAGCGGCACCGTGGGGCCGGGGCCCCGGCCGTCAGGCGTGCCGGTCGGCGACGGCCCAGGAGGCGAGGGCGACGGCGCCGGCGACGCCGAGGACGGACGGCCAGGCGCCGACCTTCTTGGCCAGCGGATGGGACCCGGCGAACGCGGCGACGTACGCGGCGGTCAGCGCCCCCGCGGCCTTCCCGCCGGCCCGCGCACGCCACTGCTGCGCCGCGGCGGCTCCGGCGACGGCCAGCACGGCCCCGCCGAGCTGCCGCTTCTTCGTCCAGCGGGCGACGCCGTAACCACCGACGAGGCCACTCGCGGCGACGACCGCGCTGGGAACCCTGGCCATGACTGCCTCCTATGTCCCTGTATCGACCCAGAAATCTGCCCCTGAGGTTAACGCGAGGACGGACGAGCCGACCGAACTTGAGTCGAGGCTTGTCAGGTTTCTGCGTTCCTGGGGAGCCGTGCGGAGGGGAGGGGGTCGGCGGGAGCTCCACGGAGGGGAAGCGTCCGGCGAGAGTCGTGCGGAGGGGAGGGGTCCGGCGGGAGGCGTGCGGAGGGGAGGGGTCCGGCGGGAGCCGCGCGGCGGAGAGGGGACCCGGCGGAGGCGGGACCACACGCGGCGCATCACGCCACATGCCGCACTTTGGCCGAACTGCCGCTCATGGCGGACGTATTACGGGGTACCGGGTTGTCGGCGCCGCGAAGAGCCCTGAAGTGCCCCGGAGGAGGAACCAGCGCGATGACCGTGACGACCCCGCAGCCGAGAACCACCATCCCCGCTTCGTCCCTGTCCCCGTCTCCGTCCCCGCGGCCCCGTGCCCAGGACGTAGCCGAGGACGCGGGCTGGCTGCAGCTGGCGGACGCGGTACGCGAGGCGGGCCAGTACGCGACGAGAGCGGAGGCGGAACGCATCACCCGTATCGTCCTCTCCGTCCTGGGCGGTCACGTGACCGGCGACGAACGGGTGGCGCTCGCCCAGGCCCTGCCCCAGGAGGCGGGCCGGATGATCGCGTCCCAGGTCCCGGCAGTCCATTCCGTGACGGCACGGGAGTTCGTGGAGTCGGCCGCGACGCGCATCGAGGGTTCGACGCCGGCCACGGCCCGCTGGGACGTCAGCTCGGTACTGAGCGTGCTCTCCGACCAGCTGGGCGAGCCCCTGACGACCCGCATCCTCACCCAGCTCCCCCCGGGCTACGCCCTCCTGTTCGGCCGCGCGGAACTGTCCCAGGCGGCCTGACCCCACGCCACCCCACCCCGTCGGGCGCCGCACACCCACCGCGGCGCCCGTCCGCACAGGCGACCGACCTCCTGGGGTCTCCTGTCAGGTCAGCCGACGCTCATCCGCCGCTCGAGGTCGGCCGCTCCATTGCTCGCACAGCGAGTCACCCCCGTGAGGCCTGTGCGGAACTGCCCGGCCCCGCACACATGTCCTGCCGCCGGACGTCAGTGCACCGACACGTCGGCGAAGAAGCCCACTTGAGGGTCCTCCGGAGTGCCGATGAGCAGCGCGCGGTCCAACAGGATGTTGTTGTGTTCGCAGCTGGTCTCCGGCAGCATCGCGCACGCATGGCACGCGGCCATGTTGGCGCCCCCGACACCGGAGGACGACGCCTCGATGCACAGCGGGTCGGCTGAGCACCACGTGGCCCGCAGCAGTGCGGATCGAAGGGCGCCGGCGAGGCGCTTCGGCTCACCCTGCGCCACCACACCGCCGAGACTGCCGGCGGAGTCGCTGGTCGCCGTGTAGACGAGGAAGCCGGCCATGGGAGCCTCCGTGTACAGGCGCTCCCGCAGAGCCGAGGCGGGGTAGCCGGCCTCCAGACTCCACTCGTTGATCAGTACGTGCGCAAGCGTGTGCAGCAGTACCAGGCGGGGTGTGGCGGGCGATGACGGCGCCTCGGTGGGGTCGGAAGCCCGTTCCCGCAGCATGCGATCGTGGTTCGTACGCATGCGCTCCACGCGGGCGGCCACTGCGACGGAGGCCGCCCAGTCGTCGAGCCGGTCCTCGTCCAGGCGTACGAAGACGCCCTCGCCGTGCACCTCCATGGCCGGAAGCCAGCCGGTCGGTGTCAGCGAGAGGGCGGCCTCGTGCCCGTCCGAGCTGGTCTCCGGGTCGGCGATACGGGTGAACGCCTTGAGCGCTCGCACCTCGCGCAGGCGCTTGACCAGCATCGGCTTCCCGACGCCCAAGGGGGCAAGGACTGCGGGGTCCGAGAGCGGAGGCTCACATACGAACTGCTCGTCGCGTCCCTTGCTCTCCGACACGTTGCCGGAGGCGAGTCGCTCGTACTCCTGCTGACGCAAAGCCTGGTAGCGGCTCGCCCCGGCCGTGTCCGAGCCGCCTTCCTGGTCCGCCGGATCCTCCTGCGCCTCCGCTTCCAGCAGTTCCATGACCGCGTCGACCGAGATCGAGGTGTCGTCCCGGAATGCTCCCATGAGGTAGATCTCGATCTTCTCGCGGGACGAGAGAGACCTCAGATTCTCCCAGTGGTCCGCCAACTTGTCGGCGAGACCGTCGCTCCACGGAGGAATGGACAGGGCCGACTTCAGCACCGGCTGCCAGACCGCCGACGAACCGCGCTGGAGCGTGCGGGGCGCCTGGGTGCAGGACCCGGCGGGCGCGTTCTCGAGCCAAGGCCGCCTTCCCTCGCAGCGCACGCCGAGGTCGCTCAGGGCCGACCGACGGAAGGCGCCTTCCATCGATACCTCGGGCACCCCGCAGGAGCACGAGACGATGATGGAACGCAGCGAGGCGCTCCGTCCGGAGAAGCGCATGCTCATCCGCCCGCCACAGCGTCCGGTGACGCCTTCTTCGCGGTTCTTGCGGTGCAGCCACTTCCAGTAGGGGAAGTCGTCGAGATGTCCGTCCTCGCAGGCCACGACGAATCGGGACGGCACAAGTGGCTCGTCGTCGCAGTCGGTGCAGATGTTCTTGCCGACGGGAGGGTTGAAGTCCCGGACGTGCTGAAGAGCCTGGCACTGCGGACACGAGTGCCAGAGGGGGAACCGGCGGACGCGCACGCCGTCCTTGCTCGTGTCCTCGGAGGCGGGGGGCAGTCGGAAGTGGCTCACTCCCAGGACTCGGGCAAGACGGTGTTCGTGGACGATCGGTGCTTCATCGAGGGACCAGCTCCGATGGGCGTCGTCGATGCCCGAGACGATGAACGACTCGTTGTCGACGGCGACGAGTGAGCCGACGCCGTACGTGGTGATCATCTGTGAGCGACGGACCGCACCACGGCGCGGGAGAGCCAGGCGGCGCGCTGTCGACGCACCGTCGCCGCGACGGCGGCGCGGGGCGGGGGGTGGGGTCATCGAGAGGCCTCCAGGAACAGAGCGGACTCGGCGTCGACATCGCGCAGGCTCCACAGGGTGGACCAGGGGCTCGCACTGTCGGACTCGTCGTCGTACGGCTTGAGCAGGGCGGGGGTCGGGTTGCCGCGACGGGGCTCGTACAGCAGTCTCCCGTAGCCGCGCGCCGTGGTCCGCCACCATTCGACGAACTCGTCGAAGGCGTCGGAGGTGTCCTGCAACTCATCGGGATCGACGTGGGAGACGCGTTCCGTCAGCAACGGTTTGATCTCGGTGTGCAAGCGATCCACGAACGCGTCGATCCGACCGGCCGCATCGTTCGCTCGGGCCTCGGGGATGAGAATGCGGGCCAGGGCCACGACCACGGCATGCAGTCCCCGGTAGCGCGAACGGTCGGAGAACGGTGTCACGGATGTCGACTCCACCTCTCGGTAGAGCGCGGAGTGGTAGCGCAGGAAGTTCTCGTAGTGCGAACGGTCGCGGGGACGGGTGGCGTTGAGCATCACGGCGACCAGGCCGGGGTGGGCACGGCCCACCCGGCTGGTGGCCTGGATGTATTCGGCTGTGGTCTGAGGCTGTCCCATCACAGCCATCAGGCCCAGACGGTCGACGTCGACACCGACGGCGATCATGTTGGTGGCCAGTAGGACGTCGCGGACGTCGGGATCCGGGAGGCGTTTCTCGATCTCCTTGAGCCGTGCGGGTATCAGACTCGCGTCGACCCGGCTCGTCAACTCCGAGTAGCGGTTGGACGGGCGTACTTCGGTGCCGTCGCGTTCGGCGAGGAGCCGGAGATAGTCCTCGACGTCGTCGTTCACCTGGAGTTCGGCGGCCGACAACAGGCGGAGGCTGTTGAAGTAGCCCACCAACGTCCAATAGGCGTCCCGGACGTCGTCCGTCGTATCCGCGCACATGGCCTGGTGGAGCAGGGCCGCGTAGGTGCGGATGAGCAAGGTCGACTGGCTTGTTCCGGGGGCGAGCAGCCCCACGTAGCGGCGGCTGGCCTTGGCGTTGCGGTCGGTCTCCACCGCGAACCAGGAGTCCCGCGCGTCGAGACCGGCCGGGGGGAACTGGCGTACGTCCCGGTCGAAGAGATTGCGTCCCTGGTCGACCGCCCGACGGATGGTCGCCGTGGAGGCGATCACCTTCGGCCGCTCGGCAAGTGCGTCGACGGCCGTCTCGTACAGACCGGTCAATGTGCCCAATGGACCGGATATGAGGTGGAGTTCGTCCTGGACGATCAGCTCGGGGGGCGGAGTCACGTCACCGAGACGGTCCCGGTTGAACAGAGCCGCGGTCTGCTCGCGCCATGGCATGGAGGCGAACTTGTCGACCGTGGCGATGACGAGCGTCGGGCGGGCCGCGTAGACGGTCTGGTCCACCAGGTGCACCGGAAGGCCCTGGGCGAACTCGCAGTCGTGACCGGAGCAGCGTACGTCCATGCGGACGTCGTCCTCGTCCACCGCGTAATTGTGCGCGTCCATCGCCGTGCCGCACCAAGGACAGGCGTGGAGCTGCACCGGATTCTCGGTCTGCAGGCTCTGCCCTCTGCGGAGCTTCACCAACTTCTCGGCGGCCGTCTTCAGGTCGTTCGGCGTGGCCGACCTGCCGACCCACATGCCGATGGAGATGCCCTCGTCGCCCAGGCGGCCGGGGTCTGCCCGGCGCATCAGCTCCATCGCGCAGATCAGGATCGTGCCACGTTCGAACTGCTGAAGGGTGAGCAGGCGCAGCGTGTAGCGCATCAGTACGGTGACGCCCCCGCCGTCGGCCCCCCGGCGCAGCCGGCGCAGGAACGTGGTGAAGGCGATCAGACCGAGGTAGGCCTCGGTCTTGCCACCACCGGTAGGGAACCAGAGCAGGTCCGAGATCTTGCGGTCGGGGTGGTCCCGGTCGTCGATTCCGGACAGGCAGAGCAACATGAACGCGATCTGGAACGGCCGCCACCGCTGAACGGCGAGGTCGGGCGCGCCTTGGCGGCCTGCCTTCACCCACGCGCTGCGGGCCCGCTGCTCCGCCATGGCCCGGTTGGCCAGCCGGAAGGCCTGCATGACCTCCGGCTTGTCCGCCAGGAGCAGGATGCCCGCACGCATTCGTCCGAGGGCTTCCCGACAGGCGTCGAGCTGTACCTGCGCCGGCTCCCCGTAGACGGTCCCGGCGAGAGCGGCGACCTCGGCGGCCTTGGCCTCGACCCACTGCTCGTAGCCGTCGGCCAGCCCTTGCAGCGCGGCGAGAACGTCGGCGGTGGGACGCTCGGCGAGGCCTAGCATGCCGAGCGCCGAGCTGTCGATCTCCGGGTTGGAGTCGGTCAGCAACACCTCGTGGGTGGGCACGAACGTGGAGCGGATCTCATCGATGGCGGCATCTTCTATGTCGGTCAAACCTACCTGCGGCGGAGTCCAGGCCCAGTGCGCGGAGCAGCCGTGGCCCACCGCGAACGTCGGCGCGTGACGGTACAACAAGCGGCTCGTGGCCGACTCCGAGTCGACGGCGGACAGAGCGGCGGGACGCTCGACGAAGGCCGACGTGCCATTGGCCGCCCTGACCCGCAGGCTCGGCTGGAACAGGGCGAAGGCGTCCTGGAGTTCCCGCTCGCCCACGACGTGCGCGTTGATGAGGGTGACGGTGACCGTCACGGTGCCGGAAGACGCGCTGACCGGTCGTACGAGGACGTGGAGCTGTACCCCGTCGGCGAGAACGGGGACCGGGTCGAGAGTGCCCGGCCGAGTGACGTCGACACGGGTGTCCGGCAGGTCGAGTTCCCGTCGCCGCCAGTGCTCCCGTTGGTCCACGGTGGTTCTGGCCTCCGCACGCCGGGCGGACACCGGACGGCCCTCGGCATCCACGGGGTCGTAGACGGCGGCTCGCGCGGAGATCACGATCTCGGTGCTGATCTTGGGAGCCACGGCGAAGGTGAGGCCCATGGTGGACGGGCGTCGCTCGCTGGAGACGGGCGGCGCTGCGCCCCCGTCGGTCTCCTCGCGACTGTCGTTGCTGAGGAGGGGAGCCGCGTCAAGGCCCTCCACCTGCTCGGCGTCCTCCGTCAGCCGCCGGTGGGCCTCGCGGTCGGCGGCCCTGGGAAACAGCACCCCGATGGGGTAGCGGGTGATCGGCGCGTCCAGGGTGAGGACCTCGACCGGGTCGTCCCCCGACTCTCTGTCCGGTCCGAGGAGCTCGCGGCGCAGCCGGGCCACCAGTTCGTCACGGACCCGGTAGTGCTCGGCGTGCGGGCTCTTCCCGTGCGTCATGCCTGTTCCTTTCCGGCGCGCTCGCCGCGTCGATACCTTCCGATTCCGGTGATCCGTGGGGCTATCCACACACCGTTGCCGCCGAGACCGGCGTTGGCCCCGGCCGCCGTGCTGCCCGCGACCGTCTCCAGCATCTCCACCCGTAGGCCGACAATCTCGGCGGGCCAGGTGACGTCCCACGAGCGCGTGATCATCTCCACTGCGTGCAGGTCTCGACGGAATCGCTCGGAGACCTCGCCGATCGGTCGGTCGCGATGCACCAGGTCGTACGGCGGGCTCTGGTCCGGGCCGAGGGGGAACGGATGACGTCTGCGAAGCGTCACGGCGTCGCCGGGGCATACCTGTTCCAGCAGGTAGGTCTGCGTCTCCACCGCGGAGGTGTCCGCTCCGTGCGTGCCGGGCGCCTCCTCGCGGTGCACGTCTCCGGGCATGGCCTGGATGCCGTACCGCTCGAACTTCTTCCAGCCGCCCAGGTACCAGCGCCCGGTGGGGCGATGGCGTCGTATACGAGAGGTGTCGGGGCCCGACACGTGGTACAGGTCCTCACGGGCCCGCGTCATGGCCACGTAGAGAGCCCGTGCCTCGGCCGGCACATCGAGATCCTCGTGCGACTTCCGCAGCTCCGCGACGGACGGCGGAGACAGCAGTAGCACCCGGTCGTACTCCAGGCCCTTGGCCCGATGAACGGTCGAGACGATCAGCCGAGCCGACTCCGGATCGCCCAGCTCGTCGGGGAAACGGCCCTCGGCCACCAGACGTCGTACGGCGGTGACATCGACGAGGCCGCGGCCGGTACGCCGGGTGGCGGCACGCAGTGATCGCCAGCAGCGCTCAGGCTCCGCACCGGACAGCCGCGGGATGGGGGCGAGCAGTTCCAGGAAGCGCGTCTCCGTGAGCGTCGACGACTCGCTCCTGCGCAACAGTTCGGCCACCCAGTACGGGACGGGCCGGTCCTGCAGCGAGCGTTTCAGCGTGTGGTCCACTCCGTGCTGGTGCAGGAGTTCCGATACGGCCAGGGCCTGACGGTTGTCGCGGGTCAGGATCGCGCAGGTGCCCGGGTACACCTTCAACGCCTCCAAGGTGAACCCGTCAGCCAGGTCCCCGAGGTTCGGCAGCTCGAGCAGCCGGTCACGCAGTTCGGCGTGGAGCCGGGCGGCCGTAGCCTTCTGCCCGTCCGGTTGGGCAGCCAAGTTCTGCAGGCGCGAGCCGAGGGCGAGAGCGGTACGGGCCTCCGGGGTCCTCGCCCGGAAGTTCTCGGTCAGGCTGAGCTCGACCAGGTCGTCGTACGACGTCCGCAACCAGGCGAAGAACCGGTCCGTCTCCCCGGCCCGCTCCTTCGGATCCTCTACCTGGAAGCCGTAGATGCCTTGGGCGGAGTCACCGACCACGGTGAAGCCGCACGAGCGCTGGAAGCGGTCGAGCAGGGTCTCGACCAGGTCCCGACGGTCGCCCACTAGGTCCTGCGCCTCGTCGATCACCACGTGTGAAGGCGCACCGAGCTCGCCGGCCTCCACCGCTCCCTTCTCGATCGCGGCAGCGGCCGCACGGATGCGCTCTTCGAAGCTGTGAGCCGCCCACTCCTCGTCGGGGTAGGCATGGGTGAGCAACTGGTAGGCCCACGAGTCGAAGGTCTGGACGCGCACCCGACGAGCTCGGTCGCCATGTCGGGCGATCCGGTCCCGCAGCTCACGGACGGTGGCGCGGGAGAAGCTCAGCACAAGGACCTCGCCCGCCTCCAGCGCCTCCTCCGGATCCTCGTGGCCCACCAAGGCGTCCAGCCGCCGTACCACCGTGTGGGTCTTGCCGGAACCCGCCCCGGCCGTGACCAGGAGGCGGGTGTCCCAGGGAAGATCGACGACAGCCTGCTGCTCCTCGGTGAGCGGCGGGCTGTCGCCGTAGGTGTCCGTCACTTGCTGCTCCACAAATGCTCGAACTGGGTGAAGGCCAGGGCGGTGTCGAAGTTCTCGATGTTGTCACGCACGTTGAGGATCAGGCAGGTGTCCTTGCCACCGTTGTAAGGGCCGCGCAGACCACGCCCGATCATCTGCTGGTAGACGTTGGGGCTGTACACCGGGCGGGCGACGACGACAGCCCGGGTCGCGGGGGCGTCGAAGCCCTGGGTGAGGACTCCATAGTTGGTGAGGACCCGTGTGCGGCCCGCCCGGAAGTCGTCGATGCGCCGGCGACGGTCGTGGGGCGAGGTGGTGGAGTCGACGGCGGAGGCGGTGATGTTGCGGTCACGGAGTTTCGCCGCCAGGTATTTGGCGTGGTCGACGGACGTTGCGAACACGAGGACCGGCCAGCTGTCCGGCATGTCAGAGATCTCGGCCAGAATGCGCGCGTTGCGGTCGTGGTCGTCGGCCAGGCGCTGTTCGGCCGCCCTCGACAGGATGCTCAACTGCTCCGCCCGCTCCTTCTCCTCGGGCTTCAGGGTGATCGTGCCGCCCTGCAGGACGCGGTGTTCGACCTGCGCCAACATGCCGAGTCGCTGCAGCTCCGCGTAAGCGTCCCCGCCCGCGAAGACACCCTCGTCCAGACGCCGGCCACCGAAACGGTTGATCAGCCGGCGTGTCTCGTCCTGGTTGGTGTTCCGGAACGGCGTCGCGGTGAGCCCCAGGAGATGGCGTTCGGTGCGGGAGGCCGTCAGGCCCAGGTGTGTCAGGATCTCGGTGTAGCGGCGGGTGATGGCGGTGTGGGCCTCGTCGACGATGACGAGGGCGGCATCACGCAGCCAACCGTAGGCGTCGGCGGCAAGGCAGTTGGGCTGCTGGAGTTTGGCGTCCGTGGCGACCACCAGCTGCGGTCGGTCGGTGACCGGTCCGGCCTCGTTCGTCGACCACAACCGGTTGATCGCCAACGGCGACTCGGCACCGACCTTCTCCCAGACGAACTTCCAACTCTGGACGGCCTGCTCGCACAGCTCCTCGGTCTGGGCGATCCACAGGATAGGCCCGTCGAGCCGCCCCACCTGCTTCACCCAGCGGATGACCGCCTCGGCCGTCACACGCGTCTTGCCGGCGCCGGTCGGCAGGGACAGCATGCCGCGCTGCGGGACCATCCGGTCCAGCATGGCGAAGACATTGGCGGCCAGCCGTTCCTGGTAGTCATGCAGTCGCGGAAAGTGTCGCGGTCCGTCCACGTCGATCCGGGACTCCAAGGACGGCGCCCGGAATCCGGCGAAGGCGTCCGGGAATCGGAGATCCGCCACGAACGCCACCGCGGTGGAGGCACCCGTGAACGACGACGGGGCATGGGTCGGGTACAGGCCCTGCAGGTCACGGGTGTGCACCTGCAGGACGCTGTCTCCGTGCGCGTTGAACGCCATCTGCGCGATGCGGTAGCCGTCGGGCTCGGCTCCACCGTTCTCCGCACGCTCCCCGTCCATCAGACCGGCCGGAAGGCGGTCGCGCAACGACTCGGCGCCGAGCAGCAGCAGGAGCTTGGTCACCACGTCGTCGGCCTCGCGTACGGACTTCAGCGCGCCCTTGACCCGCTGGTCCTCTTCCTGCCGCTGCTGCGCCTCCAGAACCTTGCGGCATCCGGGCTCGCCCATGCGCCAGCGGAGTTGCCGGTCCACGGCCATCAGGGCCTCGAGCCTGTCGGCCGGCTCGAGCACCAGGACCGTGGACCCCTGCAGGCTGCTGTCGAGGGTCTCGGGGCGCATGCCGTTGGGGGTGCGCGTCACCTCTTCGAGAACCTTGCACCGCTGCAACCAGTACTGGTCCACCTGGGCACCGTGCAGCTGGCGCAGGGTGGGATAGGCCTCCTTGAGCGGGACGGGCTCACCGGCGGGCTCGTGCCGGGTCTCACGGCTGATCACATCGGCGTAGGGGAGCATCCCCCACTGCTTGACGAGGAGCGCCGCGTCCTCGGCCGACGGGGCCAGGAGCGCCGGCAGCCCCTCGGTGCGCAGCGCCCGGTACTCCGCCTGCGAGGCAGCGACAGCGATCTCGCCGTCGGGTCGCGTGCCCCATTCGTCGCCGATCCGGCACCGGGTGAGCGAGTCGTCCGGGAACGGTACCTCCAAGCGGGTCAGGAGTACGTAGGTGTTGCCGACGAACACGTCGTCCTCGCTGTGCTGGAGCTTGCCCAGGAGCTGGTCCCAGAACGAGTCGGGCACCTCTTCGACCGTCATGGCCAGACGGAGCTTCCGTGCCTTCTCGGCACTGATCTGTGCCACCGGCAACACGTCGCTGTATCCGGCGAGCTGCGGACCGACCGCCTCGCCGACAGGGCGCACTCCCTGCGAGGTCGGCACGAGACCGTGCCGCTTGAGCATCCAGCGCATCGGCGAGGCGACCGCCCTACGGGTGCCGACCTGGGAGCCCACCTGCAACGTCCAGTTGTCGACGAGCGCGTCGTCGGAGAGGACCTTCAGAAAATTCGCACGGGCCTCGTTCGAAAGTCCTGGCAGCAGGTGCAACGGCCCGCCGATGGCCGCGCCCTCCAGCTTGATGCGGGCGAGGGTGGGGCGGGAGGCCTGATCGGGCAGGGTCGCGCAGTACGCCTTGTGCATGACCTCCCGATACTCTTCGAACCAGGATTCACCCTCGGGGCGGTGTCCCGCCGTGGGCCGGTCGCGCAACCCGACCTCCCGGAAGAACGCCATGTCGTCCGAGTGGAACCGGGTGTCGACGGCGACGGACGGGTCCGAGTCCACCGAAACGACCGGGCCGGGCAGCAGGCAGTCCCGCATCGGACGGAAACCGCCGCCCGCGGTGCGCACGTACAACATCGCCTTCGGGACGGGCACGCGCTGGACCACCTCGTGCGACAGGTGACTGCTGCCGGCCTGGTGGAACAGCTCCCAGAATCGGGTCCACTCCTCCGGACCGTACGAGGTGAAGCCCTGTTCCAGGACGCTGATGAAGCGACCGCGTACGTCGGCGTCGCGGATGCCGAGGACGGTGAGGGCACCGGCGAGCGACGGGTCGTCGGACAGAGCGGCGTCGACGTACACGAGGGTCTCGGGCAGCCCGTCCTGGTCGGTGCGGCGGAACACCTTGCCGACGACCGGCGCGACCAATCCGTGTTCCTCCGTCAGCACGACACGTGCGGTACGGGCCTCCTTCGCGTGCGCGGAGGACGACTGCACCATGTCGGCGACGATCCGGACGGCGGTGGCGGACGCCTCGGCACTGCCGTCGGCGACGAGGGCCTCCAACCACTCTCGTACCGAGGCGCGTTCACGCCTCGCGGCCTTGAGGACGTGCTCCACCTTGCCGGCCCGAAGGTCGGTGGCCTCCGCCGACGGGTGCAGCCAGTTCGTCGGCCGACCGGGACAGGAGCTCCACATGGTCAGCCAGCGGAGCTGTGCCTTGTTGTCCTTGCCGAGTGACGGATGGATGCTCAGATCGCGCGGCACCCTGAGTCGACCGTCCTGGTCGGGCAGCGAGGGGCGGTGGACGGTCGCCTCCCAGATCGATTCCGTGAGATGGCGGTCGGCCCAGCTGACCGTCTCGGACTCGCGAGGACGACCGGGGAGGAGCGGAAGGTATGCGCCCGGGTCCTCGGGCGGAGCCAACTCGGGCAGCGATTCGACCACGAGTTGGGCCGCCACCCGGATCATCTCCTGGTTGAACGGGGAGGAGTCCAGCAGGTTCTGTCGGTCCTCGTTGGTCTTCCAGGCCCCATTGAGGATTCCGCTCAGGGTCATCTCGTACTTGGTCGGGAAGAACGACCAGAACCTGCCCCGCCCCTTGGCGGAGGCCATGAGACCCGTGGTGGTGTCCTTCTCGTACGCACGTACCGCCCACGAGATGTCCAGGGAGACCCGGTCGTGCAGCTCGCCGGCGCTCGCGCGGGCCGTGTCGGTCGGCGTGTGGGTCAGAGTGAACACGCGCCAATGGTTGATCGAGGGATGCCGCCCGGGCCGCTCCTCCCGCACGGTGTGCAGTTCCTGGTCGCGTTCGACCGTGAGAGTGCGCCGTACGACAGGGCGCGGACGACGGTCCTCCATGACCACCGTGGCCACGTGCGGTGAGAAGAGTTGGAAGCCGACAGGAAATTCTTCCCGGCCGTCGGTCGAATGCCTGCCGCCGTGCATGTCATGACCGAGTCGATCGGCGGCACCGTCGAGCAGCGGGAGACGGACGACGGTGGTGGCCCAGCCCAGGAGTTCGTCCAGGACCGGATCGGCGGCCCGCTCGACGGACTCGTCCAGCTCGCGGGCCATGCGCAGTACCGGAGCCTCGAACTCGTCACCGAGCCGTGCCCTGACCTCGGGAATGGAACGGATCCGTTCGTACGCCCAATCACGATCGAATCCGAAGCAGCCGGTGCGGCTGAAGAATTGCGGCGCATCGGTCACGACGAGCACGGACTTCACACCGACACCGAAGCGTCCGATCTGGCCGCCGCGCTTCCGCGACATGCTCATCCGCAGGATCGTCTCGGCCCCTTCGGGGCGGACCGGCGTTCCCTCGTTCGCGCAGTAAAGATAGGTGTCCGTGAGTACGACATGCACGGTTCCGCCGGGCTCGGCGGCGATTTCGTCGGCGGCGTTCTGGACGAGTTCGAAAAGCTGCCGGTCGCCATATCCGCCCTGGGTGATCCGTCTTTCTCCGTTCGCATGCTCCGGAACGAGGCCTGGATCCACGGCATACGTCCTCAGAACGCGGGAGGACTGATCGATGACCGTCTTCAGCACGGGGTTCAGTTCGGGAGACACGGGACTCCGATCCGAGGCGAGGGACCTGATGGGAAGGGGAGACGAGACCGCAACACGGTGCAGGTGATGAATCGGAAGCGGTCGTGGTCACAACGGTTCCGAAGGCGTACGGAAGCCGCTACGGGAAGGGAGCCTCGGCTTCGCGCCGGGGATGTCGATAAGGCGGGAGGTGCGTCTTCACGAGAGGAAATCATTGACCATGCTTCTGAGTCCGAAGGAGACCGGAGCAGGCGTGCAAAATATTTACAGCAGGCCGTTGCATGTATGCCATCGGGAATGCGGCGAGGCGGAGGACGGCACACTTCTACCAGGGCGTCGGAGAATTGTTTCTTCCGAGGCGGGTGGGGGGCCGCTGAGGCGAGACGCTATCGGCTCGCGGTGAAGATCCGCAAGAGTCTTACGAAGGCTTTGCGTAGAGAAGAAACGGACAATTGGGGGCAATGGGAGGCCGGTTCGGTGAGAATCACATCCGGATGGTCGCGATCGCTGTCAAAGAACGTTTGACAGTGGGCGCGGTGTCAAACGTGTTGGGTATGGTGACCTCGTCGTACGACGCAAGCGGAGCAAGGACCCGAGAGCAGGTGACCGTGGAAGCAGGCGAGGACTTCGGTCCATGGCTGGCGCGGCAGTTGAAGCTCGCCGACATGACGCAGACGGAGCTGGCCCAGGTCGTCGAGGTGACGCGGGCGGCTGTCTCGGCCTGGATCACCGGACGGGCGACCCCGCGTCCTGAGACGATCGAGCGTATCGCTCGTGCGTTGAACACCGACCTGGCCACGGTGCACACGCGCACCACCGACACCCAGGCCGGCTTGCCCGTCGGCTGGTACCACCGCCCCGGTCACGCCGACGGAGGACGGGAGTTGGGAAACGCCGCGGCGTTCGCCTTCGATGCCGACGTGTCGGTATTGGCTCGTGAGACGTGCCAGAACAGCCTGGACGAACGACTCACGGCCGACGGGCGCCCCGTGCGGGTGCGTTACACCTTGCACGAGCTCACCGGAGAGACGCTGGCCCGATTTCGCGAAGCCATCCACTGGGACGACCTCTTCCCGCACTACGAGGCGGCTGCCGCGCAGGACCAGAAGGTCGGCCGGGTCATCGACGCCGGACTGCGCGACATGTACGAGCGCGATCGTGTCGTGCTGTTGCGAGTGGACGACTACAACGCGGCGGGTCTGACGGGCGACGACTACGACGACGGCCGCTTCGCCGCCGTGGTGAGGCGTCAGCTCGACAGCCACAAGTCCGGTAATTCGGCAGGTGGTTCGTACGGCCTGGGCAAGGCCACTCTGTGGGCCACCAGCCGCCTCGGCCTCGTCCTCATGAACTCCACGTTGTCCGAACCGCATGAGGGGCGTACCGAGCGTCGCCTCATCGGTCGCCTCGACCTGCCGTGGCGTCAGGTGCACGGCCGGCCGTGGGCCGGTCCTGCGTGGCTGGGTCGTCCCGACCCCGACTCGCCCGGTGCTGCCGTGGCACGCTCCTGGTGGGCGGACGAGGAGACCGTCGAATCCCTGCACCTGTCGCGTGAGAGCAGCGAACCGGGAACGTCGTTCCTCATCGTGGGAGCCCACGACGTGGCCAGCCTCGCCGACGACAACTCCGTGCCCGAGGGCGACGAGGGCGAGGACGACGACACCATCCAACGGATGCATCGCAGACTCGTGCGGGCTCTGGGCAAGAACTTCTGGGCGGCCATGACGGGGGGTGGTGACCGGCTGCCACTCCTGGAGGCCTCCGTACGCACCTTGCGCAACGGCGCCGAGGTCATCGCGGAGCAGCGAGTGGACCCCACGCTCACCCAGCCCTCCCGCACCCGCGCACTCAAGGCTTTCCTCGACGGCACGACCGTGGACCGACTCACCGAGTCCGGCCAGGTCGCCGCGACCACCGTTCCCCTCAACCTGCCCGTCCGGGGCGGTGGTCGAGCCTCCCTCGGAGAACACCGTGCCGTGCTCCTTGTGACGGACGCCGAGGACGCGGACGGCAAGCCGAACCGTGTCGTGGCGATGCGTGGCAACCGAATGACGGTGCGAGACACGGCAGTGCCCGGGTTGCCCTTGGCCGTCAATCCGTTCCAGGCCGTGCTGCTGGCCGGTGAAGCCGCGGGAGGGCAGGCTTCGTTCGCGGTCGAGGCCGAGGAGTTCCTGCGCGCCGCAGAGCCGCCCGAGCACAACAAATGGGGTCAGACCGAGGAACTGACGCTCATCTACTCGCCGTCGGCGTTTCGACGGATCAGCTCCCTCACCAGGGAGACGAACGCGGCGATCAAGACGCTGGTGGCCCGGCCCAAGAAGGGGACCAGGACGGGTGGGGGGCGCCTCGCCCCGAAGCTGACCGTCGGTGCGGGGAAGAAGAAACGTCGGCTGTCTGCCGCGACCCTGCCCGTATTGGAGGAACTCGACGCGCAGGTACTCGACAACGGAGCCTGGCATGTGGTGGGCGAGATCAGCATCCCTACCGGGGGGCACGATTGGCGACTCGTCCCGGTGGCAAAGTTCGATGTGCGTTCCGGCCCTCGTCCCACCATCGCCTGGGGTGAACTCGTGGCGGTGGACAACTGCGAGGTGACGGACGGTGTCCTGCGCTTCAGTGACGGAGCCCGGTCCGCGAAGTTCCGCGGTGTGACCGACCCCGCCACACACGCCGTACGGACGAGTCTGAGCGGCCTCGTCGTCGAGCTGCGAACCGGTGAAGGGGAGTCGCTGTCATGAAGGTGTTCCCCTACCTGCGCCTGCGCGGAGCTGTCTCACTCCGGGTGGACGCGGTGCGTGTCAAGGCACCGGAGCAGCCCCGTGAGCAGCTCGACTCGCGTGCGCGCTCCGTGGTCGAGCGTGTCGTCGCCCTGGGCCTGGCGGAGACCGAGGACTGGGAGACCGTCACGCTGACCGTTTCGGCGACGATCCCCTCGAAGGCCACGGAACCGGGCGGTCCGTGGTCGGACGTAGCTGTGGTGGCGGTGCTCACGGAACGGACGACCAACACCCGTGTCATGTCGAAGCTGGTCCCCGAGTCGGAAGGGGGCAGGGAATGGCGGGGTGAGCTGCAGGTCTTGCGTTCCGATCTCCTCGACCGTGCCGGCCTGACCGTCCAGGTGGTCGCGACCGTCGACGGGGTCCCGGGACGGATCATCGGGGAAGCGGCCGACGACTGGATCATCGACGCGGGCAGCGACACGCCGACACGGGAGCAGAGTTTCGACATCAGGGAGGTCGGGTTCGCCAAGGGGCCGCGATGGCTGCAGGGCTTCACCGACGCCCCGTGGATAGTGAACGCGGCAGGTGTCCTGCCCACCGTCCACATCAACACCGACTTCGAAGGCATGACGGATGTCCTCGGCGCCGAGGGGCGGGGGCCGGAAGGACTCGTCAACGAACTGATGGTGGCTCAGATGGCCGCAGACGTGTGGATCGCTGTATTCCACTCGGCCATCGGTGACCTGGAGATCGAGGACGACGGCACCCCGCTGTTCCCGTACGGCTGGCAGGGTGAGGTGCTCAGGGAGATGCTTCCGGACGTCGTGCCCGAGCGGACTCTCGAGGATGCCTTGCGCGAGGTGCACCGCCGACGTGTGGGGGCGACGGGGTGGACCGAACTCCAGCCGCGCATCCAGTACGCGGCGATGCGCCGGGCCGAGGTGCCCAGGGCACTCGCGGAGACCGTACGCGGCCTGGACAGACTCAAGCGTGAGGACGAGGTATGACGGAGAGGCCCGATCACCTGCCCGAGTACCTGGCTCGGCTCGCCGACGAGGAGGCGGCTCGGTTCATCACGGACGGTCTGCTGTCCGGCAAGGACAATGTCCCCGGGATCGCCCTCAATCAGACAGTCGAGCCGCTGCCCGAAAGTCCGCGGTGGCGACTTCGCGCGATCCGGGATCTGATCGACGACGCGATGTACATCTACCGGGACGACAGGCCGACGCAGGCCGACGCCTGGCTCGCCCCTCGCCTGCACGCGATCCTGCGTCTGACGCGCGCTGAGGCAGCGGATCCCGGCCTGTGGAACTACCTTGCACTCGGCGTCGCTCCGGATTTCGTCGTCTGGCGGCATCTCTCCGAATCCCAGAGAACCGTCAACGCCCGCTACTTCAAAGGTCCGCACTACAAGCAGGCGTTCGCCCGACTCTGGTGGGCGGCCGAACTGTTCCGTGACGGACCCGACTACGGGCCGGTCGTCATCGCTTGCGGCAACCAGGACATGCTGAACACGACGCTCAGACTGGACGTCATCGACCATCGGCCGACGGCGCAAGCCTTGGTCAGGCTGCTGGAACGGCGGGTCGTGCGGACAGGACGCGAGGCCAACGCCCTGGCCAAGGTCGTCAACGCGGCGGCCGCGACGTTGATGTACGACGTGGTCGCCCCGGACGGACAACGGGATGCGCAAGTCGTGCGGCGATGGATCGACGAGGGGGACGAGGGCATCTCCGTACATCACCGCCCCCTTCCCGTCGGTCCTGCCGAGGACCGGGCCCCCGAGGCTGCGGTCGAGCGGCTGACGGAGCATTTCGCCGAGCTGTTCGCGGACGCGCCCGTGCGGGGAAGGGAAGAGGGCGAGCAGGTGACGGAGGAGGATTGACCCGACCGGACGTGACGGTTCCCGCTAACGGCGTGGAGGGCGCCAGGACTTCAGTGCCTCGATGGCGCGATCCTTGCGGCCCTCGTCCAGCCCCAGTGCTGCGCACAGCACGTGCACGGCCAGGAGTGGGGGAATCGCGTTGCCGATCTGCTGCGCGACATCGGTGCCCTGCCAGAGGTAACCGGCGGGAAAGGTCTGTAGCAGGCCGGCCTCGCGGAGGGTGAGACGCTCTTGCTCCGGGCCCAGCTCGGGCTCGCCGTTCTTGTGGTAGCCCTTGAGGTCGTACACCCTGTTGCGCCGTACCTTGCCGGTGACGGTGGCAGCCGGATCGTTGTGGGTGCGCAGGCCTCGCTTCTTCGGGTCGCCGCCGGATCCGTAGTTGGAGCGGACGACGAACTCGGTGCGACGTGATTCCTCGAGCGTGTCCCCCATGGAGACCCAGGGTTTCGGCCGGTCTGGGGCGGAAGCCGGGGCACCGAACAGCAGGTCCTGCTGCCCGCTGGTCGGTGCTGTGCTCTCTCGCGCTGCGGGGAGGCGTTCCACTCCCTTGCGGTAGCGCTGATGCGTCGGTGTCGGGAACGCGAGGCTCTGCCCGTCGGTTCCTCGACGGCGGGCGATCAGCACCGCGCGACGACGAGTCTGTGGCACCCCGTACTCCTCGGTGTGCAGGATGTGGCAATCCGCGTCGTATCCGAGGTCACGAAGAATGTCACGATACGTCTTCCATACGGGCAGCACGGTGGGTACCTGCTCCAGCACCACCACCTCGTAAGGTTCCGCCTTCAACTTCTTCTCGACAATCCACCGCAGAGGTTGGAGCACGAGGCCGGTCCGTTCGTCGGTCCATGACTCCGCCCTGGCCGTGTTCTCGACCGTCGCCCAGGCCGTCTCCAGCTGGCCGACGGTCTGGCTCTCCCCCACGCGCCGGGCCAGTCGCTTCACCACTTCGAGAGCCTTGTGTCCCTCGCGGTTGCCCGCCACCGAGTAGGTCTGGCAGGGCGGCCCTCCGGTGAGGACGCGGGCCGAAGCGACTTCCGGGTCGAGGGGGTTGACCTTTGCCACGTCCGGGATCTCGGTGGTGAGCAGGCCTGCGGCTTCCCTGGTCGCTCGGGTGGATTCCTCCCATTCCACGCCGATCGTGGGCACGTCGAGCACTTCGGCCGCGAGGTCCAAGCCGCCCGGTCCCGCGAAGAGATCCACGATGACGGGTTCGTCCGGGTGAGGTGCTCGGGTCATGAGGTGGAAGTGTAGCCGGCGTGGCGGACGTGTACGGCCCCCGTCTTCTGCAGTCGTCCCAGGGCCGGCTGCTTCCGCCGCGACCTGGTCCTTCCGGTCAGGAATGAAGCGCCCGGACAATGGCTCGGCCGAGCGCCTCACCCACCGGGGGTGGAGAGGCGTGACCGATCTGCCGGTATCGGGCTGTCTTTCTCCCGGTGATCTCCCAGTCCTCGGGGAAGCTCTGGAGCACGGCCGTCTGGTCGACCGTGAGCTGCACCATGCCTTCTCTGCCACGATCCGGTGCCCACACGAACTCCGGTCCGGGGATCTCATTGCTCAGTGAGTGGGCGTTCACCCCCACCTTCGCCCACTTCCGCTTAGTCCCGGAAGGACCCAGGTCCGCCCCACCGCGATTCTTCGAGCCGCCGACGAGTGTAGGAGCCACGGTGACGGCCTGGGCCGCCCAACGGTCGGCGTCCTTCCAGCCGCGTGACCGCATCGAGTCGACCAGCGCTTCACCGACCGAAACGTGCTTCGTCACGGTGGGGGCGGGCGACCGGAAGGAGGGGAACCACTGCTTCTTGATCGCCACCAGCACGCCCTGCTTGCGCTCCTGCGGTACCCCGAAGTCGGCGGCATTCAGGATGAACCAGCTGAACTCGTACCCGAGGTGCTGCAGTTCTGCGTGCGCGAAGTCGCGGAAGTCGCGGAACCTGTCCGAGTCCGCGAGTGCGGGCACGTTCTCGATGAGCAGCGCGCGAGGTCCGACCGCGTGGGCGAGGTAGACGGCAGCCCGCAGAAGGCGTTCCTCGTCGCCCGTCTCCGCACGAGCGGCTGTCGCATTGGACTTCACCCTCGGCAGACCTGCGGACAGCAGATCCACGTCATAACTCTTCGGATGCTCGCCAGGGTCGAAATCCAGCAGGTCCGCCTGCAGCACGGTCCACTGCGGCCGGTTGGCCTTCAGCGTGCGGCATGAATCGGCGTCCTCGTCGAGCAACAGTCTCGGCTCGAAGCCGGCCCGCTCCAGACCGAGGGCCAGTCCACCCGCCCCCGAGCACACGTCCACGAAGGTCAGCCCGCTCACCGATGGTTCCCCCGTCCCCGTTGAGCCCTCCGGAGCTCCACCGCCGCAGCGATGCGCAGGGCCACCTCCTCCGGCGGCTCGTGCTCCCAGAATCGCAGGACCATCCATCCGGCAGCCACCAAGTGCTCGGTGGTCTCCACATCACGTGCCATGTTGCGGTCGAGCTTCTGACGCCACCACTGCGCGTTCGACTTCGGCTGCGTTGCGTGCTCGGGGCAGCCGTGCCAGAAGCATCCGTCGATCAGGACGGCCACCTTGACGGAGGTGAAGGCCACGTCCATTCGGCGCCGGGGCATGCCCGGCACCGGGTACTCCACGCGGTAGCGCAGTCCGGCCGCGTGCAGCAGGCGCCGGACCGTCAGCTCGGCGGCCGTGTTCTTGCTGGCTTGCCTGCTCATGCGCGCCGATACGGCGGGCGACGACGGCCTCACTGTGATCAAGACGCCTGTGCCTCACTCACGATCTGGCTGGATTCCGATGCCCTCCGTGTCCCACCGCACGAGTCGATCGCCCGGGGGCCCGGCGAGGCCAGCCCCGGACGACATGCGTGAGGAGACCTGGCCTCGTCACGGGCTCGTGCGCACCGATCGAGTCGTCGGACCCCGGCTGCTCTGTCGATTGCACCATGGATCGGAAGGCAACCGCACCGATCTCCGGCGGTGGGGACTCAGAGCCCTTCCCTTACCGGGCCGGGGCGCCGCCCGCTTTCAGACCCCCAACGTGCCGTGGCACTCCCCGTACCCCCGCCCGGTCCCG
Source organism: Streptomyces sp. NPDC096012 (assembly GCF_040426375.1). NCBI lineage: Bacteria > Bacillati > Actinomycetota > Actinomycetes > Kitasatosporales > Streptomycetaceae > Streptomyces > Streptomyces sp. NPDC096012. The sequence continues at coordinate 29,909 of NZ_JBEOTD010000034.1, forward strand.
CACCAGCAAGCCACCCCCCGCTGCGGCGGCCAGGCCACCGCGCGGCCTCGGGCTGCCAGGGTCGTCGCGTACTGGGGGAGCAGGGTGGGGTCGTCCGGGGAGGAGCCCTCCGATGCGGCGAAGGCCTCGTAGGAGGGGACCGTGCCGGTGACGATGCCGAGGTTGGGGGTGCCCGAGGAGGACAGTTCGCGCAACGAGGACTCTATGGTCGACAGGTGCTCCTCGTGGGAGGGGTACTCGGTCGACAGCGCGGGGTACGCCGCCAGCAGTTCCGCCAGCTCGGGCGCCGGCCAGTGGAGGATCGCCACCGGGAAGGGGCGGGAGAGGGCCTCGCGGTAGGCGCCCAGCTCCGCTCGGAGGCGGGTGATCTCCGCCTCGAGTTCCGCCGGGTTCTCCGAGCCGAGGGACCACACGCGTTTGGGGTCGTGGAGTTCGTCCAGGGAGACCGAGGACGCGGACGCGGACACGTGGAGGGTGTCCGCCAGGGTGTCCCAGTCGTCGTGCGGCAGGCCCTGCATCCGGCGGACGCGGTGGCGACCGTAGAGGAGGGGGTGCGTCGCGGAAGGGGGCTCGGTCTCGTCCGTCAGCAGCAGACGCGCTCCCTGGGTGAACGTCTCCGCCGCCGCCTCCAGTTCGTCGTGGGACTCGAGGGCCTCGGCCACGATCACCCAGGGCGCGGGGTCGCGGGGCGCGGCCGCGCGGACGCCGTCGATGATCGCCCGTGCCTCGGCCTCATGGCCGTACTCCCACAGGTTCGACGCCTTCAGGGCGCGGATCAGGGCGGGCTCGTCCAGCTCCTCGGCCGACGACAGCAGGCGGTCGTAGAGCGTGGTGGCCGCGGGGCGGTCACCGGACAGTTCGAGATGGGCCGCCGCTCGCAGCAGCAGGGCCTCGGCGTCCTCGGGATACAGTCCGGCGGTCCGCTCCAGGCGTGCGGCCTCGGCGGTGTGGTCGACGTTCTCGGCAGGCGTGTCGGGGCGCATGGGGGACACCGTACTGCCGGCCGCCGACAAACGTGAGGGAGAGGCGGCCCCGCGGCCGTCCCCGGGCGAGGTCGCGTCACGCCGTACCGGTATCTTCTCCGCGGACGTCGACACACGGAGCCGGCATGCGGAAGACGGGTCAGCTGGTCCCCGAGGGCCGCGCGGGCGATGGCAGGGCGGCCGACGGCAGGGCTACCGATGGCAGGGCGGGCGGCGCCCCCGTGCCGGACACGGCACACGCCCCGTACGCCTCGCGGCCGGAGCCGCCCCGGCACTGGCCGTTGCTGCTCATCGGGGCCGCCGTCGTGCCCGGCACGGTCGTCGTGCTGCTCGGGCGGTGGGGGGACGCTCCCGCGGCACAGGCGTGGCGGACCGTCTGTCTGGCCGTGACCGTGCAGGCGCTGCCGTTCCTGCTCCTCGGCACGGCCCTGTCGGGGGCGATCAACGCCTTCGTACCGGAACGGGTCTTCAGCCGGGTGCTGCCGCGGCGGCCCGCGCTCGCCGTGCCCGTCGCCGGGCTCGCCGGGGCCGTGCTGCCCGGCTGCGAGTGTGCCTCCGTGCCCGTCGCCGGCAGCCTCATCGGGCGCGGCGTCGCCCCCGCGGCGGCCTTCGCGTTCCTGCTCTCCGCGCCCGCCATCAATCCGGTCGTCCTGACCGCCACCGCCATCGCCTTCCCCGGGAACCCCGCCATGGTGCCGGCCCGGCTGCTCGCCTCCCTCGCCACCGCCGTGGTCATGGGCTGGCTGTGGCTGCGGTTCGGTCGCCCGGAATGGCTGCGGCCCGCCCTGCGACACACCGGGCACCAGGCGGGGCGCAACCGGTGGGACGAGTTCCGGATCGGGTTCCAGCACGACTTCCTGCACGCCGGTGGCTTCCTCGTACTGGGGGCCATGGCGGCGGCCACCTTCAACGTGGCGGTGCCGCGCTCGGTGCTCGACACCTTCTCCGACGCGCCCTGGCTGTCCGTGCTCTTCCTGGCCGCGCTCGCCGTGCTGCTCGCGGTGTGCTCCGAGGCCGACGCGTTTCTCGCCGCCTCGCTGACCGGGTTCCCGGTGGTCGCCCGGCTGGTGTTCATGGTGGTGGGGCCGATGGTGGACCTGAAGCTCATCGCCCTGCAGGCGGGGACCTTCGGGCGGGCCTTCGCCGTACGGTTCTCCGCCGCCACCCTCGTCGTGGCCGTGGTGTGCGCTTCGCTGGTGGGCGGGGTGCTGCTGTGAAACGGATCGCCCAGGCGGCACTGCTCGTCCTCTGCGGGCTCGGACTGCTGCACGTCTCCCTCCTCACCGACCTGTGCCTGCGGTACGTGAAGGAGGGGATGCGTCCGCTGCTGATCGTCTCCGGGGCCGTACTGCTCCTGCTCGGGCTCGCGAGCGCCGTCCTCGATCGCGGCCACGGCCGCGGGATCCGGAGCGGGAGCGCCGGCGGGAGCGGGGGCGCCGGCGGGAGCGGGGATCATCGCGGGGACGGCCGCGAGGGCGGGCCCGGTCACGGTCGCGAGGACGGCCCCCAGGACCGCTCCGTGCACGAGCCCCGGGCCCCCTTCGCGTACGGCTCCGACGGCCGCTCCGGGTACGGCCAGGCGGGCGGCACCCAGAACGACCCCGCTCACCGCCACGAGGACGGCTCCCAGGAGCATCCCCAGGATCACCACGGGCACGACCACTCCTCCGTGCCTCGCGTCGCCTGGCTGCTTCTCCTGCCCGCGCTCAGCCTGCTCTGCTACGCCCCGCCCGCCCTCGGTGCCTACACCGCCTCCCGGCAGCCGCCCAGACCCGTCACGCACACCTCGGACTTCGACCCGCTGCCGCACACCTCGCCCGTACCGATGACGCTGTCCGACTTCACCAGCCGGGTCCAGGAGGATCGCACGCAGGCCGTCAGGGGACGCAGCATCCGGATGGTCGGGTTCGTCACGCCCGGCGGCCGGGCCGGGGACTGGGACCTGACGCGGATCATCCTCAACTGCTGCGCGGCGGACGCCCAGTCCGTGAAGGTGCGCATCCACGGCGGGCCCGTCCTGCCCGCGAACACCTGGGTGTCGGTCACCGGCACCTGGCACCCGGGTGGACGACTCGGCACCAGGTCCGCGCCGGTCGCGCTCGACGCCCGCACGGTCGCCAAGGTCGCCCGGCCGTCGAACGGTTACCAGGACGCCCTGCCGCTCGGCTGACCCGGCATCGCCCGGGGCGGCCGGGCGCCGGCGCGGTGGCCCCGGACCCTCGCGGCTCTGGCCAGTTGAGGCGGGTGCGCCTATCGTGCCTGCGGCTTCCGGTGGAGGTGGGGTGCGGATGCGGGCTTCGTCGGGCGTGCGGGTCGTGGGGCACCGCGATCGACGCAGACGTGCACGGCGACGGCGGGTGCTGTGGAGCGGGGGCGAGGTGCTCGTCACCATCGGGGTGCTGCTCATGCTGCTGGTCGTGCACCACCTGTGGTGGACCAACCGGGAGGCGCGGCGCGGGGCCGAGCGGACGGTGCAGGCGCTGCAGCGGGAGTGGGGGAGCGGCCACGGCGACGGCCGTGCCGACAGCCGGGCCGCCGGGGGCGCCGACGCGGGTACGGACGCCGGCGGCGCCGACGCGGGTGCGGACGCCGGCGGCGCCGACGCGGGTGCGGACGCCGGTGGCGGGGCCGGTGGCGGGGCTGGTGGGGCCGGCGCGCATCCGGGCCCCGCTCCCACGGACACCCCCGCCGCGGGGGGCCCGCGGCGGACGTACCCCCCGGTGGCGCCGCCTCGCAGTTCCCAGGCGTACGCCGTGCTCACGATCCCCCGGCTGCACCTCCGTGTCCCCGTCGCCGAAGGCGTGAGCAAGGCGGACGTCCTCGACAAGGGGTATGTGGGGCATTACCGCGGCACTCAACAGCCCGGCGAGGCCGGGAACTTCGCTCTCGCGGGGCACCGGAACACGCACGGCGAGCCCTTCCGGTACCTGCCCGGGCTGCGGCCGGGGGACGACATCCGGGTGGAGACGCGGTCGGCGACCTACACGTACGACGTCGACAAGGTGCTGCCCCGGACATCGGCGACGGACTCGGGTGTCCTCCGGCCCGTACCGCGCTCCCTCGTCCGCCCCGGCTACGGATACGACCAGCCGGGCTACTACATCACCCTGACCACCTGCACCCCCGAATTCACCTCGCGGTACCGCATGGTGATCTGGGGGAGACTCGCGTCCGTGCGGCCGCGGTGACGTCCATGCATCCGCGGTGACGTCCGTGCGGCCGCGGTGACGTCCGTGCGGCGGCCGTGACACATGGTTCCCGGTTCCGCACGACGATCCGGGGCTGCGGGAGCGGCGGTTGACCTCGGCCAGGCCCGCGCCGTCGTCGCCCGGACCGGCGGTGTGCGTCGGAGTGCCGGGCGGCACGCGTGTGGCCGCACGGCTCGGGGCGCCGGGCCGGTCCCGAGTAGCCGTACACGTCGGAGTGCCGGGCGGCTCAGGAGTGGCTGTACGCGTCGCGGCGCGGGAGGGTCAGCCGGGGAGGGTCGCCGGGTTGCCGCCGTTGGCCTCGTAGCCGGCCACGGCCAGTGCGCGGTAGACGGCGAACTCGGCGGCCGGGTCGGCGGACAGCGTCCAGGGCAGCGCACCCACGTGACCGTCGACGTGTATCAGCTGCTGCATGGCCTCCGCCCAGCGCTCGGCGCGCACCAGGAAGAAGATCAGCAGGTGGCGGACGTGCGCCAGCATCGGGTCGTCCGGCCGGGCCGCGTGCACCGCGTGCAGCGCGCCGTGCATCGCCTTGGTGACGACCTCGCTCCGGTAGAAGCCGGCGACCAGGTTCACCTCCGGGAGGTGCTCGAAGACCGCGAACAGCGGCAGCGCGGCGAGCAGCGAGCCCTGTGGGGCGCGGGCGGCCGCCGCCTCGGCGAAGGAGTACGCCTGCGCGCGCGAGCCGTGCCACTTCTCGCACCAGTAGTGCAGCGCGGCCAGGTGCGCGCCCATGTGGTGCGGGGCGCGGTCGAGGATCTTCAGCCACAGCTGCTCGAACTCGGTCTGTGAGTAACCCAGTCCGCGGGCGATGGACAGCTCGATGATGTACGGCACCGGGTCGCCGGGGGCCAGCAGGGCCGCCTGTCCGCAGGCGTCCCGGGCCTCCTCCATGATGATCCGGAAGTCGTCGGTGCCCGGTGTCGACGTACGCCAGGCCTGCTGCACCAGGAACTCCGCGTGCACGGCGGCACCGCCCGCGTCCTTGGGCTGCTCGGCCCGCCAGACCCGGAGCCACTGGCCGCCCGGCGTCTCGTGCACCCCGCCGGGCCGCTGCTGCAGCTCCAGCGCGGCGGCGCCCGCGAAGGCCTGCACCCGCTGCCAGCGGGTCTCTCCCCCGGTCTCGGTGCCGGCCAGCAGCTGGGCGGCGGCCCGGTGGTCCTGGGTGCGCTGCACCAGCTCCAGGACGTCCAGCAGATCCTGGTCCGGACCGGGCATGCGTATGTCCAGCTCTTCCTGGAGCACGAAGCCGTAGTCCGCCGGGTCGGCGGCGTCCGGGTGACCCGGGTGCACCTGCTCGATCGCCCCGCGCCTACGTCGCACGACCGTGAGCAGGGCGAAGCTCATCAGGAGCAGTGCCATCAGCAGCCAGAGAATCGCCATGCCCCAAGCGAACCAGACGCCGCCGACAATTGGCCAACCCCGCCACCAGCCTGTGGAAAACTCCGGGCCGGGCCATGACAGACGGGGCTGCCCCCCGCCGCCGGTGCCGCCCCGTGCGCCGGGGGAAAACCCTTCCGTCGGTGCTTCACGCGTCGGGCGGGCGTCAGCATCCGGCCAGGCGCACTACGCTCGGTACACATGAGCGACAGGCACATCAGTCAGCACTTCGAGACCCTCGCGATCCACGCGGGCAACACCGCGGATCCCCTCACCGGCGCGGTCGTCCCGCCGATCTACCAGGTCTCGACCTACAAGCAGGACGGCGTCGGCGGGCTGCGCGGCGGTTACGAGTACAGCCGCAGCGCCAACCCGACCCGGACCGCCCTGGAGGAGAACCTCGCCGCGCTGGAGGGTGGCCGCCGCGGCCTCGCCTTCGCGTCCGGCCTGGCGGCCGAGGACACCCTGCTGCGCACGCTGCTCAGGCCCGGCGACCACGTGGTCATCCCGAACGACGCCTACGGCGGCACCTTCCGCCTCTTCGCCAAGGTCGCCACCCGGTGGGGCGTGGAGTGGTCCGTCGCCGACAGCAGCGACCCGGCCGCGGTCCGGGCCGCGATCACTCCGAAGACCAAGATCGTCTGGGTGGAGACCCCCTCCAACCCGCTGCTCGGCATCACCGACATCGCCGCCGTCGCTCAGGTCGCCCATGACGCGGGCGCGAAGCTCGTCGTCGACAACACCTTCGCCACGCCCTACCTCCAGCAGCCGCTGGCGCTCGGGGCGGACGTGGTCGTGCACTCCCTGACCAAGTACATGGGCGGTCACTCGGACGTGGTCGGCGGCGCGCTGATCGTCTCCGACCAGGAGCTGGGCGAGGAGCTGACCTACCACCAGAACGCGATGGGCGGGGTCGCCGGCCCGTTCGACTCCTGGCTGGTGCTGCGCGGCGCCAAGACCCTCGCGGTGCGCATGGACCGGCACAGCGAGAACGCCACGAAGATCGCCGACATGCTCACCCGGCACGCGCGCGTGACGAGCGTCCTCTACCCGGGCCTGCCCGAGCACCCCGGTCACGAGGTCGCCGCCAAGCAGATGAAGGCGTTCGGCGGCATGGTGTCCTTCCGGGTCGAGGGCGGCGAGGAGGCCGCCGTCGAGGTGTGCAACCGCGCCAAGATCTTCACCCTCGGCGAGTCGCTCGGCGGCGTGGAGTCCCTGATCGAGCACCCCGGCCGGATGACGCACGCCTCCACGGCCGGTTCCGCCCTCGAGGTCCCCGCCGACCTGGTGCGCCTGTCCGTGGGCATCGAGAACGTCGACGACCTGCTGGCGGACCTGCAGCAGGCCCTCGGCTGACGGCCGGCCGATCACCTCGCCGATGATCGGCTCCGTCGATCGCCGGCCGTGATCACGGCCTCGCCGGTCGACTCCGCCGACCGGCGGTGAGGGATCGCCGACGGGTGATCGCCGAAGGACGGTGCACTCCGCCGATCACCAACCGGTGACCGGCGGAGTCGTGTCAGAGGGCGGCTCCGCCCACGGGTGCGTGCGCGCGGCCCACACGGTGAACGCCACGGCCGCGGCGCACGCCAGCAGCCACAGCACGCGGCGGGCCAGCCGCCGGCGTCGCAGCAGGCGTTCGCCGCGGCGCACCGCCTCCGTGTACACGTCCAGTGGCACCGGCGGCGCAGTCCGTTCCATGATCCGCCGCACGGCCGCCTCCCGCTCGGCCCGGTTCACCGCGGGGCCCCCGCTCGCCGTCCCCGCCGCTCCGGCCGCCGTCGGCCGGAGCTGGATCCGGAGACGGAGCCGAAGTCGGAGTCGGAGCCCAGGTCCGAGTCAGAATCGGAGCCGAGGCCGAAGGCGCGCGGTGCCATGAGCGTGGCGCGCCGCCTCACGACGGTGCCACCTTCGTGTTCATCGCCCGCGTGGCGGGCGGTCGTACCGGGTGCAGCAGGGTGGCCGCCGCGCGGTCGCAGATGGTGCGGACGCGTTCGCGGGGCAGGCCCAGCAGGGCCGCCGTCTGCTCCTCGGCGACACCTTCGTAGAGCCGGAGCACCAGGATCAGCCGCTCCTGCGGCGTGAGTGCGGCGAGCGGACTGCGCGGATCCGGGCGCCGGGCGCGGCCGAGGACGCCGTACCGGTGCCACGTCGCACGGGCGAAGCGCGTGGCGAGGTACTGGCGTGCGCCGTCGTACGGATCCTCCGCGAGCAGCCGGTCCCAGCGGGCGTAGGTGTGGGCCAGGGCCCGGGTGAGCAGGCGCCGCGCGCGCGGGTTGCCGTCCGGCGCCTCCGCGGTGAGCAGGGTGGCGGTGTGCAGCAGGCGCCCGGCCGCGCCCGCGACGAACGCCTCGAACTCGCGGGCCCGGCGGGCATCGCGGGCCACCTGCCGATCACGCACCGCGCCTCCCCCTCAAAGGGGCCCTGTCCGGTACGGGACGGGCGACACCGCGTACGACGCAGGGCCCGGTCTCATATGAGGCCAGCGGCGGCCCGGGGTCAAGGGTCCGGAACCCACCGGTACCGGCCGGGTCGGCGGGCGGGCCTCAGGAGGCCGGCGGCTGCTCGCCCGGCGCCACTCCCTGCACCGTCATGCGGGCGGAGAGCGCGCTGTTGAAGCGGGTCAGGAGCGCGCAGAACTCCTCACGCTCCTCCGGCGCCCAGTCCTGGGTCAGCTCGGCCATGAGCTGCCGCCGGGACGAGCGGACCTCCTCCAGCCGGGCGGCCCCGCGCGGGGACAGCTGGAGCACCACCGCGCGGCCGTCCTCCGGGTGCGAGGTGCGCTTGACGAGCCCGGTGTCGACCAGGGGCGCCACCTGCCGGGTGACCGTGGAGGAGTCGATGCCCATGCTCGCGGCCAGCGCCTTGACGCCCATCGGGCCTTCGTTGTCGAGGCGGTTGAGCAGCAGATAGGCGGCGCGGTCCATGGAGTTGCGTACCTGCCCGACGCCGCCGAGGCGGGTCTGCTCGGCACGGCGGGCGAACACCGCGACCTCGTGCTGGAGGGTGTCGAGGAGACCGGTGTCACCGACGGTCGTCATGTCCATCGACATTTCAGGTGTTGTGGGCATGGCCGGAGGCTCGCTTCATGGAGGGCTGCTGGGTTGGGGGACAGGGTACGCGGCCCGGCGCCGGGGCGTACCTGCGCTGCGCAAACCGGTCTCGGAGCTTGGTCACACCCGTCGTGCACGACTGCGAACTGCGATGCTGGAGTCATGAGCTACGGCACGGCTGCTCCTTTGCGTTCCGTCACCCTCGACGATGTGCGCGGAGCGCAGAAGATGCTCTCGGGCGTCGCACGCGTGACCGCGATGGAGGGCAGCAGGCACCTGTCCCAGCTGGTCGGCGCACCGGTGCACCTGAAGTGCGAGAACCTCCAGCGGACCGGCTCGTTCAAGCTGCGCGGCGCCTACATCCGGATCGCCGGGCTGCTGCCGGAGGAGCGGGCCGCCGGCGTGGTGGCGGCGAGCGCCGGGAACCACGCGCAGGGCGTCGCACTGGCCTCCTCCCTGCTGGGCGTGCACGCCACGGTGTTCATGCCGAAGGGCGCCCCGCTGCCGAAGATCAGCGCCACCCGGGAGTACGGCGCCGAGGTGCGGCTGCACGGGCAGGTGGTCGACGAGACGCTGGCGGCCGCCGAGGACTACGCGGCCGAGACGGGCGCGGTGTTCATCCACCCCTTCGACCACCCGGACATCATCTCCGGGCAGGGCACGGTCGGCCTGGAGATCCTGGAGCAGTGCCCGGAGGTGCGCACGATCGTCGTCGGCATGGGCGGTGGCGGGCTCGCGGCCGGCGTCGCGGTGGCGGTGAAGACGCTCCGGCCGGACGTCAGGATCGTCGGCGTCCAGGCCGAGGGGGCCGCCTGCTACCCGCCCTCGCTCTCGGCCGGCCGCCCGGTGTCCCTGAAGAACCCGGTGACGATGGCCGACGGCATCAAGGTGGGGCGGCCGGGCGTGGTCCCGTTCGGGATCATCGGTGAACTGGTCGACGAGGTGAGCACGGTCAGCGAGGACCGGCTGTCGGCGGCGCTGCTGCTGTGCCTGGAGCGGGCCAAGCTGGTCGTGGAACCGGCCGGGGCGAGTCCGGTCGCGGCACTGCTGTCGGCACCGGACGCCTTCGAGGGCCCGGTCGTCGCGGTGTTGTCCGGCGGCAACGTCGACCCGGTGCTGATGCAGCGCGTGCTGCGCCACGGCATGGCCGCGCAGGGCCGCTATCTCGCGGTCCGGCTGCGCCTGACGGACCGGCCGGGCGCTCTCGCCACGCTTCTCGGGGTGATGTCGGCGGTCGACGCCAACGTGCTCGACGTGAGCCACGTCCGCACCGACCCCCGGCTCGGCTTCACGGAGGCGGAGGTGGAGCTGCACCTCGAGACCAAGGGCCCGGAGCACTGCGTCGAGGTCGAGCACGCCCTGCGGGACGCGGGTTACACGGTCATCGACTGACGAGGCCGGGCGGTCGCGGGCCGCCGACCGACGCGGTTGCGCGGTGGCGCCGTGATCGGCCCGGGGCCCGCTCCGTGCGCGGGCAGCTGCCGAACACGGTCCCGCTCGACTCGCCGTCACCGGCTCGTGCGACGTCCTGTCGGGGCGTCGCGGGATCACTCGTTCGTGCCCATTCGGGCCGGACTCTCTTGAGGGACGCGATACATCGCGTTAGGGTCGATCGCGTGGCCGTCGAGCGTCTGTCCTCGCGAAAAGCGCAGGCGGATTCGGGCGCGCAAATCTAGCCTTTCCGCAGAATCCCCGATGACGTGGAGACATACATGCCAGGCGCTATCTATGCCGAAGGCTTGGTGAAGAACTTCGGCGACGTAAGGGCACTGGACGGCGTCGACCTGGACGTGCCCGAGGGCACGGTCCTCGGCCTGCTCGGGCCGAACGGCGCCGGCAAGACGACCGCCGTCCGCTGCCTGACGACACTGCTGCGCCCCGACAGCGGCAGGGCCGTTGTCGCCGGCGTGGACGTGCTGAAGCACCCCGACGCCGTACGCCGCTCGATAGGCCTGTCCGGCCAGTTCGCCGCGGTCGACGAATACCTGACCGGGCGGGAGAACCTGCAGATGGTCGGGCAGCTCTACCAGATGAGGGCCAAGGCGGCCCGGACACGCGCCGGGGAGCTGCTGGAGCAGTTCCACCTCGCGGACGCCGCCGACCGCCCGGCGAAGACCTACTCCGGCGGCATGCGCCGGCGCCTCGACCTGGCCGCGGCCCTGGTGGTCTCACCGCCGGTGATGTTCATGGACGAGCCGACGACGGGACTCGACCCGCGCAACCGCCAGCAGCTGTGGGAGGTCATCGAACAGCTCGTCTCCGGTGGTACGACCCTGCTGCTGACCACGCAGTATCTGGAGGAGGCCGACCGTCTCGCGCACGACATAGCGGTGGTCGACCAGGGCCGGGTCATCGCCAAGGGCACTTCCGACCAGCTCAAGGCCCGCACCGGCGGCGAGCGCGTGGAGGTCGTGGTGCACGCCCGGGAGCACATCACGAGCGCCGCGGAGGTGCTGCGCGGCTTCGGCAAGGGCGACACCGCGGTCGAGGAGCACACCCGCAAGCTCACGGTCCCCGTCACCGGCGGCGCCAAGCTGCTCGCCGAGGTCATCCGGGAGCTGGACGCCCGTGGGATCGAGATCGACGACATCGGCCTGCGCCGCCCCACCCTCGACGACGTCTTCCTGTCCCTGACGGGCCACGTGGCCGAGGCCGAGGCCGGCGGCTCGGGCGCGGACGCCGACAGGGACGGGAAGGACGGCCGGCGGGGCCGTAAGGACAGCCGCAAGGAGGCCGTGAAGTGAGTACCGTCACCGACGCCGTGCGCGTGGCACCGCAGGGCAACGCCGTCAGCCGGTCGGTCCGCGACTCCATGGTGGTCGCGAAGCGCAATCTGATCCGCATGTCCAGAATCCCGGAGATGATCATCTACGGCCTGGTCCAGCCGATCATGTTCGTGGTGCTGTTCACCTACGTCTTCGGCGGCTCCATGCGGATCGGGGGCAGCACGAGCGCCGCCGACTACAAGAACTTCCTGATGGCGGGGATCTTCGCGCAGACCGTCACGTTCGCGACCGCGAGCTCCGGTGCCGGCATCGCCGACGACATGCACAAGGGCCTCATCGATCGTTTCCGCTCCCTGCCCATGGCGCGCGGCGCAGTGCTGACCGGGCGCACGCTCGCCGACCTCGTGCAGACGGCAGTGACCCTGGTCGTGCTCGCCGTGGTCGCCGTGCTGGTCGGCTGGCGCGTCGGCTCGAACGGTGGGACGAACGCCGGCAAGGTGCTCGCCGCCTTCGGTCTGCTGCTCCTGCTCGGCTACGCGTTCACCTGGATCGGCGCCCTGATCGGCATGTCCGTCCGCACTCCCGAGGCGGCCACCTCCAGCGGACTGATCTGGCTGTTCCCGGTCACGTTCATCTCCAACGCCTTCGTGGACCCCAGCCACATGACCCCGTGGCTGCGCCACGTCGCCGAGTGGAACCCCTTCAGCGCCACCGCGCAGGCCTGCCGCGTGCTGTTCGCCAACCCGGGCCAGTCCACCTCCGGAGCCTGGCCGATGCAGCACCCGGTCTGGGCCTCGCTGATCTACTCCATCCTGATCACCGCGATATTCCGCACCCTCGCGGTCCGCAAGTACCGCTCGGCCACCGCGTGACGGCGTGACCTGGCCCGCGCCCGTGACGGAGCCCCGCCCGTGACGGAGCCCCCTGCGTGACGGAGCCCCCGGCGTCACGGGGACGCCGGGGGCTCGATGTCACAGGGGACCGGGACGGCCGGAGTACGGCTCGCCTTCAGCTCAGTCGGAGTACGGCTCAGCCTTCAGGATCTTCACCACGGCTTTCTTGCCGTTCGGCAACTCGTATTCCGCGTCCTCGCCGACCTTGTGGCCGATCACGCCCGAGCCGAGCGGGGACTGCGGGGAGTACGTCTCGATGTCGGCGCTCGCGTACTCGCGGGAGGCGAGCAGGAACGTCATGGTGTCGTCCTCGTCACCGTCGAAGGCGATCGTGACGACCATGCCGGGCGCGACCGCACCGTCCGCGGACGCCAGGGCCTCACCGACCTTGGCGTTCTCGAGGAGCTGGGTCAGCTGGCGCACACGGAGCTCCTGCTTGCCCTGCTCCTCCTTGGCAGCGTGGTACCCGCCGTTCTCGCGCAGGTCGCCCTCCTCGCGCGCGGCCGCGATCTTGGCGGCGATCTCCGTGCGCGCAGGACCAGTAAGGTACTCAAGCTCGTTCTTGAGCTTGTTGTACGCCTCCTGGGTCAGCCAGGTGACGTTCTCGCTGGTCTGGGTCACAGGGTGCTCCTCGTCGGTACTGGGAATACAAAGCATCGCCCTACCCAGAAGAATGTTCCCTCTTGGATGGGCGAAACCACGAGCCTAACAATTCAACGGCGTAAGGGGGAGGACATAAGCCGTCAGAATCACAACAACGCAGGTCAGCACCTACGCGCTTCGGGTGAAACCGGGGAGTGTCCGGTGGGACTCAGCCCGCGTGACAGCCGAGCAGCTGGGCCGTCGTCCCCTTGGCCGTCGTACGGAGCGTGACGACCTTGTCGATGCGGGTGGCCGGCCCGCTGAAGCGGAAGTCCGCCCGGCCGACCTCGGCGCCGTCCGCGGACTGGGAACGCAGGGTGCAGTAGCCCTCGGTGCCGGCGTCCTTGTGGACCTCCAGATGCACCTTGACCGCGTCGTCCGAGGACTCGAAGGTGATCACCTGGGCGCTGATCTCGGTCTGCACGACGTAGTGGTAGGCGAAGTAGCCCACCAGGGCGAGCAGGACCGCGCCGAGCACCGCGCCGGCGATCTTGAGCTTGCGGTCGGCGCGCTCGTCCGAGGAGCGGCCGTAGCGGCCCTCGGGAAGCCGCGTGCTCGCCGTACTCATGATCGTCCTCTCGGCAAAGGGGACGTATGTCCCGAATGGGCCCCTGAGGCGGGACCCCGGAATTATTCACGCCCCGATTCGGTCACTATAGAAGCCGCCGATCGCACCCGAAGACACCGGGGCGCCGACTTACCGAGGATTGAGTCTTGACTGATCAGCTGCGACTGATGGCCGTTCACGCGCACCCCGACGACGAGTCGAGCAAGGGCGCGGCCACCATGGCGAAGTACGTGTCCGAGGGGGTGGACGTGCTGGTGGTGACCTGCACCGGCGGAGAGCGCGGATCCATCCTCAACCCCAAGCTGCAGGGCGACGCGTACATCGAGGAGCACATCCACGAGGTGCGCAAGAAGGAGATGGACGAGGCCCGGGAGATCCTCGGCGTCAGGCAGGAGTGGCTCGGCTTCGTCGACTCGGGCCTGCCCGAGGGTGACCCGCTGCCTCCGCTGCCCGAGGGCTGCTTCGCCCTCGAGGACGTCGACAAGGCGGCCGGTGAGCTGGTGAAGCAGATCCGCTCCTTCCGTCCCCAGGTGATCACCACCTACGACGAGAACGGCGGCTACCCGCACCCCGACCACATCATGACCCACAAGATCTCCATGGTGGCGTTCGAGGGCGCGGCGGACACCGAGAAGTACCCCGAAAGCGAGTTCGGGGCCGCCTACCAGCCGCAGAAGCTCTACTACAACCAGGCCTTCAACCGCCCCCGCACCGAGGCGCTGCACCAGGCGATGCTCGACCGGGGCCTGGAGTCGCCGTACGGGGACTGGCTCAAGCGGTGGAGCGAGTTCGAGCGCAAGGAGCGGACCCTGACCACGCACGTTCCGTGCGCGGACTTCTACGAGATCCGCGACAAGGCGCTGATCGCCCACGCCACGCAGATCGACCCCGACGGCGGCTGGTTCAAGGTCCCGATGGAGCTGCAGAAGGAGGTCTGGCCGACGGAGGAGTACGAACTGGCGAAGTCCCTCGTCGATACCTCCCTCCCCGAGGACGACCTCTTCGCGGGCATCCGGGACAATGCCTGACATGAGCGCAAGCCTGGCAACGACGCATCTTGTCTCCCTGGCCGACCAGTACGACAAGAACAAGGTCACCCCCGGTGTCCTCGGCTTCATCGTGTTCGCGGTGATGGCCCTGGCGGTGTGGGGCCTGATGAAGTCGATGAGCAAGCACATGCAGAAGGTCGACTTCAAGGAGACGGACGCCTCCGGCGACGAGAAGGCCGCCGGCAGCGGCAAGGCGGAGACCGTCGGCGGGACGAAGCCAGGGCAGGGCTGAGGCGGCGCGCAGGGCTGAGGCCGGGCGGCCCTTAGGCGGCCTGCGGGACTGAGGCCGGGCGGGGCCGAGGCGGCCTGCGGGCCTGAGGCCGAGCGGGGCCGAGGCGGCCTGCGGGACTCAGGCGACGTGGACGGCCGGTCCGCCCCGGCGCCTGACCCAGCCCGGCGCCTGACCCAGGGCCCTGTCCTCGGGCTCGGCCCCGCCCCCCTCCCTCCGGCACCTGGCCTTCCGCCCCGCCCCGCCCTGCACCGCCGCCCCCTCAGGGCGTCATCGCGACCGTCACCCCCAGGACCTCTCGGGCCTGCCGGGTGGGGGTCAGGCCGAGGTGCCAGGCCTGCCAGCCTGCTTCCAGCTGGACGCCGCGTTCCAGCACCAGGGCGTATGCCGCCGTGCAGTCGGCCAGTTTCTCGTCGCGCAGCGGATGCGTGGCGCGGACCAGCTCGGCCAGTTCCTCCTGGGCCACCGCCGTGCCCACCTCCACGCCGCCCGGCGCCGCGTACGGCAGCAGCGTGCAGCGCAGGAAACGCGCCCAGTCCTCACCGCGCCGGTCGCCGTAGGACGTGAACAGGGCCAGCGCCTCGTCGCACAGGGCCAGCGCCTGCTGGGTGCGGGCGTTGCCCGCGTCGACCACCGCCAGCTCCAGGCAGGTCCAGGCCTCGCCGTCGGCGACGCCGATGCGCTGGAAGTCGGCGCGGGCGTCCACGAGCAGCTGGCGGGCGAAGCCGGAGTTGCGCAGCGAACCGGTCTGCGCGGCCCGCTGGTCCCGGGTCACCCGCGCCGAGTGGTGCCGGGCGCAGGCCAGGCCGTAGACGTCCCGCATACGGGAGAACATCGTGCGGGACCGCTCCAGGTCGCGCACCGCCCGGTCCAGGTCCCCGGCCTCCTCCAGCGCCTGCCCGAGGTAGTACAGCGTCCACGCCTCGCCGCGCGCGTCCTCGTTCTCCCGGTGCCGGTCGGCCGCCTGCCGCAGCCCCTCGACGGCGGCCGAGGTGTCGCCGTCCGCCAGGCGGCCCCGGGCCAGCTGGGTCAGCGCCCAGGCCTCGCCACGGGCGTCGTGCGTACGGCCGTACCGCTCCAGGGCCGCCCGCAGCTCCGTCTCGGCGCGCGGGACGTCGCCCAGCCGCAGGGCCACCTGGCCGAGCTGGAAGTGGGCCCACGCCTCGCCGTGCAGTGAGCCGCCCTCGCGGTGCAGGACCAGGGACCGGGTGAGCAGGTCCAGAGCCTGCGCGGGCCGGGCCCGGTCCCGCTGGACCGCGGCCAGCGCGTGCATCGTCCAGGCCCGGTCCGTCGCCAGTTCCGGGGCCGCCTGGAGATCCAGCGCCTCCTGGAGCTTGGCCGCCGCCTCGGTGAGGTTGCCCTGGTGGTGCAGCGTGATCCCGAGCGAGCACAGGGCGCGGGCCGCACCCGCGTCGTGCTGGGCCTCCCGGTACAGGTCCACGACCGAGGCCAGCGTGGTGCGGGCCTTGTCCAGCTCGCCCAGCTGCCGGGCCGCGATACCGGTGCGCCACTGCACCGAGCGCACCAGCAGCCCCTGGTCCACCGACTGGGCCAGCTCGCTGATCTCGCCGAGGCGGTACAGGTCGCCGCGCAGCAGGCAGTAGTCGCACAGCGCGCCGAGCAGGTTCAGTACGGGCGCCTGGTTCACTCCCTCCGCGTGGCGCAGGGCCGCGGTGATGAAGCTGGACTCGTCGTCCAGCCAGCGCAGCGCCTCGTCGAGGGAGGTGAAGCCGTGCGATCCGAACCGGTCCGAGCGGGTCGACACGTTGCCGTCGACCAGGCGGAGCACCGAGTCGGCCAGTTCCGCGTAGTTCGCGATCAGCCGTTCCTGCGCCGCCGCCCGCTCGGCGGGGTCCTCCTCGTCCGCCAGCCGGGCCTGGGCGAAGGCGCGCACCAGGTCGTGCAGCCGGTACCGGCTGCCGCGCACATGGTCGATCAGTCCGGCCCGCGCGAGCGCCGCCAGCTGCCGGCCGGCCTCGGCCTCGTCCGTGGCGAGCAGCGCGGCGGCGGCCGCACCGCCGAGCGAGGCGCGGCCCGCGAGGGAGAGCCTGCGCAGCAGCCGGCGGGCGGGCTCCGGCTGATCGGTGTAGCGCAGCCACAGCACACGCTCCACCGGCTCCACCGGACCGTACGCGGCCAGGTCCGTGGCCAGCTGGCGGGGCGAGCGCGGGCCGAGCGCGGAGCCCGCGATCCGCAGTGCCAGCGGCAGGCCCCCGCACAGCGTGTGGACCCGGTCGGCGGACTCGGCGTCGTACGGGCCCGAGGCGTCCTCGGCGGCCGCGCCGAGCAGCTCCTCGGCGCCCGCCGCGTCCAGCGGTCCCACCGGCAGGTGGTGCACCCATGCCGGGAGGTCCGCCGGCAGTTCCAGGGCCGTGCGGGCGGTGACCAGGAGGAGGCTGTCGGAGCGCTCCGGCACCAGCGCCCGCACCTGCTCGGGATCGGACGCGTCGTCCAGCACGATGGTGACGGGCAGTCCCGCCAGCTGCTGGTGGTACAGCTCGCCGAGCCGCTTGACCTGCTGGTCGGGGGAGGACCGCTCCCGGAACAGCAGCTGCTCGCGGGGCGCGCCCAGCCGGTTGAGCAGGTGCAGCAGCGCGTCCCGGGTGGACAGCGGGGCCTCCTCGCGGCTGCCGCCGCGCAGGTCGACCACCACCGCACCCCGGAAGTGGTCCCGCAGCTCGTGCGCCGCGCGTACCGCGAGCGTCGTCCGGCCCGAGCCGGGCTCGCCGTGCAGGACGACCACCGTCGGCCGGGTCTCGGTGGCCGCCCGGGCCGCCTGTGCCCACTGCCGGATCCGCCCCACCTCCTGCCGCCGCCCGGCGAACGGGCCGTCCGTCTCCGGGAGGTGGCCGAACGACTGCTGCAGCACCGTGCGCCTGCGGGCCGCCGCGCTCTTGTCCGCGCCGCGCAGGGCGGGGCCGCCCGACTTCGTCGGGCCGGTGGAGGCGGTGAGCACCCGCTGCTGGTCGAGGAACGGGCGGATGCCCCGCACCTCCAGCGCGGTCAGCCACTGCAGTCGCAGCTGCTCCGCACCGCCGGGCTGGGCGGCCCGGCCCGCCCGGTGATGCGCGGCCGGCAGATGCGATCCGGCCACCTTCGCCACCGTGGCGGCGGCGCCCGCCGCGCCCGCGACGGCACCGGCGCCGACGGCCGTGCCGGTCCCGGTGCCGAGGGACAGGTCCGCCACCGCGGCGGCGAGGGCGGCAACGGCCGCCGCCATCAGCGCGGTTCCGGCACCCTCGCGGGCGAAGCGCCGGCCGAAGGTCAGCCGGCCGGCCTCGGCCTCGTCCAGGGCGCGCGTGTAGGCCTCGTACTCCTCGCCGGCCGGGCCCGCGATCACGTCCAGCGCGCCGCGCGCCCGCGACAGCAGCAGCGGACCGTCGATCCGGCCGCCCGAGCGCCGTACCTCCTCCTCCACGGCCCGCGCCAGCAGCCGCTCGGCCTCCGCCCGATGGTTGTCCCGCATGTCCCGTCCCCCTCCGGCGGCAACTCCCTTGCCCACGAGTGTCCTTTGCGGACGGCGCGAGCGCGAGGGGTGGTGATCGGAAGGTGTGCGGGAGGCCTCGTCCCGGGTGACGGGGAGTCACGTTCCGAGCGGCTGAGGAAGTCGCGTCCAGGCCGGCCGGGGAAGTCGCGTCCCGGGTGGCCGGGGGGCCTCGTTCCGGGTGGCCGGGGAAGTCGCGCCCCGGGCGGCCGGAGGAGGTCCGACTCGGCCGGGTGAGCGCCGTGTGCGCGGACTCCGCGTCGGGGCAGAGCGCTGTGAGAGCCTGGGGCGCATGAACCGCCTGGCTGGTGAGACCTCGCCGTACCTCCTCCAACACGCCGACAACCCCGTCGACTGGTGGCCCTGGGGAGCGGACGCCTTCGAGGAGGCCCGCAGGCGTGGCGTGCCCGTGCTGCTCAGTGTCGGGTACTCCGCGTGCCACTGGTGCCACGTGATGGCTCACGAATCGTTCGAGGACCAGGCCACCGCCGACTACCTCAACGAGCACTTCGTCAACATCAAGGTCGACCGCGAGGAACGCCCCGACGTCGACGCCGTGTACATGGAGGCCGTGCAGGCGGCCACCGGGCAGGGCGGCTGGCCGATGACCGTGTTCCTCACCCCGGACGCCGAGCCCTTCTACTTCGGTACCTACTTCCCGCCCGCCCCGCGGCACGGCATGCCCTCCTTCCGGCAGGTGCTGGAGGGCGTCCAGCAGGCGTGGAGCACCCGCCGCGACGAGGTCGGCGAGGTCGCCGGGAAGATCGTGCGCGACCTCTCCCAGCGGGAGATCAGCCACCAGGGCACCCGGCCGCCCGGCGAGCAGGAACTCGCCCAGGCCCTGCTCGGGCTCACCCGCGAGTACGATCCGCAGCGCGGCGGGTTCGGCGGCGCGCCCAAGTTCCCGCCGTCCATGGTCCTTGAGTTCCTGCTGCGCCACCACGCCCGCACCGGCGCCGAGGGCGCCCTGCAGATGGCCCAGGACACCTGCGAACGCATGGCCCGGGGCGGCCTGTACGACCAGCTCGGCGGCGGCTTCGCCCGCTACTCCGTCGACCGCGACTGGGTCGTGCCGCACTTCGAGAAGATGCTCTACGACAACGCCCTGCTCTGCCGCGTCTACGCGCACCTGTGGCGGGCCACCGGCTCCGGCCTCGCCCGCCGGGTCGCCCTGGAGACCGCCGACTTCCTGGTGCGCGAACTGCGCACGGAGGAGGGAGGGTTCGCCTCCGCGCTGGACGCCGACAGCGACGACGGCACGGGCAGGCACGTCGAGGGCGCGTACTACGTCTGGACGTCCGAGCAGCTCGACGCCGTCCTCGGTGAGGACGACGGCCGGCTCGCGGCGCGGTACTTCGGCGTGACCGACGAGGGCACCTTCGAGCACGGGCGGTCGGTCCTGCAACTCCCCGAGACCGGCGAGGAGTTCGACGCGGACCGAATCACGTCCGTGAGGAGCCGGCTGTTGCGCGAGCGGTCCGAGCGTCCCGCGCCCGGACGGGACGACAAGGTCGTCGCCGCCTGGAACGGCCTCGCGATCGCCGCACTCGCCGAGACCGGCGCCTACTTCGACCGGCCCGACCTGACCGAGGCCGCGCTCGGCGCCGCCGACCTCCTCGTCCGTGTGCATCTGGACGAACACGTGCGCCTCGCCCGGACCAGCAAGGACGGCAGGGTCGGGCCCAACGCGGGCGTCCTGGAGGACTACGCCGACGTCGCCGAGGGCTTCCTCGCTCTCGCGTCCGTGACCGGGGAGGGCGTCTGGCTCGACTTCGCCGGGCTCCTCCTCGACCATGTGCTGGCCCGTTTCACCGACCCGGAGACCGGCGCCCTGTACGACACCGCCTCCGACGCCGAACAGCTCATCCGCCGGCCCCAGGACCCCACCGACAACGCCACCCCCTCCGGCTGGAGCGCCGCGGCCGGCGCCCTGCTGAGCTACGCGGCACACACCGGCTCCGAGCAGCACCGGAGCGCCGCCGAGCGGGCGTTGGGCGTCGTCCAGACCCTCGGGCCGCGTGTGCCCCGGTTCGTCGGCTGGGGGCTGGCCGTCGCGGAGGCGCTGCTCGACGGGCCGCGGGAGGTGGCGATCGTCGCCCCGGACCCGGCCGCCGAGGCGTCGGCCGCGCTGCACCGCACGGCCCTGCTGGCGACCGCCCCCGGCGCCGTCGTCGCCTGCGGCGTCCCGGGCGCCGAGGAGTTCCCGCTCCTGGCCGGCCGGCCGCTCGTGGCCGGCGAACCGACGGCGTACGTCTGCCGCAACTTCACGTGCGACGCCCCGACGACCGACCCGGAACGCCTGCGCACGGCCCTGAGCGACTGACCCACGGGCCGCGGCGGGATCGGTCGCGCTGACCGGCCGGTTTGGCCTTGAACGCCGTTCCACGGGCCGCGGCGGGACCGGCCCGCGCCGACCGGCCGGTTTGGCCTTGAACGCCGTTCCACGGGCCGCGGCGGGATCGGTCGCGCTGACCGGCCGGTACGGCCTCGAACACCGCTCGACGGGCAGCGGAGGGACCGGTCGCGCTGACCGGCCGGTTTGGCCTTGAACGCCGATCCACGGGCCGCGCAGGGACCGGCCCCGCCGATCGGCTGCCGCACTCGATCCCGACCAGTCCCGACCAGTCCCGGCGAATCCCGACCAGTCCCGGCGAGACCCGACCAGTCCCGGCGAGTCCCGATCGGATCCCGGCTCAGTCGCGCTGGGCGCGCATGCTCAGCGCCCGCTCCACGACCGCCTCCAGCTGCTCGTGGTGGGCGCCCTTCCAGTAGGCGCGCCCGCAGGACGTGCACCGGGCGAAGACGTCGTAGCCGCGTTGGGTGCCGCCCTTGAGCTGGTCGGCGACCTCTTCCTTGGTCGCCGCCGCGAGCAGGCCGTTGCAGGCGGTGCAGCGGGTCCACGGGTCCAGCTCGGGGGCGAAGCGTTCGAGGACGTCGTGCAGCTGGTCCTCGGGGCGGGTGCTGTAGACGAAGGCGCCGGCCCACAGCTCGCGGCGGCGCAGCAGGCCCCGGTCGCGGCTGAGCATCACCCGCTTCTCGGCGGCCGAGCGGGTGGCGAGCGCCGGGTCGCCGATGTCGGTCGACTCGTAGGCGCTGTCGACGCCGAGGAGGCGCAGCCGGCGCGCGAGGGTGCCGAGGTGGACGTCGAGGAGGAAGCGGAGCGGGGCGCCGGGGACCCGCTGGGGGCGCTGGACCGGGCGGACGCGAATGCGCTCGCCGGCCCGCGGCACGTGCGAGGGCGGCACCTCGTGACCGTCCACGACCAGTGCGCCGACCTCGGTGAGCGGGACGCCGAGGGACTCGACGACGTGGCCGAGTGTCGAGACGCCGTCCGTGGTGAGCGCGGTGGCGGCCGAGCGCCGGGCGGGCGGCACGAACAGGTGCAGGGCCGGGGCGACTTCCACGTGGATCTCGGGTCCGTTCACCCCGTCAGGATGACACGGGCACCGCGGTGGACCTCAGGGGTTTTCGGTGGGCAGGCCGTGCTCCACGACGTCCAGGGCCCGGCCCGTCAGCTCCCGCAGATCGTCCTCGAAACCGTTCTCCGCCCAGTACATGGAGACCTCCAGGATGGAGCCGATGAGGCCCATCGCGTGGACCCGCACCTCGAGGCTCTCCGGATCGCGGCCCGTGCGGTCCGCGATGGCCCGGCGGAGCAGACGCCCGGTCTCCGACATGCTCTCGAACATCCGGGAGCGGACGGCGGGCACCTGCACCCCGAGGCGCGCCCGCAGCCGGAGCACCTCGGGCTCCTCCTCGCTCGGTTCCAGGGCCTTGCCCATCGCGTGCCGCAACGAGTCCGTCCACGGCTCGCCCGCCGGCCGCGCGCGCAGCTCCCCCAGCATCAGGGGGCCGTACTCGTCGGTGAGGACGATGTCCTCCTTGGTCGGGAAGTACCGGAAGACGGTGGACGGCGACACCTCGGCCCGGTCGGCGATCTGCTCGATCGTCGTCGTGTCGTACCCCTGCTCCTCGATCAGTGCGTACGTCGCGCTGCGGATCGCCTCGCGGGTCTTGATCTTCTTGCGCTCCCGCAGCCCGGGGCGGGCGCGGTCGGCGGGGGAGTGGGGGGATGGTGCGGCCGTCATGCGGGTCATTGTCCGCCATCGGCCCCGGAGGCGGCCATCTCCTGGGCGCCCCGCAGCCCGCAGCCCGCAGCCCGCGCGCCGCGCCCTTCGCCCCGCCGCCCATGCCCCGCAGCCCATGCCCCTCGGCCAGCGCCCTTCGCCCCGCAGCTCACACGCCACGGCCAGCGCCCTTCGCCCCGCAGCCCGCGCCGTTCGCCCCGCGCCCCTCTGCCCGCGCCCCGCAGCCCGCGCCCTTCGCCCCGCAGCCCGCACCCTTCGCCCCGCGCCCCCAGCCCGCACCCCGCGACCCCTCGGCACGGCCCCCGCACACCGCCGGTACGAGCGCGAAGCCGACTCCGGCCCGGGCCCGACCCGGCCCTGCCCTGCCCTGCCCTCGAAACGGTGACAGTGGCAGTCAAATGAAAATAACTCTCGACATCATGTGACTGTCACTACGGAAGAGGACCCCGGGCATGGAAAACGGCCACGGCCGAGGAGCCGTGGCCGAAGGGGCGGGGACGGGTCACCCGTGCTGGTACGCCACCAGCGAGATGCCGACGTAGTGGACGACGAACGCGGCGAGGGTGAAGGAGTGGAAGACCTCGTGGAAGCCGAACCAGCGCGGTGACGGGTTCGGCCGCTTGATGCCGTAGATCACGCCTCCGGCGCTGTAGAGCAGGCCGCCGACGACGACCAGGACCAGGACGGCGATGCCGCCCGCGCGCATGAAGTCGGGCAGGAAGAAGACGGCCGCCCAGCCCATCGCGATGTAGCAGGGGGTGTAGAGCCAGCGCGGGGCGCCGACCCAGAAGACGCGGAAGGCGATGCCGGCCGCGGCGGCGGCCCAGATCCCCCACAGCAGCCAGCGGCCCTTGCCGCCGGGCAGCAGCAGCGCGGTCAGCGGGGTGTAGGTGCCCGCGATGATCAGGAAGATGTTCGCGTGGTCGAGGCGGCGCAGGACGCCGTCCATACGCGGGCTCCAGTTGCCCCGGTGGTACAGGGCGCTGGTGCCGAAGAGCAGGCACGCCGTCAGGGCGTAGACACCGCAGGTGATGCGGCCTCTGGGCGAGTGGGCGAGGGCGGTCAGCACAAGTCCCGCGATGAGCACGGCCGGGAACATGCCGAGATGCAGCCAGCCCCGGAGCCTGGGTTTGACCGGATGCGGCAAGGAGAGCGCGACGGGACCGCGGCCGTCGGCCGGCGGGTCCGTGGGCGCGTCGGAGGCGGACGCAGTCATGGGCCGCATGGTACCTACGCCGCCGTAAGTCACTCGTCAACGAGGGGTCATGAACGGCCCCGGAGTGCCGCCGGGCAAAAAGTCCTCCAGCCGAACCCAACGTGGACGCAAAGAACCACGGAAACCGTGGGATTCCTCACGCTGCTCACCTGTGATGCCCTCTGGACAGATGGGCACTAAACTCGGATGATCAAATGAGTGCGGTCGGCACCGGATGAGCGGCTACGAAGCGTCCGGGCCGCGGCCCCCACGGGGCGAAAACCACAAAACCCCTCTCTTAGGAGCAATCGTGGCGCGCGACAACGCGGCTCCCACCGGCGTCCCCACCAACCACCAGGAACTGATCTCGTGGGTCGACGAGATCGTCGAACTGACCCAGCCGGACAGTGTGGTCTGGTGCGACGGCTCCGAGGCCGAGTACGAGCGGCTGTGCGAGGAACTGGTAGCCAAGGGCACCTTCAAGAAGCTCGATCCGGTCAAGCGCCCGCACTCGTACTACGCCGCCTCCGACCCGACCGACGTCGCACGCGTCGAGGACCGGACCTTCATCTGCTCCGAGAAGGAGGAGAACGCGGGTCCCACCAACCACTGGAAGGCCCCCGCCGAGATGCGGGAGATCTTCGCCGGTGACAAGGGCCTGTTCCGCGGCTCCATGCGCGGCCGCACGATGTACGTCGTGCCCTTCTGCATGGGCCCGCTCGGCTCCCCGCTGTCCGCGCTCGGCGTGGAGATCACCGACTCCGCGTACGTCGCCGTCTCCATGCGCACGATGACGCGCATGGGCCAGGCCGTCCTGGACGAGCTGGGCGACGAGGGCTTCTTCGTCAAGGCCGTCCACACCCTCGGCGCCCCGCTGGAGGAGGGCCAGGAGGACGTGCCGTGGCCCTGCAACTCCACCAAGTA
This sequence comes from Streptomyces sp. NPDC096012, assembly GCF_040426375.1. Classification (NCBI taxonomy): domain Bacteria; kingdom Bacillati; phylum Actinomycetota; class Actinomycetes; order Kitasatosporales; family Streptomycetaceae; genus Streptomyces; species Streptomyces sp. NPDC096012. Next base: position 54,329 of record NZ_JBEOTD010000034.1, read on the forward strand.
CATCTCGCACTTCCCCGAGGACCGCGAGATCTGGTCCTACGGCTCCGGCTACGGCGGCAACGCCCTGCTCGGCAAGAAGTGCTACGCCCTGCGCATCGCCTCCGTCATGGCCCGCGACGAGGGCTGGCTGGCCGAGCACATGCTGATCCTCAAGCTCACCCCGCCGCACGGTGAGCCGAAGTACGTCGCCGCCGCCTTCCCGAGCGCCTGCGGCAAGACCAACCTCGCGATGCTGGAGCCCACGATCTCCGGCTGGACCGTGGAGACGATCGGCGACGACATCGCCTGGATGCGCTTCGGCGAGGACGGCCGCCTCTACGCGATCAACCCCGAGGCCGGCTTCTTCGGCGTCGCGCCCGGCACCGGTGAGCACACCAACGCCAACGCCATGAAGACGCTGTGGGGCAACGCCGTCTTCACGAACGTGGCGCTCACCGACGACGGCGACGTCTGGTGGGAGGGCATGACCGAGGAGCTGCCCGCCCACCTGACCGACTGGAAGGGCAACGACTGGACGCCGGAGTCCGGCACGCCGGCCGCCCACCCCAACGCCCGCTTCACCGTGCCCGCCTCGCAGTGCCCGATCATCGCGCCGGAGTGGGAGGACCCCAGGGGCGTGCCGATCTCGGCGATCCTCTTCGGCGGCCGCCGCGCCTCCGCGGTGCCGCTGGTGACCGAGTCCTTCGACTGGAACCACGGTGTCTTCCTCGGCGCCAACGTGGCCTCCGAGAAGACCGCCGCCGCCGAGGGCAAGGTCGGCGAGCTGCGCCGCGACCCGTTCGCGATGCTGCCGTTCTGCGGCTACAACATGGGTGACTACATGGCCCACTGGGTCGACGTCGCCAAGGACAAGGACCAGTCCAAGCTGCCGAAGATCTACTACGTCAACTGGTTCCGCAAGGACGACGCGGGCAAGTTCGTCTGGCCGGGCTTCGGTGAGAACAGCCGCGTGCTGAAGTGGATCGTGGAGCGGCTGAACGGTGCGGCCGAGGGCGTCGAGACCCCCATCGGCGTGCTGCCGACGCGGGACGCGCTCGACACCGACGGCCTCGAACTGGCCGACTCCGACCTGGACTTCCTGCTCACGGTCGACAAGGAGATCTGGCGCGAGGAGGCGGCCCTCGTCCCCGAGCACCTGAACACCTTCGGCGACCACACCCCCAAGGAGCTGTGGGACCAGTACCGCGCGCTGGTGGAGCGCCTGGGCTGAGCAGCCGCTCTGGACCCCACGGCCGGCCGGGGTGTGCCCTGACCAGCGATCGTCACGACCGGCCGTGGAACAACCCGAGGGGCCCCGCACAGGGACGTGCGGGGCCCCTCGCCATCACTGCCGCCGGTCCCGCGGACACCGCGTGTGCGGCTCCCGCCGCCGCTCCTGCGCCTCGCGCCGACCGCCGGATACGCGCCGAGCCTCCCGAAGTCCGCGCGGACCGCGTCCAGCTGGGCCGACGGACCGGGGAGGTCGGGCAGCGCGGGCCGCTCCGGCGCGGTCGACCTCTTCACCCACCGGCAGCAGGTCTGCGTCCTTCTGGCGGGGCGTCGGCGTCGCGCGTACACCTGACGGTCCGGAAGGACTGGTCCTGTCCCGTATCGCGCCGTGCCGTAGGCGCTCTGTCGGCGTGCGGCGCAGCGGATGTGTACTGGAGGTCTGCCGCATCGAGGGGGAGGCATGCCGAACACGCCGGATCCGGGAGCACCGGAGTCAGCGCATGAGGAGGAGCCCTGGCTCAGCAGTGACGAAGTCGCGAAGCTGTGGCCGGTGCGTAAGGACCGGCTGCCGGGTGTGGCCCATCGTACGGATGTCCGCGTCCGCAGCTTCGGCGGGGCGAGCCGGGGCACGTGGGGGGCGGAGCCGACCTTCCACTACTTCCACCCCGGGGACGTACGCAGGGTCGCGTCGGTCATCGCCGACGGACACGTCGACATCCCGTCAGGCTGGCGCACCGACACTCCCGACGGCCGGCGGGCGGAGTTCTGGGGGGCGTTGAGCGCCCGCGTCGCCGGCGCGCTGTTCATCGCGGCCGTCCTGTGCGCGCTCCTCATCGGCCTGGCCACGGTGATCTTCTTGCTGACAGTGGAGTGATCACGCGAGTTGCGCCCCGCCCGGCCGGCCCCCGAGGAGTCCCGGCGCACGCTGGCCGCCCAGCTGTACGAGCTTCACCGCGGGACCTGGACGAGGAACCCGGCCGAGTCGGCGCGGTGTGTGGCGCCCGGTCCGCGCGTCGCTGCGGGTGCACGCGGACCGGGGCCGATCGGGGGCCCTGAGGCTCAGTGGGCGGCGCTGAGTTCCTTGGGGTCGGCCAGGGCGGCCGTGTGCGCGTCCATCCGCTCGGCCGAGAGGATCGCCGCCGAGGTGTCCGCGCGCGAGGCGGCGACCACCAGTGCGCGGCCGGCGAGGGCGTGCGCGCGCCGGTGCAGGGCGACGGGGTCCGTGGCCGAGGCCGGCGCGGCGCGCAACGGCGCGCGTCCGCCCCGCAGTCGGCCGACCTCGTCGGCGAGGCGTTCCGCGGCCGTGTCCAGACCGGCGGACGGCGTCAGGGCGCGCAGCTCGTCGGTGACCGCGAGCAGGGCGGCGAGATGGCCGGCGAGCTGGATGTCCAGCTCCTCCTCGCGCGTCCGGTGGGGGAAGTCGGTCGGGGTGCCGGCCATCGTGCTGTGGACCGACTTGGTGCGGATCGGCTCGTACATGGGGGATGGCCTCCTGTGCTCTGACAGGAAACCATCTTAGCTTGGATTTCGTCTAAAGTTGAGTCGGCTCACAGACTGCGGTCCGGCGGTCTCGGTCCGCCACGACCGGCGCCCTACGTCCGCCACGACCGGCGCCCTACGTCCGCTACGACGGACGTTCTCCGTCCGCCACGACCGGCGCCCTACGTCCGCTACGACCGACGTTCTCCGTCCGCCACGACTGAAGCCCTACGTCCGCCGCGGCCGACGCTCTCCGTCCGCTACGACTGGCCGTATCCGTCCAGGAAGGTCCCGATCCGGGTCACCGCGTCCCGGAGGTCCCCGACCGTCGGCAGGGTCACCACGCGGAAGTGATCCGGCTCGGGCCAGTTGAAGCCCGTGCCCTGGACGACCATGATCTTCTCCTGGCGCAGCAGGTCCAGGACCATCTGCCGGTCGTCCTTGATCTTGAACACCTGCGGGTCCAGGCGCGGGAAGAGGTACAGCGCGCCCCTGGGCCGTACGCAGCTCACGCCCGGGATCTGGGTCAGCAGCTCGTAGGCGGTGTCCACCTGTTCCTTCAGGCGGCCGCCCGGCAGTACCAGCTCGTTGATCGTCTGGCGTCCGCTGAGCGCGGCGACCACTCCGTGCTGACCGGGCATGTTGGCGCACAGCCGCATGTTCGCCAGGATCGTCAGGCCCTCGATGTAGGAGTCGGCGTGGGCGCGCGGGCCGGAGATCGCCATCCAGCCGACCCGGTAGCCGGCCACCCGGTAGGCCTTCGACATGCCGTTGAAGGTGAGGGTGAGCAGGTCTGGGGCGATCTTCGCGGTCGGCGTGTGCGTGGCGCCGTCGTAGAGGATCTTGTCGTAGATCTCGTCGGAGCAGACGAGCAGGTTGTGCCGGCGTGCGATGTCCGTGAGGCCCTTCAGGACCGCCTCGTCGTAGACCGCACCCGTGGGGTTGTTCGGGTTGATGATGACGATGGCCTTGGTGCGGTCGGTGACCTTGCGCTCGACGTCGGCGAGGTCGGGCATCCAGTCCGCCTGCTCGTCGCAGCGGTAGTGCACCGCCGTGCCGCCGGAGAGGGAGACGGCCGCCGTCCACAGGGGGTAGTCCGGCGCGGGGACGAGGACCTCGTCGCCGTCGTCCAGCAGGCCCTGCATGGCCATCACGATCAGCTCGGAGACGCCGTTGCCGATGAAGACGTGCTCGACGTCCGTCTCGATGCCGAGAGTCTGGTTGTGCATGACGACCGCTCGGCGCGCGGCCAGCAGGCCCTTGGCGTCGCCGTAGCCGTGCGCGGACGAGACGTTGCGGAGGATGTCCTCGAGGATCTCCGGGGGGCACTCGAAGCCGAAGGCGGCCGGGTTGCCGGTGTTCAGCTTGAGGATGCGGTGACCCGCCGCCTCCAGCCGCATGGCCTCCTCGAGGACCGGCCCCCGGATCTCGTAACAGACGTTGGCGAGCTTGGTCGACTGGATCACCTGCATGCTCGTGAGCTTACGGCCCGGTCCTGCCTCCCGGGCCGTGTTTTCCGACACGTGAGACGTGGAAGTTTGCCCGGATATCTCCGTGGGCCGTCCGGGAAGGCACTCGCCTCCCGGGAAACGGCTGTCATGTCCACCGGATGCGAGCGCGGGGCGGGTCGTACGGCGGACCGGCCGGCGAGGCGCAGGGGTACGCCGGACGTGCGCCTCCCGTAGGCGCCCCGCGCCTGGCCGCACGGCGCCGACTCCGCCCCGCCCCGCTGTACGACGCCTGCGCCGCTCCGCCTCGTCGTACGGCGTCTGCGCTGCCCCGGCCCCGTTGTACGGCATTTGCGCCGTCTCCGCCCCGCCCCGCTGTACGACGCCTGCGCCACCGCCGCCCCGCTGTACGGCTCCCGCGCCGACTCCGCTGCCGCCCCGCCTCGCTGTACGGCGCCCGCGCCGACTCTGCCCCCGGCCCCGCCCCGCTGTACGGATCTGTGCCGACTCCGCTGCCGCCGCCGCCCGCCCTACGGCGTATGCGCCGACTCCGCCCGCGTCCCCGGGCCGGCAGAACGCCTAGGAGGCCGAGAAAGCCCGGAGTGAGGGGGCCGCGCCCCGAGGTCCCCAGCCAGACAGGTCGTCAAGTCGGTTACTCGGCAGGCGAATTGGCCGCCGTCGCGCACAGGGAAACCCCTATGACCCGACCCGCCTTCTTGTTCACGCCCCTCCCGGCCATGAGAATGCGCATGACAAACGATGTCAGGGCGGCCGGAAGATGTCCGGTCGCCCAAGTCGTAAGAGGGGACCCCCACATGAACAAGCCTCTCCTTGCCGCGTTGTCCTCCCTGGCCATAGCCGGGCTGGGTGCGACCCCGGCGGTCGCCGCGCCGCACACCGCCGCCCCGCACGCGGCCAAGGCCACCAAGGCCACGGTGAGCTTCGCCGGCACCGTCTCGCTCAGCAACTGCTCCGGCTCGGTCATCCGCTTCCCCGGCTCCGTGGACAGCGACCCGGCGCTCGTGCTGACCAACGGCCACTGCCTGGAGACCGGCTTCCCCGCGCCCGGCGAGGTCATCACCGGCCAGTCCTCCAGCCGTACCTTCGGCCTGCTGAACTCCGCCGGCAGCAAGGTCGCCACGCTCCGCGCCAACCAGGTCGTGTACTCGACCATGACGGACACGGACGTGACGATCTACCGCACCACCACGACGTACGCGGCGATCAAGAGCTCGTACGGCATCAGCCCGCTCACCGTGCAGGACACGCACCCGACCGTCGGCACCGCCATCAAGGTGGTCTCCGGCTACTGGAAGCGGACCTACAGCTGCAACGTCGACGGCTTCGTGTACCGGCTGAAGGAGGGCGACTGGACCTGGAAGGACTCGCTCCGCTACACCTCCTCCTGCGACACCATCGGCGGCACCTCGGGCTCGCCCGTGATCGACACCGCGACCGGCAAGGTCGTCGCCGTGAACAACACGGGCAACGAGGACGGCGAGCGCTGCACCGAGAACAACCCCTGCGAGGTGGACGCCAACGGGACGGTGACCGTCCGTCAGGGAATCAACTACGCCGAGCAGACCTACAACATCCCGGCCTGCTTCACCACCGGCAACAAGCTCAACCTCAGCGCCACCGGCTGCACGCTGCCCAAGCCGTAGCCGTAGCCGTAGCCGTAGCCGTAGCCGTAGCCGGGCCCGGAGCCGGAGCCGGAGTCACAGCCGGGCCCGCGGCAGTGGCCCGGAGCGCAGCCGGGGCTGGAACGTGGAGCCGGAGCCGGAGCCGGAGCCGGAGCCGGAGCCGGTACCTGGACCGGAGCGACAGCCCTGGCTCCGCTCCGGTCCAGGTACCGGCCGCCGGGTGTCCGGGGGCGGGCGGTCACGCCGGGGTCCGGCGGACCGCCCGGCCCGCCAGCACGTCCGTCCGCTTCCCGTCCTCGATGACGAACCGGCCGTCGATCAGGACGTGCGGGATGCCGGTCGGCAGGGTGCGGGGCTCGGCGAAGGTGGCGCCGGCCGACACCGTCTCCGGGTCGAAGAGCACCAGGTCGGCCCGGTAGCCCTCGCGCACCAGTCCGCGGTCCGGCAGTCGCAGCCGGGCCGCGGGCCGGCCGGTGAGATGGGCTACGCACTCCTCCAGCGTCAGCACACCCGACTCCCGCACGTACCGGCCGAGGTAGCGCGGGAAGGTGCCGTAGGCGCGCGGGTGCGGCTTCGCGCCCCGCAGGATGCCGTCGGAGCCGCCGGTGTGGGTCCGGTGCCGCATGATCGTGCGGACGTTCTCCTCGTGGCCGACGTGCTGCAGGATCGTCGTGCCGAGCCGGTCGTCGACCAGCAGGCGGCGGGCCGTCGTCCAGGGGCTCTCGCCGCGCAGCCCCGCCGACTCGCGGACGGTACGGCCGACGAGGTCGCCGAGCGCCGGATCGCTGACGCCGGAGACCTCGATCGTCTCCCACTCCACGGGCACGCCGTGGCAGCCGTCCGAGCCGGTCACCTCCAGGTCGTGCCGGATGCGCTCGGCCGTCACCGGGTCGGTGAGCCGCGCCAGGACCGCCTCCGGGCCGCCCTCGCTCGCCCAGCTGGGCAGCAGCGCGGCCAGGGTGGTGCAGCCGGGGGTGTAGGGGTAGGTGTCCAGCGTGATGTCCGCGCCCGCGTCCAGCGCCCGGTCGAGCAGTGCGAGGAGTTCGGGCGCCCGGCCCTCGTTCACCCCGAAGTTCATCGTCGCGTGGGCCAGGTGCAGCGGGCAGCCGGCCTCGCGGGTCAGGTCGACCATCTCGGCGTAGGCGTCCAGCGCGCCGGCGCCGTAGGAGCGGTGGTGCGGGCAGTAGTAGCCGCCGTAGCGGGCCACCACCCGGCACAGTTCGGTCAGTTCGGCGTCCGCGGCGTACATGCCCGGGGTGTAGGTGAGCCCGGAGGACAGGCCGACCGCCCCCTGCTCCATGCCCTCCGCGACCAGCCGCCGCATCCGGTCGACCTCCTCGGGCGTGGCCTCGCGGTCCTCCCAGCCGACGGCGAGGGCGCGGACCGTGCCCTGTGGGATGAGGTAGGCGGCGTTCACGGCGATGCCGCGGCCGTCGAACCCGTGGTCCAGCCGGTCCAGGTACTCGCCGACGGTCCGCCAGCCGAAGTCGATGTCGTCGCCGTACCCGTTCCAGCCGGTGATCGCCCGCCGCACCTCCTCCAGGGTGCGGTCGTCCACCGGGGCGTACGACAGCCCGTCCTGGCCGAGCACCTCCAGCGTGACCCCCTGCGCGGCCTTCGCGCTGTGGTCGGGGTCGCGCAGCAGGGCGAGGTCGGAGTGAGCGTGCATGTCGATGAAGCCGGGGGAGAGGACCAGGCCCTCCGCGTCCAGCTCCCGCACGGCGCGCGGCCGCTGGCAGCCCGCGCCGGCGGCCTCCTTGACGATCGAGACGATCCGGCCGCCGTCGAGGACGACGTCGGCGCGGTAGGAGTCCGCGCCGCTGCCGTCGACGACGTCGGCGTCCCGGATGACCAGGTCCTCCACGCGGGCCTCCTAGAAGAACGTGCGGATGTAGTCGACGACCGTGCCGTCCGCCTCGGCCACCGGGATCAGCTGCCACTTGTCGAAGGACGTGCACGGGTGGGACAGGCCGAGGCCGACCCAGTCGCCCACCTCCAGGTCCGCCTCCGCCGTCGTGCCCAGCCAGGCGTGCTGGTCGGACAGGCCGGTCACGGTGACGCCGGTGGCCGGCCGCTCGGTGCCGTCCCTGCGGACCACCTGGGCGTCGGGCAGGTCCAGGTCGTAGGCCGCGTCCCGCTTGCCCGCGTTGGCGAAGGCCTGCTCGGGCGAGGGGCGGGAGACCACCTGCGTCCACAGCCGGAAGGCGGGTTCCAGGGCGCCCTCCTCGGGGACGCGGGCGAACGGGGTGAGCCGGTGGTAGTGCCCGTCGTCGTGCGAGACGTACGCGCCCGAGCGCAGCAGCTTCAGGACGGGCAGCGAAAGGCCGGGGATCTCCGCGAACACGTCGGCCACCGCGTCGAACCAGGCGCTGCCGCCCGCGCTCACCACGATCTCCTCCGCCTCACCGAACCGTCCGTCCTTGTCGAGGTCGGCGGCCAGCGCCACCAGCCGCCGCAGGTACGACCGCACGCGCTCCGGATCGGGCTGCGGCACCTCGCCCTCGTACCCCGCCACCCCGACGAGGCGCAGCGTCGGTACGGCGGCCACGGCGCCGGCGACGACGGCGCACTCGGCCTCGGTGCGCACCCCGGTGCGGGCGCCCTCGCCCGCCGCCAGCTCCACGACCACGTCCACCGGGCGGCTCGCGCCCCGCAGGGCCGCGTCCATCAGCTCGACCCCGCGCACCGAGTCGACGTAGCAGACGAACCGGAACTCCGGATCGGCCGCCAGCTCGCCGGCGATCCAGCGCAGTGCGGAGGCGTCCACCAGCTCGTTGGCGAGGAAGACGCGCTGGATGCCGAAGGCCCGGGCCACGCGCACCTGATGGGGCACCGCCAGCGTGATCCCCCAGGCGCCGTGCTCGATCTGGCGCCGGAAGAGCTGCGGGGCCATGGAGGTCTTGCCGTGCGGGGCGAAGGCGAGACCGTGCCGGACGGTGTACGTCTCCATCAGCGCCAGGTTGTGCTCCAGGCGCTCGGCGGACAGGGCGAGGACGGGGGTGGTGAAGCCGTCCGTGAACAGGTTGCGGCGCAGACCGGCCAGCTCGGCGACGGTCAGGCCCCAGGAGTCCGGCGGCAGGCCCTTGAAGCGGTGGTCGACCCGTTCCTCGGCGAGGCGGGCGAGCGCCTCGGTGCCGCTGTCCTGAGCCATCTGAGCCTCCTGATCAGGTGCGTTGCAATTACTGCAACACCCATTGCGTATGTCGCTTACAGCTGTCTAACATCTCGGCCACACGGGGTCAATGAAGCCGCCGCCCGGCGGGACCCCCTCCCGGAACCGACGAGGAGCCCCCACCATCGTGACCGCCGAAGGCCATCCGAGCGCCGCCCCCGAGGTCGTCGACGTCGTCGCGCTCGGCGAGTCCATGGTCACCTTCCTGCCCAGCCGTCCCGGCCGCCTCGCCGACGTGCCCTCCTTCGAGCGGGCCATCGGCGGCGCCGAGTCCAACGTGGCCTGCGTGCTGGCGGCGGCCGGACACACGGCCCGCTGGGTGAGCCGGGTGGGCGCCGACGGGTTCGGGCAGCACCTGGTGGAGCGGATCGCCGGGTACGGGGTCGACACGGGGGCCGTACGCGCCGACCCGGCCCGGCCCACCGGAATCTACTTCCGCACGGCGGCCGACCGGGCCACCGACGCCCACGAGGTGGCCTATTACCGGTCCGGTTCCGCGGCCTCCGCGATGGCCGTCGACACCGTGGACCTGGCCGCGGCACGGGCGGGACGCGTCCTGCACCTGTCCGGCATCACGGCGGCGCTGTCGGCGCCGTGCCTGGAGCTGATGCGCGAGCTGACCGCACCGCGGCCCGGCCGTCCGCTGGTCTCCTTCGACGTCAACCACCGGCCCGCGCTGTGGCGTGACGCCGACGGACCGCGCGTCCTGCTGGAACTGGCGCGCCGGGCCGACATCGTGTTCGTCGGCGACGACGAGGCGCGCGACGCCTGGGGCCTGCACGGCGGACCCGCCATCGTCGAAGCACTGCCCGAGCCGGGCATCGTCGTCGTCAAACAGGGCGGGGGCGGAGCGATCGTGTTCACCCGGGGCACCGGCCCGGGGCCGGACGGGCAGGGCGGGGACACAGCGGCCGTCGCCCGGGAAACCCACTCTGCGCCGGACGGCCAGGGCGGGGGCGGGGGCGGGGGCGGAGCGACCGTGTTCGCCCGGGACGCCCGCCCGGCACCGTACGCCGACGGCACCGCCACGTTCGTCCGCCCCCCGCACGTGGACGTCGTCTCCCACATCGGCGCCGGGGACGCCTTCGCCGCCGGGTTCCTCTCCGCCACGCTGCGCGGCCTGCCCGTCCGGGACCGCCTCCGGCACGGCCACCTCTTCGCCGCCGCCGCCCTCACCACACCCGGGGACCTGGCCGCACCCCCCGCGCGCGGCCACGCCGACCGCCTGGCCGCCCTGGACGACGCGGCATGGGGGAGACTTCGACTCGGCCCCGGCTGGACGCAAGCCGAGCAGGCCCCCGAGGAGGCGAACACCCCATGAGCCAGACCGTCGACCGCGCCCTGAGCATCCTGCCGCTGCTCGCCGAGGGCCCCGCCGACCTCGGACAGGTCGCCGACCGCCTGGGCGTCCACAAGTCGACGGCGCTACGGCTCCTGCGCACCCTGCACGAGCACGGCCTGGTCTACCGCCAGTCCGACCAGCGCTACCGCCTCGGCGCCCGCCTCTTCGCCCTCGCCCAGGAGGCGATGGAGAACCTCGACATCCGCGAGATCGCCCACCCGCACCTGGCCCGCCTGAACGAGCAGTGCGGACACACCGTGCACCTCGCCGTGTACGAAGAGGGCGAGGTGCTCTACATCGACAAGGTGGAGAGCCGCTACCCCGTGCGCATGTACTCGCGCATCGGCAAGCCGGTGGCCATCACGGTCGCCGCCGTCGCCAAACTCCTCCTCGCCGACCTGCCCGAAGCCGAGCGCCGCGCCCTCGCGGACAAGCTCGACTACCCCCTCTACACGGCCCGTTCCACCGCCGGTGCCCCCGCCTTCCTGCGGGAGCTGGAGCAGGTGCGCGAACAGGGCTGGGCCACCGACCTCGGCGGCCACGAGGAGTCCATCAACTGCGTCGCGGCCCCCATCCGCGGCGCCGACGGCCGGGTGGTCGCCGCGATGTCGGTGTCCGCGCCGAACGTCGTCGTCACCGCCGAGGAACTCCTCACCCTGCTCCCGCTCGTGCGCCGTACGGCGGACGCGATCAGCGGCGAGTACTCCGGCAGAACACCAGTAAGGGACCCCGCATGACGGACAAGACCGCGCTCACCCCGAAGACCCACACCACTCCGCCCGCGAAGTTCTCCCACGGGGTGCGCAAGGGCAACATCCTGCAGGTCGCCGGCCAGGTCGGCTTCCTGCCCGCCGAGGAGGGCAAGCCCCCGACGCCGGCCGGTCCCACCCTGCGCGAGCAGACCCTGCAGACCCTCGCCAACGTCAAGGCGATCCTCGAGGAGGGCGGCGCGGGCTGGGACGACGTGATGATGATCCGCGTCTACCTGACCGACGTGGACCACTTCGCCGAGATGAACGACATCTACAACACGTACTTCGAGGAGCAGGGCCTCACCCAGCCGCCCGCCGCCCGCACGACGGTCTACGTCGGCCTGCCGGCCGGGCTCCTCATCGAGATCGACGCGCTCGCCGTACTCGGCTGAGGCGCCGACCCTTCGAGGCCCCTGAGCTTCCGAGGCCTCGTCTCCTGAGGCTCTGGGGCTCAGAGGTTCAGAGGCTCAGGAGACCTCGAGTTTCCTGAGGGCTCTGAGCCCCGACGGCCGTGAACTCCTGAGGGCCCCACACCCCTTGACGGCCCTGCACCCCTGACGGCCCTGCACCCCCGACGGCCCTGCACCCCTGAGGGCCGTGAATCCGTGAATCCCTGACGGCCCCGCACCCTGAGGGCCGTGAACCCTTGACGGCCCCGCACCCTGAGGGCCGTGACCCTGACGGCCCCGCACCCCAGGGGCCCCCTCACTCTCCGCACCTCGTACGGCACGGCACCCCCCGGGGTGCCGTGCCGTGATCCCCCCTGCCCGAAAGCACCATGCACTTACCCAGAGGACCTCCGCATGCCCTTCCCGCTCGCCACCGCCGCGCCCGCGGCCCCGCCGCACACCGGCGGTCTGCTCCTCCTGCTCGACGGCACCCCCGGCCTCCTCACCGTCGCCGGCCTCGGCATAGCCCTGCTGCTCTTCCTGATCATCAAGGTCAGACTCCAGCCCTTCGTGGCCCTGCTCACCGTCTCCATAGCCGTCGGCCTGCTGGCCGGCCTGTCGGTCACCGAACTCTTCGGCACCGTCCAGCGCTCCGACGCCGTCTCCACCATCGAGTCCGGCATGGGCGGCATCCTCGGCCACGTCGCGATCATCATCGGCCTGGGCACCATGCTCGGCGCGATCCTCGAGGTCAGCGGCGGCGCGGAAGTCCTCGCCTCGCGCCTGCTGAACCTCTTCGGCGAACGCCGGGCCCCTCTCGCCATGGGCCTGACCGGCCTGATCTTCGGCATCCCGGTCTTCTTCGACGTGGGCATCTTCGTCCTCGCCCCGCTCGTCTACGCGGCCGCCAAGCGCGGCGGCAAGTCGATCCTCCTCTACTGCCTGCCGCTCCTCGCGGGCCTGTCCATGACCCACGCCTTCCTGCCGCCGCACCCCGGCCCGGTCGCCGCCGCCGGACTGCTGCACGTCCAGCTCGGCTGGGTCATCTTCATGGGCATCGTCTGCGGCATCCCGGCCGTGCTCGCCGCGTGGGCGTACGCCGCCTGGATCGGCAAGCGGATCTTCGTCGCCGTACCGCAGGACATGGTCGAGGCGGCCGAGGAGGCCAAGCGGGCGGTGGTGGCCGAACAGCGCGCCCAGGGAGTGGAACCGCGGGAGAAGCCGGTACCGCTCGGCACGGTGCTCACGATCATCGGTACGCCCCTGATCCTGATCCTCGCCGCGACCTTCTCCTCGATCGCCCTGGACCCCTCCGCGGGCCGCTCGGTGCTGGAGTTCTTCGGCCATCCCTTCGTCGCCCTCACCATCGCCCTGCTGCTCGCCTACTACCTGCTCGGCATCCGGCGGGGCTGGTCGCGCAAGTCCCTGGAGGCGGTCTCGACCTCCTCCCTCAAGCCGGTCGGCAACATCCTGCTGGTGGTGGGCGCGGGCGGCGTCTTCGGCGCCGTGCTGAAGGCGAGCGGGGTCGCCCAGGCGCTCTCGGACACCTTCAACGGCGTGGGTCTGCCGGTGATCGTCCTCGCGTACCTGATCTCCCTGGTCCTGCGGGTCGCCCAGGGCTCGGCGACGGTCGCGATCGTGACGACGGCGGGCATCGTCGCCCCGCTCCTCGCCGAGGGCCACCACTCCCAGGCCTTCGTCGCCCTCGTCATCATGGCCATCTCCGCCGGCTCCATCTTCGCCTCACACGTCAACGACGGGGGCTTCTGGATGGTGGCCAAGTACTTCGGCATCACCGAACGGGACACCCTGAGGACCTGGACGGTCCTGGAGTCGGTGCTGTCGGTGGCGGGGTTCGCGGTGGCGGCGGTGATGAGCCTGTTCGTGTAGGCGGCGCACGGGTGTTGCCGAAGTGATGGGCGGGCTGACTGGTTCCGGCACAGGAATGTCGTCCATACTGCCGCCGTGGAGCAGCGCATAGGATCGAAGAGCAAGCCGTCCGAGGGCGAGCCGACGGAGGCCGAGCCGTCACAGCCCGAGCTGCGGAAGGCGAAGCCCGTGAAGGCGGAGCCGACGAAGGCCGATCCAGCGAAGGCGGTTCCGGCGAACGCCGGGTCGGCCGGGGCCGGATCGGCCGAGGCCGACGCCGGTTCGGTGAAGGACGGGTCACCCGGCGCCGGTTCGGTGAAGGCCGGGTCCGGGAAGGCCACCTCGGTCACGGTCGGCCCCGTGAAGGCCGAGCCCGTGACGGGGGCCGGTTTCGACCCGGCCTTCATCCCCGGCATCACGACTCCGGCGCCGGCTCCGGCTGAAGCCGCGGTTCCTGCGCAGGCCGAGGCACAGGACGCGGTGCGGGACGCGGACGCGGTAGCGGAAGCGGGCGCCCGGCCGGCGGAGCCGGCGGACGAGGACGAGGCGGCCGAAGGCCCCGTGTTCGAGGCCGCCGACCGCCGCGCGAGGATCGTGGCCGACCGCAGGGGCGTCCGGCTCAGCCTCGACGAGGAGTCCTGCGAGTTCCGCTGGGACGAGATCGCCGCGATCGAGACGGAGTCGCCCCGCTTCGGCAGGCGCTACACGGTCACCGTGCACACCCCTGACCGCCGGTGGTACCCGATCGAGGTCGAGGCGAAGGCGAGGTCCCGATTCGAGGAATGGGACGGGCAGCTCGACGCGGTGCTGGACGCGTACTTCGACGACGGGGAGTCCGACCAGGCCGGGTAGCGGAAGTGATGCGTGCGCATAGGGTGTCGTCATGTCCCTGACCCGCACAGCCCTCTTGTCAGGCCGTTCGATCGAGCTCACCGATCTGCGCATGTCCTCGACCTACGGAGGGATGTTGGAGGGCTACCCGTGCAAGCCCATCAACGACATCAGGGTCAGCGGCCTCCGGTGGCAGGCCGAACGTGCGTTTCCCGCCACGCCGGTCCATCTGATTCCGCCCTCCCGCGAGTACCCGGACCAGACCGCCGGCGCCTTCGGCCCCGTCGAGGTGTTGCCTTCCGTAGCCTGTCTCGGTGCCTTCCGCTCGACAGCGATCGCTCCTGAGCTCGACCCGGTGCTGCATCGTTCCGCGCTCATCGTGGTCTGGTTCCAGGCCGGCTTGGACGTCCCGTCGGGCGAGGACGCGGCCCTCGCGCTGCGCAGCGTTCGCTGGGAGGAGCTGGCCCAGGACTACGAGCTCTAGGCCTGTCCGACAATGCGCGCCGCTCCCTTCGGGCCACGACGCGAATCGTCAGACAGGACCTGGCGGCGGGTGCCGGTCACAGCCACTCGTTCACGGCTGGGCAGCCCGGCGCGGGCTCAGGCACGTAGCCCAGGGCCTCGGCCCAGAACGCCACCATTCTCTGCGGATCTGAGCAGTCGATCGTCAGCTGCACGGTCATCTCCATGCTCGGAGCGTCCCAGGCAGGTCTGACAGACGATCCGCTTGCGCAACGGGCCCTGGCTCGGCTGCCCGGTTACTTGAGCGTCTTGCAGAGCTGCGTCGAGTAGCCCTTGAACTGGATGCAGATCTTGGTGTTCTTGGGGAACACGGGGCCCTTGTGCTCGGCGGCGTTCCAGTCGACCTCCATGAAGTAGCCGTAGTCCTTGGCCTTCTTCCAGCTCTTGCCGACGTGCTGCTTGCCACCCGGCTTCTGGTAGAGCCAGCGGGCGTAGAAGGCCTTGTTCGAGTTGGTCTCCTTGGTCGCGTCGACCCACGAGACGCCTCGGCTGTTGGAGCCCTTCTTGTACCAGTAGTGGATGGCGATGCCGTACGCGCAGCTGCGCGTGCTGGAGCAGCCCCGCGTGTCCTTGTTGACGTAGGAGGACGCCGAGGCGGAGCCCGTGGCCGTGGTGACGGCCAGGGCGGCGGCCCCCGTCGCCACCGCGATGCGTGCGGCCAGTCGTGTCGTCACGTTGATCCCCGTTCGAAAGTGAATCTGCCTGAAAGGCGATCTTGGCAGAACCGGGGGCGCCCGTTCCAACTGGCCCGGCCCACCGCCCCGTACGCGCGGCCGGGTCCTCCGGGGCATCGATGAAGAGGACGAAGCCGGCGGCCGGGAAGGTGAGGACCGCGCCGCCGGGGGCCTTCGGGTCGCGGACGGCCGTGCGGGTGCGCCCGCTTCGAAGAGGCCGAGGAGCCGGTGGAGGCCGACGGGGCCGGGGAACGCTCAGCGGCCGCGACGGAGCGGCCGCTGACCGCAGTACTGGTCGGCCTTGCCGATCGACCGGTACATGCAGTCCGCGTTCTCCAGCAGCTGCAGCACGGCGTCCCTGTTACGGGAGGTCTCCCGCTCGATGACCTCGTCGGGCGGGTAGAACCCTCCGTCCCAGCTGGACGTCGGATACATCTCGAAGGTGTAGTCGAAGATCCTCTGCGTACCCCACAGGTAGTCGTCGATGGACCCGTCGGTGATGTACAGGTCGCTGGACTGCTCCGCCGTGTACCCGTTGCTGGCGGCCATCTTCTGCCCCACGGCCTTGAACGCGGCCGCGTCGTCCGCGGTCATCCCGGGGGCTGTGTCGTCGTACGTCCACCCGAACGGCCACAGCACCAGCTCGCTGTAGGTGTGGAAGTCGATGCCCGCCTTGATCTGCTGCTCGCCCCCGACGACCCGGCCGCGCACGAAGTCGGCGACGACCTTCACCTCGGGCGCGGACTCGGGGGAGGCGCCGCGATAGGTCTCGGACGACTTGCTGCCCGAGGACCCGCCGCAGCAGCCCCACTTGTAGTCCCAGTTCCGGTTGAGGTCGGTCCCGACGGACGAGGAACCGGAGTTGGGCTGCCGGTTCTTCCGCCATGATCGGTAGGACCCGGTGGCGATGTCGTACTCGCCCCCGTCCGGATTCAGGTCCGGGACGATCCAGATCTCCCGGTTGTCGACGATGTTCGTGATCCGGGAGTCGGTGCCGTATCCCGCGCCGAGCTCGCGCAGCAGGTACAGGGCCATCTCCACGGTCAGATGCTCACGGGCGTGCTGGTGGGCGGTGAACAGGACCTCCGGCTCGTTCTCGTCGCTCCCGACGTTGTCGCTGACCTTGATGGCGACGATGTCCCGGCCCTGGTACGACTTCCCGATCACCCGTTTGCTCATGATGCCCGGGTGGGCGGCGATCCGCTGGTCGATCTCGGCGTTCATCTCGGCGTAGTTGTGGTACTTCGCGTCGGAGGACGGGAAGTCGCGCAGCCGTTGCCCGGGCCGCTGCGGGGCGGCACCCAGCGGGCTGACGTCGTACCCGAGCCGCCGCAGCTCGCGGATCTGCCCGGGCCGCCCGGACACGACGACGGTCTCCTCGTCGGCCTCGTCGACGGTGACTCCGGCCGCCTGGATGGCCGT
Source organism: Streptomyces sp. NPDC096012 (assembly GCF_040426375.1). Classification (NCBI taxonomy): domain Bacteria; kingdom Bacillati; phylum Actinomycetota; class Actinomycetes; order Kitasatosporales; family Streptomycetaceae; genus Streptomyces; species Streptomyces sp. NPDC096012. Next base: position 71,081 of record NZ_JBEOTD010000034.1, read on the forward strand.
ACGGGTCACGGGGGTGGTGCTCTGGTGGATCTCGTACTGCCCGATGTCGTCCCCGGAGGGCGCGGACCTGCGGGGACTGTCGGCGCTGGCCTGTCCGACGGTGGCCGAGACGGGGGCCGCGAGGGCGAGGGCCAGCAGCGCGCCGAGGGCGGCGGTACGTCTGTTGCCGCGCGCGCCTGAGCCGCGGATGCGAAGTCGCATGAACGCTCCTTGTGGGTGGAGGTGGGGGTGTTCCAGTGCGACGTGCGGGGTGCGGACCGCAGCGGAGCCGTTTCGTGGGGCTCCCTGTGGGCCCGCTGTGCGGGGTTGGCGTCATGGTGAGTCGATGGCATGAACAGGTCAAGCCCGAACGTGACCGTTGGCGCGAACCGTTCGCCGCGGGCGGGCGCCGGCGCCGCGCAGGGAGACGCCGCGGTCTGACCGCGTCGCCGGCCGGCCGAGGGCCTTACCGGTCCGCTTCTTTGAGAGCTTCGAGGAAGCGGGTGAAGGAGGCGGCCGGGAAGGCGAGGGTGGCTCGGTCGGGAGCCTTGGAGTCGCGAACGGCTATGCGGGTGTCCAGGTGGGCGACTTCGAGGCACGCATTGCCTTCACCGCCTCCGGAGAAGGACGACTTCCGCCATGTGCACGGTCTGGTCATGGTGCGCCTCACAGCTCCTGGGCCAGCTTGTGGATGAAGTCACGGGAACGCCCCGGTTCGAGTGACACCGCTTCTACCCTACGGAAAAGTGTTCGATAGTGGTCGAGTTGTGCCTCGGCGTCGATGAAGAGCGTGCCGTGAGGCCCGTCGCGCACCACGGTGTCCAGTCGGGGTACGGGACCGCCCGCGTAGACCATGGCGCTGCCCGCGCCCGCGAAGGTGTCCAGATCGAAGGGGATGACGCGCACGGTGACGTGAGGGGCCTCGGTCAGCTCCAGAATGCGGACCAGTTGCGCCCTGGCCGCCGCGCGACCACCGACCCTGATGCGCAGAGCAGCTTCATGGATCACGGTCTCGTACGGGATTGGTTCAGGGCGCTCGATGATGACCCTGCGCCGCATGCGGTGCTCCACCCGGCGTTCCAGCTCACTGTCCGGGAAGTCGGGGTTCACGTAGGAGAAGAGAGCCCGTGCGTACGCCTCAGTCTGGAGGAGACCGGGGACGTGTAGGAAATCCACGTCCCAGCGGTAGCTCGAGTGGTGCTCGAGTTCGGAGAGGTCCAGGAACGAGTTGGGCAGCGAACCCCGGTACTCCTCCCACCAACCGCATGTGCGGTCGGCGGCCATGGCCACCAACGCGTCGATCAACTCCGGGTCCGTGCAGGCGTAGTGCGCGGCAAGCCGACGCACACGCTCACCGCTGACGCCCGCCGTCCCGACCTCGATCTGACTCACCTGGGCGGAGTCCGTGCCGAGCAGCGCGGCGGCTTCGCGACCCTTGAGGCCTGCCGCTTCACGCATCTTCCGCAACTCAGCACCCAGGCGCCCCTGGCGTGCGGTGGGCTCTTTCCTGCGCGCCATGCTCTTCCTCCGGCTTTTGACTGCCCAGCGGTGCGGTCTCTTTCGGGGTGAAGATTACGCAGCGACTTGCGCGGTCCCAAAATGTGGCCCTACCTTCGGTGACGCGAAGTACACGCAGCGGAAGCGCACCGCTCCGTCCTGCCCTGACGGCTGCGGCACTGCCACCGCACGCTCAGATCCCACTGCCACGTACGGGAGTTGATGACGCATGCCCCACCACGAGTCCTGGGACTACACCCTTTACATCCCCAACGACGTCAAAGCCGTGACGGTGTGCCGGCGCACACTGCGCCTGATCCTGACGCTGCACGGCCTGATCGGCCTGGTCGATACCGCGGAGCTGCTCGCGGCGGAGCTGGTGTCCAACGCCGTACGGCACACCAAGGGGCCGGCCGCGCTGAGAGTGCGCCGTACCGCGCAGGGCGTGGTGTGGATCGGCGCGTGGGACACCGACCCCGCCCCACCGCCTCCTCCCCGACCGGTGGACCTGATTCCCGGGCTGGAGGAGGACGGCCGGGGTCTGGCCCTGGTGCGGGCCTGCGCGGACTACTGGGGCTGGCAGCCGTCGGCCCGGTTCGGGGACCGGGGGAAGTACGTGTGGTGCGAACTCGCCGCCGCCTAGCTCGTTGACCACGTCGTACGGAAAGGAGAGCTGATGGTCGGCTCGTCGCACGAGGCGTTGCACCGGATCTTCCAGAAGGATCCGGCGCTGCTCACCCGGGCGTTACAGAAGGTGCTGCACGTCCCCTTCCCCGAACCACGCGAGATCGCCGCGCTCAACGTGGACCTCACCGAGATCGAGCCCGTCGAGCGGCGCGTGGACACGCTGCTGCGCGCGGAGACGGACGAGGGCACCTACCTGCTCGTGGTGGAGTCACAGGGAAAGGTGGACGACCGTAAGCGGGGCAGCTGGCCCTACTACCTGTCCTACCTCTATGAGAAGTACCGCTGCGAGCCCGTACTGATCGTCATCACGCAGAGCAGTGCCACGGCGAAGTGGGCCTCGCAGCCGATCCGGCTCGGCTTCCCCGGCTGGGACTCGCTCACGGTACGTCCGCTGGTACTCGGCCCGGACAACGTGCCGGTGATCACGGACGAGCGGCAGGCCGAACGCGACGTACCCCTTGCGGTGCTCTCGGCCATGACACACGGGCGTGGCCGGCAGGCTCCGGCCATACTGGAGTCCCTGGCAACCGCCCTGCGGACCATCGACCCCGACAGTGCCGCGGTCTTCGTGCAGTTCGTCGACTCCTGCCTGACCGACACCCAGGCGAAGCAGATGTGGAGGGATTTGATGACGGCGATCCAGTACTTCTGGCGACACCCCCTCGCCGAACAAGTGCGCGAAGAGGGCCGGGAGCAGGGCCTGGAGCAGGGCCTGGAGCAGGGCCTGGAGCAGGGCCGTATCCAGGACCGCCAGGAGATGACGCTCCGCATCCTCGAATGGCGCGGCATTTCGGTACCCGAAGCCGTCCGCGAGCGAGTCGAAGCCTGCACCGACCTCGACCGGCTGGAAACCTGGGCCCAGCGAGCCGTACACGCCACCGACGCGGCGGAATTGTTCGCCGAGGAGTGAGGACGTGGCCGTTGGGTCGCCGGCTTCATGGAAGTGTCGCGAGTCAAGGGTGCTCGCCTGACCCATGAGCCCACCCCTGACACGCCTTGCTTCAGGACGGAAGAGAAGCGGGTGAACGGCCCGGAACGGTCGTGGCCCAGCCCGGCGTCGGGCTTTCGGGTCGGTGGTGTGCGTGGCGGCGGGACGCCTGGCGCAGAACTGTCAGCGGGCTTCCGATACTCGCCCGGAGCGGGTCGGTGAGCCGGACGGGATGGCAAGCCAGGGGCTGGCGGGCTCGGACAGTGGGATGCGAGCGGCGCCCCCGCGCAACAGCGTCCCGGCACGCCGGCGCCCCCGCACCACGGCGACCGGCGCCCCGCGCCCAGCGCCCCCGCGCGGCAGCGCCCGGACCGCACCGGTCCGGGCGCTGGGGTTCAGGGGGCGCTCACGCTACGGCAGCGCGTGCACATGCGCTCCCACCGAGTTCGACCACGCGTTGCCCGCGGACGCGTCCCAGTTCGTGGACCAGGTCATCGCGCCGCGCAGGTCGGGGTAGGTGCGGGACGGCTTGAAGGTGCCGCAGCCCGTGCCCTTCGCCAGGCAGTCGAGGGCGTTGTTGACGACCGTGGGGGAGACGTAGCCGCTGCCCGCCCCGCTCGTGGAGGCCGGGAGGCCGAGGCCCACCTGGGACGGGGAGAGACCGCCCTCCAGCTGGATGCAGGCGAGCGCGGTGAGGAAGTCCACCGAGCCCTGGCTGTAGACCTTGCCGTCGCAGCCGAGCATCGAACCGCTGTTGTAGTACTGCATGTTGACGACCGTGAGGATGTCCTTGATGTTCAGGGCCGTCTGGAAGTAGGAGTTCGACGTCGACTGCATGTCGATCGTCTGCGGGGCCATCGTGATGATCAGGGACGAGCCCGCCTTCGACGAGAGCGAGCGCAGCGCCTGCGTCATGTAGGTGGCGTTGAGGCCGTTCTCCAGGTCGATGTCGACGCCGTCGAAGCCGTACGTCTGCATCAGGGAGTAGACGGAGTTCGCGAAGTTCGCCGCCGAGGCCGAGTCGTTGATCGACACCGTGCCGTTCTGGCCGCCGATCGAGACGATGACCTTCTTGCCGGCTGCCTGCTTCGCCCGGATGTCCGCCTTGAACTGGTCGGCCGTGTAGCCGCCGAGGCCGGCCGAGTCGAGGTTGAAGGTCACCGCGCCCGGCGTCGAGGTGGCGTCCGCGAAGGCCACCGCGATGATGTCGTAGGCGGAGGGGACGTCCGAGATCTTCTGGACCTTGGCGCCGTTGTTGAAGTTCTGCCAGTAGCCCGTCACCGCGTGCCTGGGCAGGGTGCCGCCGCCTCCGCCCCCGCTCCCGGAGGCCGTCGTGCCCGTCACCGTCGCCGACTTCGCCGACTCGCCCGCCGCGTTGGTCGCCGTGACCTGGAAGGAGTACGACGTGGCGGCGCTCAGGCCGGTCACGGTCGCCGAGGTGCCGGACACCGCCGTCACCTTCGTACCGTTGCGGTAGACGTTGTAGCCGGTCGCGCCCGACACCGCCGACCAGGACAGGGAGACCGACGAGGAGGTCGTGCCCGAGACCGTCAGGCCGGCCGGAGCGGCGGGGACGGTGGGGGCCGGGTCGCCGCCACCGCCGCCGTCGGGGCCGTAGACCGTGACGTCGTCGGCGTAGTAGGCGGCCTGGCCGTACCAGCCGTGCGTGTAGAGCGTGACGGAGGTGGTGGAGGCGCCCGTGGTGAAGGTCGTCGACAGCTGCTTCCAGGACGCCGAGTCGGGCGTCCAGGTCGAGACGTCCGTCGTGCCCGTGCCGGTCACGCCCAGGTAGGCGTAGCCGCCCTGGACCCAGGCGCCCAGCGTGTACGTCGAGTTGGGCCTGACCGCCACCGTCTGGCTGCACTGGGCGTTGTCCTGGCCGGCCGGCGTCGCCTTCAGGGCGGCGGCCCCGCCGTGGACCGGGGAGGAGACGGTCGTGCCGCTGCCGGCCGTGCACGTCCAGTTGGCCAGGCCCGACTCGAAGCCCGCGTTCCGTGCGTTGTTGACGTCCGCTGCGGAGGCGGGGGAGGCGGCGGCGAGGCCGGCGACCGAGAGGGCGAGGGCGGTGGCGGCGGACCACGTCGCGAGCCGCCGTCTGCGGGATCTGGGTATGCCTGGTACGCGGTCCACTGGAGCCTCCGGTGGGGAGTTCGGCGGGGAGGGGGTGAGCGACGGTGGCCACCGCTGGCCTACAAGTTGGTCCAGACCAATCGGGGTGTCAAGAGGTCCAGACCAAAACTGTCCCGGCTCGCCGACGCAACCTGTCCGGATTTGGCGCGAGTTGCCCCCGGGGAGTTGCTCGCGAGCTTCACAAACGCTGTTCTCCGGTCACACAAGCGTGGATACAGTGCTCGGGTAGTCACGCAATGAAGTCGTTCTGGCGCATTGGAGTTACCCCGGTGGGCCGGCGGGTGTGAAGAGCGGGGAGCTGCGCGTGCCAACTGCCATTGCCGTGACCAGTGCCGACATGGCGCTGCCGGCGCAGGACGAACGGACGGTGCCCGCCGTCGTGCTGCGCGACCTCGACCAGCGGCCGCTCGACCATGTCCTGACCGAACTCCACACCCACACCGAGCAGTACGGATACCTGATCGTCGTCTGCTCGCCGGCTGCCCCGGAACCGGTCGTACGACGGCTGCGGACCTTGCGTTCACTGCTGGAGAGCGACCGGATCGCCTTCTTCCGGCCCGAGCTGCCGCCGCTCGGCGTCGCCGTGCTGGCCCGGCAGCTGCGGCAGCTCGCCTCCTGCGACCTGAGCCCGGGCGTGCTCGCCTCCGCCGGCCGCCTGCTCACCCACTACGTCCACGCCGGCGCCGTCCTCGGCTCCGTCGCCAAGCTGGACCGCGTCCCGGTGGGGCTCAAGGCGCACGCCAAGTCCTGGATGCCCGGCAGCCAGTTCGCGGTCCTCGCCCACCCCGAACCGCAGCTCGTGCGGATCGGGCCCGGTGCCACGCTCAAGGGGCCCGAGTTCAGCACCTGGATGCTCGTCGCCAAGGGGCAGCTGCAGACCGACTGGGCCGCCGGCCTGGGCACGGAGTGGAAGGTGCACGGCCTGCGCGAGATCCCGCTGCCCGCGGAGTCCCCGGTGTGGTGGGGGACCGGCCGGATGGTCGAGTTCTGCAGCTACCTCGCCGACCTGTCCGTCCTGTACCAACTCGTCGCCTCGGTACGCCGGACCAGCTGCCACTGGTGCGGCCTCGACGTCATCGGCGACCACTGCGTCTTCTGCTCGGCCGGCCCGCCGGACCCCGAACCGCCCGCGCCCCGCGCCCTGGAACGGCGCACACCCGCCTGACGGCGGACCCCGCCCGACCGGCGGCACCCTTCCCGACCGCCCTGCCTCCCGCCCGACCAGCCCGCCCGACCCGGACACCTTCACATCCCGCTCGACCGATTCCCCCAATGAGGTTGCACGGTTCATGAACTCCCGTCAGCGCCGCGGCGTGATACTCCTGATCCTGTCGGCCCTGTGCGCTCTGGGCGCGTTCGCCGGCGTGCTCTCCGTCGTCCATGACGTGAATTCCAAGGTGGGTCCCGAGGTCACCGCCTACCGGGTGAAAACCAAGGTCGAGCCGTACACCACGCTGGACACGGGCCAGTTCGAGAAGATCGAGATGCCGAAGCGGTGGCTGTCCGGCAACGCCGTCACCGACCTCCGCCAGATCCGCGGCAAGATCGCGGTGACCACGCTGCGGGCCGGTTCCCTCCTCCAGACCGACATGGTCGTCGATCGGCCGGCCCTCCAGCCCGGCCAGCAGGAGGTCGCCATCATGATCGACGCGGCCACGGGCGTGGCGGGGAAGATCACCCCGGGTTCACGCGTCAACGTCTACGCCACCTTCGAGGGCCGCAAGGAGGGCGACCCCGACCAGTCGAAGATCATCGTCACCAACACCCGCGTCCTCGAGGTCGGGCGCATCACCGCCCTCGACCCGGACCGCAGCAAGAACCAGCAGCAGCCCACCGAGGCCGTGCCCATCACCTTCGCGCTGTCCACCCTGGACGCCCAGCGGATCACCTACGCCGAGTCCTTCGCCCAGCGCGTCCGGCTCGCGCTCGTCGCCCCCGGCAGCGAGACCAGCGTTCCCGACAAGGACCGCACCTACGAACTCGCGACGGACAAGTGAGAGGCGGCCCGCATGCCCACCAGGATCCTCCCGGCCGGCGCGGACCCGGACGCCGTCCGCTCCCTCGTCACCCTGCTCAGCCAGCTGCCCGACGCCGAACCGCAGCCACCGGCGACCGACTCCACCCAGCTGCTCGACACCCTCGCCCGGCTCGCCGCCGACTCGATCGAGGAACTGCCGGAAGTGGTCGTCGTCCATGAACGCATCGGCCCGGTCCCGGCCCTGGAGCTGATCCGCGAGGTCGCCCTGCGCTTCCCGGCCGTCGGCGTCATCCTCGTCACCACCGACGCGAGCCCCGGCCTGTTCGCCGCCGCCATGGACTCCGGCGCCCGCGGCCTGGTCGCGCTCCCGCTGTCGTACGAGGAACTGGCCGGCCGCGTCCAGGCCGTCGCCCAGTGGTCGACCGGCGTACGACGGCACCTCGGGAACGGCGCCGACGTCCTCGGCGGCGCCGGCGGTACGGTCGTCACGGTCAGCGGCGCCAAGGGCGGCACCGGTGCCACCCTGACCGCCGTCCAGCTGGCGCTCGCCGCGCAGGCCTCCGGCCGGTCCACCGCCCTGGTCGACCTCGACCTGCAGACCGGTGACATCGCCTCCTACCTGGACATCCAGTTCCGCCGGTCGGTGGTCGACCTGGCCACCATCACCGACATCTCGCCCCGGGTCCTCGCCGACGCCGTCTTCCGCCACGACACCGGGGTCGCCCTGCTCCTCGCGCCCGGCGAGGGCGAACGCGGCGAGGAGGTCACCGACCGCGCGGCCCGGCAGATCCTCGGCGCCCTGCGGTCCCGCTACGAGGTGGTCGTGGTGGACTGCGGCGCCCGACTGGACGGGGCGAGCGCGGCGGCCGTGGAGTTGGCGGACACCGCCCTGCTGGTCGTCACCCCGGACGTCATCGCCGTACGGGGCGCCAAGCGGACCGTACGGATGTGGGACCGGCTGCAGATCCGCAAGGCGGAGGAGACGACGGTGGTCGTCAACCGGCACACCCGGCAGACGGAGATCCAGCCGGCCCTGGTCCAGCGCATCACCGGTACGGCCGTCGCGCGCACCGCGATCCCCGCCAACTTCAAGGAGCTGCAGGGGGTCGTGGACGCGGGACGGGTGCACGAACTCGACGGCAGGAGCGCGGTGAAGCAGGCGCTGTGGGCGCTCGCCGGGGAGCTGGGGCTGGCGAACGCGGGCGAGGGCTCGCACCGGGGCGCGGGCCGGCCGGCGGTGGGATTCCGCCGGCGGAAGGAGTGAGCGGCCCATGAAGCGGCTCCTGAAGCGGCCCGAGGGACGGTCCGAGGGACGGGTCCTGAGGTGGCCCGAGAAGCGGCTCCCGAAGCGGCCCGGGGGACGGGCCCTGAGGCGGCCCGGGACGCGGCCCGGGGGACGGGTCCCGAAGCGGCCCGGGCAGCGGGGTGGGGATCGCGGGCAGGTCACCATCGAGTTCCTGGGGATGACGCCGGTGATCATCCTGACGCTGGTGCTCGTGTGGCAGGCCGTCCTCGTCGGGTACACCTTCACGCTCGCCGGGAACGCCGCCGACGAGGCGGCACGGGCGGGCACGGCGGCACCGCCGGGAGGGGCGCGACAGGCCGCCTGCTCAGCCGCGGGGCTCAAGCACCTGTCGGCGGCCTGGCGAGGAGGTGCCGAAGTGAACTGCACCCAGAGCGGCTACGTGACGGCCGAGGTGACACTGCACGTCCCCGTCCTCTTCCCCGGTCTGATCGACTTCCCGGCCCGGGTGACCGGCCACGCCGGTGCCGTCGAGGAGGTGAAGCGCTGAGATGTCGTACCGCCGCGAAGCGCGCACACGGAGAACGCCGCGCACACGAAGCCCACGATGCCTGCGACACCCACGACGCTCACAAGGGCTGCAACGTCCACGACGCTCACAACGGCTGCGACGCCCACGACGCGACGCGGGCCAGGTGGCCATCGAGTACCTCGGGTTCGTCCCGATCCTGCTGATCGTGGCCATGGCGGCCATCCAGATCGGCGCGGTCGCCTACGCCGCGGAGCAGGCCGGTACGGCGGCCCGGGCCGGGGCACGGGCGGCCTCCCTGGGGCAGGGGGCCCAGCAGGCGTGTGCGCAGGCGGTCGGCGGCGCCCTCACGGTGTCGTGCGCGCAGAGCGGCGGCGGCGACTCGGTCACCGTCACCGCCACCGTGGCCATCCCCCACATCGTGCCCGGCTGGTCCTTCGACCCGGCCCGGAAGACCGCCACCATGCCGCGCGACGACCGAGCGAGGAGCAGCGGACCATGAGCCTGCGGGCACGTATCAACGCTCCCGAGGAGCAGGCCGGCCGGGGCGAGGACGGGCATCTGGTCGCCTCCTACCGGGCCAAGCTGCTGGAGGAGATCGACCTCGCGGAGATGAGTTCGCTCGCCGCCGCCGAGCGCCGGGCGCGGCTCGAGCGGGTGCTCGGGCACATCATCAGCCGCGAGGGCCCCGTGCTGTCGACGGCGGAGCGCGCCCAGCTGATCCGCCGGGTCGTGGACGAGGCGCTCGGTCTCGGCATCCTGGAACCGCTCCTGGAGGACGCCTCGATCACCGAGATCATGGTGAACGGCCCCGACGCGATCTTCGTGGAACGCGGCGGCCGGGTGGAGCAGTTGCCGCTCCGGTTCGCCTCCGCCGACCAGCTGATGCAGACCATCGAGCGGATCGTCTCCACGGTGAACCGCAGGGTCGACGAGTCGAACCCGATGGTGGACGCCCGCCTCCCCTCCGGCGAGCGCGTCAACGTCATCATCCCGCCGCTGTCGCTGACCGGCCCGATCCTGACCATCCGCCGCTTCCCGCGCTCCTTCACCCTCCAGGAGCTGATCGGCTTCGGCTCGCTCGACGAGCACATGCTGTATCTCCTGGCCGGCCTGGTGCAGGCGAAGTTCAACATCATCGTCTCCGGCGCGACCGGCACCGGCAAGACGACCCTGCTGAACGCCCTGTCCGGGCTGATCCCGCCGCACGAGCGCATCATCACCATCGAGGACTCCGCCGAACTCCAGCTCCAGCAGACCCATGTGGTCCGCCTGGAGTCGCGGCCGCCGAACGTGGAGGGCAAGGGGCAGGTCTCCATCCGGGACCTGGTCCGCAACTCCCTGCGGATGCGCCCCGACCGGATCGTGGTCGGCGAGGTCCGCGGCGGCGAGTCCCTCGACATGCTCCAGGCCATGTCCACCGGCCACGACGGCTCGCTCGCCACCGTGCACGCCAACAGCGCCGAGGACGCCCTCACCCGGCTGCAGACCCTCGCCTCCATGTCCGACGTCGAGGTGCCCTTCGTGGCGCTGCACGACCAGATCAACAGCGCGGTCGACGTCCTCGTCCAGCTGACCCGGTTCGCCGACGGCGCCCGCCGCATCACCGAGATCGCGCTGCTCGACAGCCACGGCGGCGAACCGTACCGGCTGGCGACCGTGGCCCGCTTCGACGCCCAGCCCATGACGGCGGACGGCCGGGTGTACGGCGCCTTCCAGTACTTCCCGCTGCCCCGCCGCACCGCCGACCGCCTCTACATGGCGAGCCAGCCCATCCCGCAGGCCTTCGGCGTCGCCCACTCCGCGGACCAGCTCGCCACCCGAGAAGCCAGGTAGGCCACCCCATGGAACTGCACACCCTCGTCCAGCTCACCACCGGTGTGACGCTGCTGACCTGCGTCCTGGCGGTGGCCGGCGTGCACGCCTACGCCTCGGGCCGGGCCCAGCGCGCCGCCCTGGTCGACCGCCTCGCGCTGACCGGCGCCGCCCCGGCGACCGGCCGCAGGCGCCGCTTCCGCGACCTCGACCGGCGGCTGCGCCGTACCCGCTTCGGCCGCGGGCTCGAACGCCGGCTGGCGACGACCGGCCTGGACGTCACGCCGGGCGAGTTCTTCGTCTACATGCTCGCCACGGTCGCCGCGCTCTGGCTGATCGGCCAGGCCACCCTCGCGCCCTTCTTCGGCCCCATCGCGGGGCTTCTCGGCATCTGGGCGGCGGTCCAGTTCCTCAACTGGCAGCGGCAGAAACGCATCGAACGCTTCATCAACCAACTCCCGGAGCTGGCCCGCATCCTGGCCAACGCCACCCAGGCCGGCCTCGCCCTGCGCACCGCGATCGGCATGGCGGCCGAGGAGCTCGAGGCACCCGCCGGCGAGGAACTGAGCCGGGTGGCCGACCGGTTGGCCATCGGCCACTCGCTGGACGACGCGCTCGGTGAACTCGCCGACCGCCTCCCCTCCCGCGAACTGGTCGTGCTGGTGACCACCCTCGTCCTGTCCAACCGGGCGGGCGGCCAGGTGGTGTCCGCGCTGCGGAACCTGACCGAGACGCTGGACGAACGCAAGGAGACCCGGCGCGAGATCCGCACCCAGCTCTCCCAGGTGACCATGACGTCGTACGCCGTCCCCGTCCTCGGCATCGGCGCCCTGTTCCTGATGAACGGCGTCAAGGACGGCGCCCTGGCACGGATGACCGGCTCACCGGTCGGCCAGGCCTGCGTGATCATCGCGTTCGCCCTGTACGCCGTCGGCTTCGTCCTCATCCGGCGCCTGAGCCGGATCGACGTGTGAGGAGGTGCGCACCCCATGGGACTCGGATTCCTGCTCGCACTGCTGATGGGCGCCGGCGTCTGGGGCGTCTTCGCCGGCGTCCGCATGTACCGCGCGGACGCGAGACTTCCCGGCGACCTCGCCGTGGCCCTGGAGGTCGGCGCCTCCCGGACCGGCGCGGTCGGCTCGGTCGTCGACCGGATGGGCATGCGCTACGCCCCGGCCGTCCTGCGCCTGATGGGCCCGCGGCTGGTCGCCAGGTACCGGCGCAAGATCGACCTGGCCGGCAACCCCGGCGGCCTGACCATCGACCGCTACGCGGCCCGGCGCGCGGTCTACGGCGCCCTGGGCGGCGTGGGCTTCCTGGTCTTCCTGCTGCGCGGCCAGTGGTTCGTGGCCCTGCTCCTGCTGCTGTTCGGCGCGTTCTGGACGGAGGTCGGCATCTGGTCGGCGATCCGGGTCCGCAAGGACGTCATCGAGCGCACCCTGCCCGACTTCCTGGACGTGCTGGCGGTGGTGGTCAGCGCGGGCCTCGGCTTCCGCCAGGCCCTGGACCGGGTCGCCTCCCGCTACGAGGGGCCGTGGGCCGACGAACTGCGCATCACGCTCCGCCAGATGGACCTCGGGATGAGCCGCCGGGAGGCCTTCGCGGAACTGCGCCGGCGCAACGACTCCGAGCAGGTGGCCATGTTCGTGACGGCACTGCAGCAGGGCGAGGAACTGGGCGCCCCGATCGTGGACACCCTCGTCTCCCTGGCCAAGGACATGCGCCGCACGGACGCCCAGAACGCCCGCCGCAAGGCCGCGCGCGCGGTGCCCAAGGCCACGCTGATGATCACCACGTTCATGGTCCCGGCGACGATGCTCCTCCTGGGCGCCGGCCTGCTGCTGGGCTCCGGGGTGGACTTCGGTTCGCTCACGGGGGAGTGAGCGGGCATGGCGGCGACGGGCCTGACGGGTCACGGGGCTCGCCCGGGGGGCGTGTCCGTGGGGGAACGCCGGTGGCGAACGGCCACCGCGTGGCTCGTACGCCTTCCCGGGGGCGGGCAGGAGGGGGAGGGGCGGCGGGGGGCGTCTCGCGCCGAGGGCGGCCCGCGCCGAGAAGCCTCCGGGGCCGGAGCACAGGCGCGGCCGAAGGGGTCCTCCGCCGGGGCCGGGCTGCCCGGGCGGCGGGCGGGCTCCGCCGCCGAAGGAGGGTCACGACGGGCGGTGTTGCCCCGCGGGAGTGAGGTGGGCCGGGCAGTGGTCCCCGACGAGCCCTCGGAGAAGATCCAGGTGCGGGCGCTGCAGGCGCTGTGCCGGCAGGTCTTCGGGTTCCGGCTCGCCATGATCGCCGTGGCCGCGCCCGCCGCCCTGCTCAACGCCGCCCCCGGCCTGGGCGCCCGCCTGGTCGGCGGAGCCGTCGTCGTCACCTTCATGGCGTCCTACGTCCTGTTCCGCGACTGGGAGCGCTTCGGCCCGCTGCTGCTGCGCCACCCCAGCCTGCTCGCCGCCGACACCCTCATCGGCTCCCTGCTCCTGATCTCGGCGGGACCCGACACCACCCTCGCCTACGTCAGCGTCTGCACCCCGCTCCTGGCCGGACTGGTCTACAGCTGGCGCGGCGCGGCCTGCTTCGCCTCCCTGCAGTCGCTGATCCTGCTCCTCGTCCACACCACCCTGAAGGCAGGGCGGCACGCTCCGGTCGCCGAGGCCCTGCTCCTGCCCGGCCTGTGCGTCGTCGCCGGCGCCATGGGCTCGACCCTGCGCAACCTGATGCTCCGCTTCGGCGCCGCGACCCAGGCCCTGACGGCGGTCCAGGCGCGCCTCGCGGCCGCGGAGGCGGTGAGCGCGGAACGCGCCAGGCTCGCCCGCGAGATGCACGACTCGGTGGCCAAGACGCTGTACGGCGTGGCCCTCGCGGCGGACGGCCTGGCGGCGACCGCCTCCACCGGCACCCCCGACCCCGTCCGGATCAGGGAACAGGCGGAACTGGTGTCCCGCTCGGCACGCAGAGCGGCGGCGGAGTCCCGGGAACTGCTGACGGACCTGCGGCAGGAGCAGCCCGGCGCGCGGCAGGGCATGTGCGCCTGGCGGCAACTGCGCGCCCTGGCCCAGGAATTCACCGCCCGCACCGGCCTGCCGGTCACCTGCCACTGGCCGGACCCCGCCGACCTCCCCGCGCTGCCCGCACCCGTGACCCGTCACGTCCTGGCCATCGCCGCGGAGGCGCTGGAGAACGCCCACCGGCACGCGTCCGCGACCCACGTGGACGTACACGCCGCGGTCCACGGCGGCCTGCTCCGCCTCACGATCCACGACGACGGCACCGGCCTCCCGCCGGCCACCACGCTCGAACGGCTGCGCGCGGCGGGCCACTTCGGCCTGGTCGGCATGGTCGAACGAGCCGCACAGACCGGTGCCCGCATCCGGGTGGGCCGGGGCGGCCACGCACGGGGGACGGAGGTGCGGCTGGAACTCCCGCCGACCGCCCTGCACCCCCCGGACCCCGGGGCGCCCGCCGGCCCCACGGACCGGGTTCACCGGGAAGCCTGAGAGGAGGCACCGATGCGGCACATCCGATCCCGGCCGGACTTCCCGCCGTCCACGCCCGCGGCCCCGCCCCTGCGGTTGCTGGTCGCCGACGACAACCCCGTGGTCCGCGCGGGCCTGACCGCCCTGCTCACGGGTCGCGCCGACACCACGGTGGTGGCCCAGGCGGCGGACGGCCGCGAGGCCTACGAGGCCGCACTCGAACACCGGCCCGACGTCATCCTCCTCGACGTCCGCATGCCCGGTGTCGACGGAATCTCGGCATTGCCGCACCTGGTGCGGCTCGCCCCGGTCATGATGCTCACCTACAGCCACGAGACGGAGACGGTGCGGGAGGCGCTGCGGCTGGGAGCGGGGGGATACCTGGTGCACGGCGAGTTCACGACGGAGCAGCTGGTACGGGCGGTACGGGACGTCAGGGAGGGCCGGCCGCATGTGACACCGGGCGCGGCGAAGGCACTCCTGACCGAACTGCAGAGCGGTGCACCTGCACACACAGGTCAGCAACTCTCTTCTCCTGCAACGGGAACGACTGTCGAAACTCTTTCGCAGTCGCAATCGTCTGTGGGAGAATCCTCCCGTTCACGGTTTCGGCTGAGTGCGAGGGAGGCGGAGATCATGGACCTCATCGCGTCCGGCATGACCAACCATCAGATCGCCGCCGCCTGCTTCATCAGCGAGAAGACGGTCAAGAACCACATCAACCGCATCTTCGCCAAGCTCCACAGCACGACGAGGTCCCAGGCGACCGCCAAGTGGCTGGGGGTGGCCTGAGATGACGACCGGGGTGGGCACCGGCCCCCGCGCCTGGGTCCGGAGTTGGGCCCTGGGGCCCTTGGGCGGCCGGCGCCCGGCACCGTACATTTCCCGGATCCGAGGCGAAGCTGGAGGGGAAGACCATGAGCAAGTGGTTCCACACCACCGTGGCGTATCTGCAGACCCGTGCCGCCCGGGGCGACCGGGGGCAGACCGCGGTGGAGTACCTCGGCATCATCGCGGTGGTCGTGGCGATCGTGCTGGCGATCACGGGTACGAGCATCGGGCAGACGATCTTCGACGCGATCAGGACGAAGATCACGGAGGTCACCGGCGGCTGACGCCTCCACTTCGCGACGCCGGGCAGGCCTTCCCCATCTACATCACCGTGGTGGCGGGCCTGCTCTTTCTTGCGCTGGCCTACCTTGCCGTCGGACAGGCCGCAGTGAACAGGGGGGGCGCCCAGACCGCCGCGGATGCCGCGGCGCTCGCGGCGGCTCAGGACGCCCGAGACCAACTGGCGGGAATGTGGGTGGCAGCCGTACGCGATCCCACCAAATGGCAGGCCATATTCGACGGAGCCGGGGCCGGTGACTTCTGCTGGCGTGCCGATCAGCTGGCCGTCCAGAACTACGCTGAGGTTCGTAGCTGCAATCCGGACCTGCTCGCCTACAGCGTCGAGGTCAGGACCGACAAGAGGGTCGGAGACTCCGTGGTCCCCGGCATCGAGGGCGTCCAGTCGACGGCTCGTGCCCGTGCCGTGATCGAGCCGCTGTGCAAGCCCCCTGCCGAAGGCCTCGCGGACCACCCGCTGCCCCAACTCTCCTGCCGGGACAAGGTGTGGGACCTTGAGCCGGACGATCCGTCGGCACTCCCGACACCCAGTGACCTCTTCGACGTCCACCTGGCCGACTGACAAGCGAACGCGATGGAAAAGGGAAGCAGAGCGATGAGCATTCGGACCACTGCGAAGGCCCGCGGAGGGATGATCGCTTTGACCGTTGCGGTTGGTCTGGCCGTCGGCGTGGCGGGATGCGGGGGAGGTGCCGGCGACGACAAGAAGCCGCACCGTAGCGCTTCCACGGCCGGCCACTCGGACCCCAGTGCCCAGGAGGGGCAGTCGGACACGCCCTTGGCCGAACTGAAGGGCTCTGAGGGCCTACTCCTCCAGATCACCTCCGCACAACGTGATTCCGGCGGCTTCCTCACGGTGAACGGCGTCCTGAAGAACGACGGGGCCAAGAGTCTCCTCGTCCCCTCGGCCTTGAGCGGCAATGAGACCGAGATCATCAGGAACGGGACGTCCCTGGGCGGAGCCACCCTCGTCGATCCGCAGGGCAAGAAGCGGTACTACGTGCTGCGCGACACAGAGGGCCGCCCGTTGACCACCACCGGCTTCTCGACGCTCAAGGCCGGTGACAGCCTGGCGGTGTTCATGCAGTTCCCGGCGCCCCCCGCCAACACGAGCGAGGTGGAGTTCCAGTTGCCGACATTCGCCTCCGCCGGCATCAAGATCTCCGGGTGAGGCCGACGTGACCACCACTCCGCGCCTCGCTCTCGTCCTCTCGGCGGCCGCCCTGCTGCTCGCGGCGAATCTTCAGGCGGCGGCCTCGGCGCGCGCCGACGACACCGGCCCCAGCGAACCCCCCGGCACCGAACCCTCCGCCACCGCGCCCGTGAAGGTCGACCCCACCGACCCGGACCTGAAGCTGCCCGAGGGCGCCACGCTGGCGGAGCCCAAGGTGCTGGACATCAAGTCGGTCGTGGAGGACCAGAGCGGGGAAGAGCGCAGGGAGGACACGAACGCCGACGTCACCTTCGCCCTGCAGGCCGAGGTGCTGTTCGGCAAGGACAGCGCCAAGCTCGGTGCGGCGGCGAAGGCCCGTATCGAGGTCATCGCCGAAGAGATCAGGAAGCAGAACTCCACCCAGGTCCGCGTCTTCGGCTTCACCGACGACCTCGGCTCCTCCGCCCACGGCGACGTGCTGTCCAGGCAGCGCGCCAACGCCGTCCAGGCCGTCCTGGACCAGGACCTGAACGACTCCGGCATCACCTTCGAGGTCCGCGGCTACGGCGAGCAGTACCCGATCGCCGACAACTCCACCGAGGCGGGCCGGAAGAAGAACCGCCGGGTGGAGGTCTCCTTCCCCCGAACCCGGGGGTGAGCCGTGGCCCCGGGGCGCCCTCCGTCCCTCGGGACCCCGGAGCCGGCGTCGTGGCCCTGGGGTGCCCTCCGTCCCTCGGGACCCCGGACCCGGCGTCGTGGCCCGGGGGCGCCCTCCGCCCCCCGGGACCCCGGACCCGGCGCCGTGGCGCGGGCACCTACACCCATACCTCCACCCGCGCGCCCACCCGCAGCCCCCACCCCGCCATCGCCCCGGCCTCCGCCTCCAGCACGTGCCGGGCCCGCGGGCGGGGCAGGCCCAGCCGGCCCGGCTTCATCGTGCGGACGGCGACGACCGTCAGCCGGCGGTCCAGGTAGGCGACGTCGATCGGCATCCGCATCCGGAACGTGTGCACCCCGCTCGCCGGTGACAGGAGCATCGCCCCCTCGACCGAGTCCCGGCCCAGCAGCCCTCGGGTCCGCGCCCGGTAGGACGCCGCAACCTCCAGCGGGACGGTTGCGGCCGCCGCGCCCCCCAAGGCCCCCCACACGACCAGCTCTCCTCGCCCGTCCCGCCAGCGCCCTCGCCGTCCCATCGCCGGTCCTCCCTCGTCGCCTCACCGCCAACACGGCGTGTCCACGTACACGTTGCCCTCATCACGTCCTCCCCGTCGGCAAGGCGGACATGACTCGACTCGGTGCAGTGTTCCGCCCCGGCTTCCTCGTGAGCACGGCCTCCCGGTACCGGTCCGGGCTCGGGTGCGGTGTGTTCCTCTCCGCCGCGAAGCAGGTCGTCGGGCGGGCGAAAACCAGCTGAACCCGCCGGCACCTCCTGCGATCATGGGCGCCATGACAGCGAACCGGCCCTTCGAAGACCTCGTGGCCGAGGGCTCCGCCGTGCCCACCGAAGGGTGGGACTTCTCCTGGTTCGAGGGGCGGGCCACCGAGGCTCGGCCCTCGTGGGGATACGCCCGGTCGGCGGGGGAGCGGCTGGCCCGTGCGCAGGCCGCCCTCGACATCCAGACCGGCGGTGGCGAGGTGCTGGACTTCGCGCTGGGCCGGGCGGAGCCGGCCCGGCCGGCGGCGGTCGCCGCCACGGAGGGCTGGCCGCCGAACGTCGCCAAGGCCACCGCACTGCTGCGGCCCCGCGGTGTGGTGGTCGTCGCCGCCCGGGACGACGCACCGCTGCCGTTCACCGACGAGGCGTTCGACCTGGTGCTCAGCCGGCACCCGGTGCGCCCGTACTGGGACGAGATCGCCCGGGTGCTGCGGCCCGGCGGCACGTATTTCGCCCAGCACGTGGGGCCGGCCAGCGTCTTCGAGCTGGTCGAACACTTCCTCGGCCCGCAGCCGGAGGAGGTGCGCGCCGTCCGTGACCCCGAGCGTGAGCGGGCCGGCGCCGAGGCGGCGGGCCTCGAGGTGGCCGCCCTGCGGGCCGAGCGGCTGCCGATGGAGTTCCACGACGTCGGCGCGGTCGTCCACTTCCTGCGCAAGGTCGTCTGGATGGTCCCCGGCTTCACCGTCGAGGCGTACGAGCCACAACTGCGCGCGCTGCACGAGCGCATCGAGAGGGAGGGCCGCTTCGTCGCCCACTGCAGCCGGCACCTCTTCGACATCCGCAAGCCGGCCCGCTGACCGCAAGGGCGTAACGGGAGAAACCGGGCGTCGTTCACCTCGCGTTCCCCTGCGGTTTCCACATCGTTATCGAGTCGGGTTCACATCCGCCACACCCGTCACGTAAGTTCAGACCAAGGTAATTCGCGTCAGCAAAGCTGCGCGTGCGGTACCGCGCAGTGGAGGGGGCTGCGCGGTGCCGAAGAAGCAGCACTGTGCACGCCGTGTGGCGGAGCGGAACGGTCAAGTCACCATTCGCGACGGGGTAGCCCATCGGAGGGATCCTCGGACAACTCGCCGAAGCGTCCCCAGGGCGACACAAAACCTCCGATTGTGTTCATAACCGCCCGCATTCCCCTGTGATTCGGCTGTGAATCGGCCATGGAACACCCCGGAATCCAGTGTTCCGCGCTCACCGCGGCGTCGCTGGGCGACTTCGGAGAGTAGTTGTGGCCCGTCGATGCCCCCGCCGTCCCTCACGAAGGGTTATGGTGGAAACCCCCCCTCGGGCCGGTCCGTCTCCCCCCCACGGACCGGCCCGTTTTTTTGTCGGGAACCGCCGGGCGCCGGGAAAGCGTCCTCGGTGACGGGCGAGGTCCCCACGCCGGGGACGTGCCGGCGCGGTGGCACGCGGATGCGGGGGCGCGGGGGCGCAGGGTCCACACCGGCGGCCCCGTGCGCGAACCCCGAACCGGAATCAGGCCTTCAGCAGGGGTAGGCTCGACGGCTCCGGCAGCCCGTACCCCCGCACCAACCCACCGGAGGGCCACGTGAACCTGCGCGACAAGCTGCGCGGCCTGCTCGTCAGGCTGTACGCGCGCCGGGTGGAAGGCCACCTGGACCACGCTCAGGTGCCCAAGCACATCGGCGTCATCATGGACGGCAACCGCCGCTGGGCGAAGGCGTCCGGCTCCACCGCCGTACACGGCCACCGGGCCGGCGCCGAGAAGATCGAGGAGTTCCTCGGCTGGTGCAGCGAGACCGAGGTCGAGGTCGTCACCCTGTGGCTGCTGTCCACGGACAACTTCGAGCGTCCGCAGGAGGAGCTCGTCCCGCTGCTGGGCATCATCGAGGACGTCGTCCGCACCCTGGGCGCCGACGGCCGCTGGCGGGTGCGCCACGCCGGGACACGGGACCTGCTGCCCGCGCAGATGCAGACGGCGCTGAAGGAGGCCGAGGACGCCACCGCGCACGTGGACGGGATAGTGGTCAACGTGGCCATCGGGTACGGCGGCCGGCAGGAGATCGCCGACGCCGTGCGCTCCATGCTGCTCGACGCCCACGACAAGGGCGTACCGATGGTCCGGCTCGCCGAGACCGTGGACATCGACATGATCGGCCGTCACCTCTACACGGGGGACCAGCCCGACCCGGACCTGGTGATCCGCACCAGCGGCGAACAGCGTTTGTCCGGATTCATGCTCTGGCAGACCGCGCACTCCGAGTACTACTTCTGCGACGTCTTCTGGCCGGCCTTCCGCAAGGTCGACTTCCTGCGCGCCCTGCGCGACTACGCCGCACGTCACCGCCGCTACGGCGGCTGAGAGAGCCTCACGCCACACCGCGCCGCGGCACCCCGTCACCGCCGGTGACGGGGCTGCCCGTATACCCCGGTTCGGATGGAAGTAACAAGGTATTCACCGTCGCGCTGTTGGCTGTATCTGCATGGCGGCGCATGTTCGAGGGCATAAGCCAAGCAGGTCGACACCCGAACCACGGGCGTCGTATCTCAGCGGACGGCACGGGGCCGTCCGCCCGGGAGGCCCTTTGCACCAGCCCGATCGTGCGGTCACTGCACGGAAGCAGCCGCGGAGGGCCGGTATCCGGCCCGCCCTGCGCGGGGGCCGGAAACCGGCCGCATCGAACCCATCCTCCCGGCCCGGCTTCCACTTCGTCGCTCCCCGACCTCATCCGAGGGGGTACGTCCTTCCGTGGTGACCAGCACAAAGCGCCACAAGCCAGACCGGCGCACCTATGTTCTCGACACCAGCGTCCTGCTGGCCGACCCGAACGCCCTGACCCGATTCGACGAGCACGAGGTCGTGCTTCCCATCGTGGTGGTCACGGAGCTGGAGGCCAAGAGGCACCATCCGGAGCTCGGCTACTTCGCCCGCCAGGCCCTGCGCCTGCTGGACGACTACCGGGTGAAATTCGGACGCCTCGACGCCCCCATCCCGATCGGGGAACTCGGCGGCACCGTCCGTGTCGAGCTCAACCACTCGGACCCCAGCGTGCTGCCCACCGGCTATCGCCTGGGGGACAACGACTCCCGCATCCTCGCGGTGGCCCGCAACCTGCAGGCCGAGGGGTTCGACGTCACCGTCGTGTCGAAGGATCTGCCGCTGCGGATCAAGGCCTCGTCCGTCGGCCTGCTGGCCGAGGAGTACCGGGCCGAACTCGCCATCACGGAGAACTCCGGCTGGACCGGGATGTCGGAACTGACACTCTCCGGCGAGCAGGTGGACATCCTCTTCGAGGAAGGGCACGTGTACGTCCCGGAGGCCGCCGACCTCCCCGTGCACACCGGCCTGACCATCCAGTCCGAGCGCGGCAAGGCGCTCGGCAGGATCTCCACCGACGGCAATGTCCGCCTGGTGCGCGGTGACCGGGAGGCGTTCGGCATCAAGGGCCGCAGCGCCGAGCAGCGCATCGCGCTCGACCTGCTGCTCGACCCGGACGTCGGCATCCTCTCCATGGGCGGCCGGGCCGGCACCGGCAAGTCGGCGCTGGCGCTGTGCGCGGGTCTGGAAGCGGTCCTGGAGCGCCGCCAGCACCAGAAGGTGATGGTCTTCCGCCCGCTGTACGCGGTCGGCGGACAGGAGCTGGGCTATCTGCCGGGCTCCGAGGCGGAGAAGATGAGCCCGTGGGCGCAGGCCGTCTTCGACACGCTCTCGGCGGTCACCAGCCGCGAGGTCATCGAGGAGGTCACCGCGCGCGGGATGCTGGAGGTCCTTCCGCTCACCCACATCCGCGGCCGCTCGCTGCATGACGCGTTCGTGATCGTGGACGAGGCGCAGTCCCTCGAACGGAACGTCCTGCTGACCGTTCTCTCCCGGATCGGCGCCAACTCGCGGGTCGTTCTGACCCACGACGTGGCACAGCGGGACAATCTGCGCGTCGGCCGCTACGACGGCGTGGTGGCCGTCGTGGAGAAGCTGAAGGGGCATCCGCTCTTCGCGCACGTCACGCTGACCCGCTCGGAGAGGTCCCAGATCGCCGCCCTTGTGACCGAAATGCTCGAAGAAGGCCATATCTAAGGGCCTCTGAGAGCTTCCAGGCGTATCTCGGGGCATCCGAGCGCATCCAAGGGGATATCGGAGCAAGGCCAGTTGACGCCGTCCGGCAAAGGCACAGGAGCCTAGCCGGGCGGCGTCTTCGCGTGTGGCGGTTTCCTGAAACCACTGGGCCGAAACGGGATGTGAGCTTTCACACGCAACTCGGAATTGCGGGCCGGTGCCGGGTTACGGCAGAGTCTCAGTCCTGTCAGGCCTCGCATACGGCACACGTGTACCCCCAGCGGTACGGCACCACAGCAGCACCACCAACTCCATATCGTCGCCGTATGCCGCCCGCGCACCATGTGGCGCTCCCCTCGGGGGAGTTGCCCACCGGGCCCGTGCCTCCCGTGACCCCGCAGTTGGGAGGCCAGTGTTCAGGGGCACGATTGCGTCCGCCAGGGTCACCGAAGCGGGCGATGCTGGAAGGAAACCGTGTGAGCCGGATTTCGGTCCGGGGATTCGCAGTGGCCTCGGCCACCGCGGTCACCGCCGTCGGAAGCGTCGTCGGAGTTGCCTCGGGCAGCGTCGCGCAGAACAACGACGCCGAGCCGACGGCCGCCGACACCACGCTCCTCGCGGACATACCCGCGGGTCAGCAGGCGCAGGTGCAGACCGCGTCCCTGACGCACCAGGCCGACGTCCAGGCCATCGCCGCGGACGCGAGCGCGAAGAAGGACGCCGAGGAATCGGCCCGCAAGGCAGCCGCCGAGACCGCCATCGCGAAGAAGGCGGACGCGGAGAAGGCCGCCAAGGAGGCCAAGGAGCGCGCCCAGGCGAAGTCCGAGGCCACCACCCGCTCGACCCGTGACACCTCCAGCTTCCCGGTGCAGGGCAGCTACACCGTCGCGCAGATCCAGGCGATGGCGCGTCAGATCGTGCCCGCCGACCAGTTCCAGTGCTTCAGCAACATCGTGGACCACGAGTCCAGCTGGAACTACCGGGCGGTCAACGCCTCCTCCGGCGCCTATGGCCTCTTCCAGGCCCTGCCGGGGTCCAAGATGTCGTCCGCCGGCGCCGACTGGCAGACCAACCCGGCCACCCAGATCAAGTGGGGCCTCGGCTACATGAACAGCTCCCGGTACGGCAGCCCCTGTGCCGCCTGGTCGTTCTGGCAGGCCAACCACTGGTACTAGGCAGACCACCGGTACGGATCCGGCCGGTCCCCGCTCAACCCTCGCGCAGCCCCTCCCCATCCTAGGGGGAGGGGCTTTCGCCCTGTACGGTCGTACTCGAACGACTCCCGGGGGGAGTGGTGGCCAGCACCCGGGGACGCGGGGGAAGAGGACGGATGATGTCGCGAGTGCCAGGGTGGCTCGGCCGGCTCGGAGCCGGTCTCACCGAGATGAGCGAGCGTCTGAACGAGCGCCGTGCCGAGGTGGAGAAGGAGAGCGCCGAGCCCGCACGGGCCGCGAAGCCCCCCGCCGCGGACCCGCCGCCCGCCCGCCGGCCCGCACGGCCGGCCGGCCCCCGGCCCGACCCCGCCGGGGCGGTGCCCTGGGGCGTCCGGGTCGCGGCCGAGGCCGGCTGGCGCCTGCTCGTCCTCGCCGGCACGGTCTGGGTGCTGATGCGGGTCATCAGCGCCGTCCAGCTGGTGGTGTTCGCCTTCGTCATCGCCCTGCTGGTGACCGCGCTGCTGCAGCCGACGGTCGCCCGGCTCACCCGGCGCGGGGTGCCGCGCGGACCGGCCACCGCGCTTACCGCCATCAGCGGCTTCGTCGTCATCGGCCTGATGGGCTGGTTCGTGACCTGGCAGGTCATGGAGAACATCGACACGCTCTCCAACCAGATCCAGAACGGCATCGACGACCTGCGCAACTGGCTGCTGAAGAGCCCCTTCCACGTCACCGACAAGCAGATCAACCAGATCGCCAAGAACCTGCGCGAGGCGATCGGGGCCAACACCGACCAGATAACGTCCGCGGGCCTGGAAGGCGTTCAGGTCATCGTCGAGGCGCTCACCGGCGTGCTGCTGGTGTTCTTCTCGACGCTGTTCCTGCTCTACGACGGCGAGCGCATCTGGCAGTGGTTCCTGAAGCTGGTGCCCTCCGCCGCCCGACCGGGCGTGGCCGGCGCCGGCCCGCGCGCCTGGCGCACCCTGACCGCCTACGTCCGCGGTACGGTCCTGGTCGCCCTCATCGACGCCATCTTCATCGGCATCGGCATCTACTTCCTCGACGTGCCGATGGCCGTCCCGCTGGCCGTGTTCATCTTCCTGTTCTCCTTCATCCCGCTGGTCGGCGCGGTCGCCTCCGGCGCGCTCGCGGTGATCGTGGCGCTCGTCACCCAGGGCGTCTTCACGGCGCTCATGACGCTCGTGGTGGTCCTCGCCGTCCAGCAGATCGAGGGTCACGTCCTGCAGCCGTTCATCCTCGGCCGCGCGGTCCGCGTCCACCCGCTGGCGGTCGTGCTGACGGTCGCGGCCGGCGGCATGGTGGCCGGCATCGGCGGCGCGGTGGTGGCCGTACCGCTGGTGGCGGTGACGAACACGGTGGTGGGATATCTGCGCCGGTACTCCGAGGAGGCGGACGCGAACGGCGGCGTGCCCCCGGCGGAGCCCGAGATCGCGCCCACCGGCGCCCAGGAACCGGACCCGCCGGGCACCGGGGAACCGGTCGAGCCCGGCACCGAGCCGGTGGCCTGACCCGCCGCACCCCGGCGCAGAAGGCCCCGCCCGGTCGGCGGCACACGCCCGGCCCCGCCCGGGCAGCGGCATACGACGGCCCCCGCCCACCAACGATGGTGGGCGGGGGCCGTCGTACGACGTGGCGGGTTACTCGGCCCACTCGGCCCATACCCCCACGGTG
>NZ_JBEOTD010000035.1:0-94183 GCF_040426375.1 Streptomyces sp. NPDC096012
ACTCGGCAAGGTCCTCGCCAAGCGCGTCGAACCGGCCCTCACCGAGGGCACCGACGTACCCGGCCTCGACCCGTCGACCAAGGCCCTCGTCGCCGCCTACCGCACTCTCAAGAACGCCTAGGGAAGTGAACTGACATGCAGCTTGGTCTCATCGGTCTCGGCAAGATGGGCGGCAACATGCGCGAGCGGATCCGCCGCGCCGGCCACACCGTCATCGGCTACGACCGCAACCCCGAGGTCTCCGACGTCAAGAGCCTCGCCGAACTGGTCGAGAAGCTCGACGCGCCCCGCCATGTGTGGGTGATGGTCCCGGCGGGCACCGCCACCCAGACCGTCATCGACGAGCTGGGCGACCTGCTGGAGCCCGGCGACACCGTGATCGACGGCGGCAACTCCCGCTGGACGGACGACGAGAAGCACGCCGCCGCCCTGGCCATCAAGGGCATCGGCTTCGTCGACGCCGGAGTCTCCGGTGGCGTGTGGGGCCTGAAGAACGGCTACGCGCTCATGGTCGGCGGCGACAAGGAGCACGTGGACCGGCTGCAGCCGATCTTCGAGGCCCTCAAGCCGGACGGCCCGTACGGCTACGTCCACGCGGGCCGGGTCGGCGCCGGGCACTTCTCGAAGATGGTCCACAACGGCATCGAGTACGCGATGATGCAGGCCTACGCCGAGGGCTGGGAGCTGCTGGACAAGGTGCACTCGGTGGAGAACGTCCGCGAGGTGTTCCGCTCCTGGCAGGAGGGCACGGTCATCCGCTCCTGGCTGCTGGACCTCGCGGTGAACGCCCTCGACGAGGACGAGCACCTGACGCAGCTGCGCGGCTACGCGGAGGACTCCGGCGAGGGCCGCTGGACCGTCGAGGCGGCCCTCGACAACGCGGTGCCGCTCCCGGCGATCACCGCCGCCCTGTTCGCCCGGTTCGCCTCCCGGCAGGACGACTCGCCGCAGATGAAGATGATCGCGGCGCTGCGCAACCAGTTCGGCGGCCACGCGATCGAGAAGACGGGCTGATCCGCCGTGGGGGACCTACTACTGGTCCGCCACGGTGAGACGGAGTGGAGCCGGTCGGGACAGCACACCAGCTGGACCGACCTGCCCCTGACCGAGCACGGCGAGGAACAGGCCAAGTCCCTCGCCCCGCTCCTCACCGGGCGGACCTACGCCCTGGCGCTGGCCAGCCCGCTGGGCCGCGCGATACGCACCGCCGAACTGGCGGGCGTACCGGGGGTCGGGCTCGAACCCGACCTGCGCGAATGGGACTACGGCGGCTACGAGGGCATCACCACCGCCGAGATCCACCGCGGCCGTCCGGGCTGGGACCTGTGGACCGACGGCGTGGCGCCCGGCCCGGCGGACCACCCGGGCGAGTCGCCCGCGGAGGTCGGCGCCCGCGCCGACCGGGTCCTCGCCCGCGTCGGCGACGCCCTGGCCGAGGACGCCGGTGACGTGGTCCTCGTCGCGCACGCCCACTTCCTGCGGGTGCTGACCGCCCGCCGGCTGGGCCTGCCGCCCGCCGAGGGCCGCCTCTTCCAACTGGCCACGGGCACGGTCAGCCGCCTCTCCACGGAGCACGGGCGGCCCGTGATAGCGGAGTGGAACCGGCAGCCGTAACGACGCCGCCGACGGCCCGGGTCGCCCTGCGCGGCCCGGGCCGTCGGCGTTTCCGGCGAGGCCCGGCGCGCCGGCCGCGGCGAACGGCCGCGGCCGTTCCGGTGGTCGGCGCGAACGCGGCGGCCGGGGTCGTTCCGGCGACAGGTGCGACAGGTCCGACCGGACCGGCGGCCCCGTCGTTCCGGCGACAGGTGCGACGGCCGCGACCGACGGCCCCGTCGTTCCGCCGGCCGATGCGACAGCCGCGACCGGCGGCTCCCGTCGTTCCGGCGGCCCATGCGCCGCGTGCACGACTGCCGTCGCCGGGCACGGCTGCCGTCGCCGGGCACCGCCCCGCGGCGGACGGCCGCCGGATGCGCCGACCGGGGCCCGGGGGCCGGGCAGCCGCCGGACACCGGGTGGGGCTGCTCGGACTGCTTCTACAATCACCGGCACGCGAACGCGCGTGCTCCGCGCGTCCCACGGCCCCGAAGGACATCGATGACGAGCGTCGGAGAACCCCCGCGCCCCGCGGGGCGTGCGCGTGACGCGGCCCGCACCAGGGCCGAGATCCTCGACGTGGCCACGCAGGAGTTCGCGCGGTCCGGTTACGACGGCGCCCGGGTCGACGAGATAGCGGCCCTCACCCGCACCACCAAGCGGATGATCTACTACTACTTCGGCGGCAAGGAGCAGTTGTTCACGGCCGTGCTGGAACGGGCGTACGAGGCGATCCGGGAGGCCGAGCAGGAACTGGACGTGGAGCACCTGGACCCGGTCGCGGCGATCCGGCACCTGGCGGAGCTGACCTTCGACCACCACGAGCGGCACCGGGACTTCATCCGCCTGGTCAGCATCGAGAACATCCACGGCGCCGAGCACATCGCGGCCTCCGAGAAGCTCGGGCGGATCGGCTCACCGGCCCTGGACGTGATCCGCCGCATCCTGGCCGCCGGACAGGAGTCCGGTCTGTTCACGGCCGGCGTCGACGCCGTCGACCTGCACGCGATGATCACTTCGTTCTGCTTCTTCCGGGTCGCCAACCGGCACACCTTCGGCGCCCTCTTCGGCCGGGACCTGGTGGCTCCGGCGCGGCGGGAGCACTACCGCACCATGCTCGGGGACATGGTGATCGCGTACCTGACGGCGGAACGCGCCGCCGGCTGACGGCCGGTCGGCCAAGGCGCCCGGGGAGGCGGCGCCGGCCCCGGAGCCGAAGTCCCGTCGGCCCGGCGGGAGCGACGGCGGCCGGCTCCTGCGCACCTCGAGCCGGCCCGGCACGTCACCCCTCGGCCCCCGGGGGGCGGATCGGCGAGGCCCGCGAGACCGGCCGTGCGCGCGTCCGGGCCGGTCCGCCGACCGGAGCCCTAGGCCGCCGCCGAGTCCAGCAGGGGACCCAACTCCCGTACGACGGTGGTGAGCGGCCGTACGTCCTGTTCGGCGCGGGCGAGGATGATCGCGCCTTCGAGGGCACTGATCATCAGCGTGGCCAGGGACTCCGCTCTGGCCGCCGGGACTCCCATGCCGGTGAGTGCCTCGGCGAGCGGGCCCCGCCAGGTCGCGAACGCGTCGGCCACCGCCTCGCGGGTCGAGGTGCCGGCCGACACGCGGTCGACGGTGGCCGCGGCGACCGGGCAGCCGGTGGCGAAGCCGTCCGCCGCGTACTCGTCGGTCCACTGCGTGACCATCGCCGCGAAGAGGGCGCTCGGCATCGGCTCGTCCAGCCCCGCCACGAAGCGTGCGATCCGCTTTCCCGCGTACCGGCCGGCCCAGGTGACGGCCTCGGAGACCAGCTGTTCCTTGCCGCCGGGGAAGTAGTGCTGGAGGGAGCCGCGCGGTGCGGCGGCATGTGCGGCGACCTCGCGCATGCCCGTGGCGCCGACGCCGTCGCGGCGGATGAGCTGGGCCGCGCTGAAGACCATCCGTTCCCGCGGTCCCCGCCGCGCCTCGGCCATGGCCGACCTCCGTTCCTCACCCCTCACTCTATGACCGGCGTCATAGCGGGCGCTACTATGACCACTGTCATAGTCGGCTGGCGGTGTGAAGGGCGGCCCCCGTGTACGTCGGTTTCGTCGGGCTCGGAGTGATGGGCCGGCCCATGGCGCTGCGCCTGGCGGCCGCCGGAGTCCCGCTGGTGGTGTGGAACCGGACCCCGGAACGCGCGGAGCCGCTGCGGGCGGCCGGGGCGGAGGTGGCCGACGGCGTCGGCGAGGTGTTCGCACGGGCGGACGTGGTGCTGCTGATGCTCGCCGACGAGGCCGCGACGGACACGGTCCTCGGCCGCGGCACCCCCGCCCTCGCCGCACGGGTGGCCGGGCGGACCGTCGTCCACATGGGCACGACCTCCCCCGAGTACTCCCGGGCCCTGCAGGACGACGTCCGCGCCGCCGGCGGCCGGTATGTCGAGGCGCCCGTCTCCGGCTCCCGGGTCCCGGCGGAACAGGGGCAGCTGGTGGCCATGCTCGCCGGCGAGGAGGCGGCCGTCGACGCCGTACGGCCGCTGCTCGCGCCGATGTGCCGGGAGACGTTCGTGTGCGGTCCAGCGCCCGGCGCCCTGCTCATGAAGCTCTCGGTGAACCTCTTCCTGATCACTCTGGTGACCGGTCTCGCGGAGGCGTTCCACTTCGCCGAGGGCCAGGGCCTGGACCGGCGGCTGTTCCTGGACGTCCTCGACGCGGGCCCGATGGCCAGCGGCGTCTCCCGGATGAAGGCGCCCAAGCTGCGCGAGCGGGACTTCGCGGTGCAGGCGGCCGCACTGGACGTGCTGAAGAACAACCGGCTCATCGCCGAGGCCGCGCGCGAGGCCCGCCTCGCCTCGCCGCTCCTGGACGTCTGCCACGGCCTCTTCGAGGAGACCGTGGCACGGGGGTACGGCGGCGAGGACATGGTCGCCGTACTGCGGGCGATCGAGGCGCGCACCGCGGACGCGCCCCAGCCCGCGGACGCGCCCCACCCGGTAGCCCCGGGTCGGCGTCTCGGGGCCCTGTAGCCCGTGCCCCAGAGGCAACGTCTCGGGGCCCGGCAGCCGGTGGCCCCGGATCAGCGTCTCGGGGCGCTGTAGCAGGTGGCCCAGGGGCAGCGTCTCGGGGCGCCGACGCGCCGTAGGCGGCCGTTCAGCGTCTCGGGGCGCCGTAGACCCGCTCCACGGGCAGGCGCACCACCAGACGGCGGTCGCGGACCATCGCGGCCCGGTAGTCGTCCCAGTCCGGGTGTTCGCCGAGCACGTCCCGGTAGAGCCGGACCAGTTCCTCCACCGTCTCGTCGTGCGGGTCGGCGGCGACCGGCGACAGCTCGGCCGTGCCCTCCGCGACGGTGTACGCCCAGCGGTCGGCGCTGGTGACGTGGTACGAGGCACGGGGGTCGCGGCGCAGGTTGCGGGTCTTGGCGCGGTCGTCGGTGACCGAGATCCGGATGATCCGCTCGTCCGGGTAGTAGGCGTGGCTGACGTTGGACAGCTGGGGCCGGCCGTCGCGCTTGAGGGTGACCAGCACCCCGCCGTGGCCGTCGGCGAGCAGATCGAGCAGCGCGTCCTGTACGGAGTCCTGAGTCATGACTGGGTCAACCCGTCGCGCGCGGCACCGCATTCCCGCAAGCGCCCGGCCGTTTTCCCGCCCGCGACGACGGTCGCGTGCGAGCCTGCCGGGGCAGAGGGAAAGCACCGCGTACCACGCCGAGCGGAGGAGAGCGATGGGACAGCTGCGACAGGAAACCGACCCGGGCGAGGCGGGGCTGGACGCGAGGGCGCTGGACCGCCTGGACCGGCACTTCGCCCGCCATGTCGACGAGGGACGGCTGCCCGGCTTCCTGCTGTCCGTGGCCCGCGGCGGCCGGGTCGCCCACCTCACCACGTACGGACTGCGGGACACGGCCGCCGGACTGCCGGTCGGCCCGGACACGCTGTGGCGGATCTACTCGATGACCAAGCCGGTGACCGCGGTCGCGGTCCTGATGCTGGTGGAGGAGGGCCGGCTGGCCCTGGACGATCCGCTCGACCGCCATCTGCCGGAGTTCGCCGAACCGCGTGTGTACGAGAGCGGTTCGGGCACCGGCGTCCGCACCCGCCCCGCCGCCGGCCCCCTCCTGATCCGGCATCTGCTCACCCACACGGCGGGCCTGACCTTCGGCTTCTACTACAGACACCCGGTGGACGCCCTGTACCGCGAGGCGGGTCTGGAGTACTCGGTGCCGCCCGGCGCCGGGCTGGCCGAGACGGTCGAGCTGTACGCGCGGATGCCGCTGCAGTTCGACCCGGGCACGCAGTGGAACTACTCGGTCGCCTCCAACGTGCTGGGCAGGGTCGTCGAGGTGGTCTCCGGACGGCCGCTGGACGCGTTCTTCGCCGAGCGCATCCTCGGACCGCTCGGCATGACCGACACCGGCTTCCACGTCGTGCCCGAACAGGAGGGCCGGCTGGCCGAGTTGTACGGCGAGAAGGAGGGCGGCGGGATCGAGCCGGTGCCGGGGCTGCCGGTGCGCGGCCGGCCGCGGTTCCTGTCCGGCAGCGGCGGTCTGGTCTCCTCGGCCCCCGACTTCCACCGCTTCATGGAGATGCTGCGCCGGGGCGGTGAGCTGGACGGCACCCGGCTGCTGTCCGCCGACACCGTGGCCCTGATGACCCGCAACCAGCTGCCCGGCGCGGCGATCCTGCGCGACTTCGGCGCGCCCGGCCACCAGGAGCCCGGAAACGACGGCCTCGGCTTCGGCTTCAACGTCTCGGTCGTGGTCGACCCCTCCCGCACCCTGGCCCCGTCGAGCCCGGGCACCTACGGCTGGACCGGGGCGGCCTCCACCGCGTTCTGGGTCGACCCGCGCCACGACCTCACCGTGCAGTTCATGACCCAGGTCCGCCCGAAGACCCTGAAGCTCTTCCCGGACCTGCGGCGGCTGGTGCACGAGGCCCTGCCTGACTGATCACGCCCCATGCCCCGTCCGCCCGTCTCGGACCGGAACGGCCCGTTTCCGAGGGGAAGTTCGGCCGGGCGCCCGCGGGCGGCGGGGTGTGCGCCCGGCGCCCGGGGCGGCGAGGCGGGGGCCGGCGCGTCAGGAGCCGTGGGCCACGGCGTCGAGGTGGGGCAGGTGGTGGTCCATCCGCTCCCGCTTGGTGCGGAGGTAGGTGATGTTGCTCTCGCACGGCTCGATCAGCAGCGGCACCTGCTCGGCGACCTGGATGCCGTGCCGGAGCAGCGCCTCACGCTTGCGCGGGTTGTTCGACATCAGCCGTACCGAGCGCACCCCGAGGTCGTGCAGGATCTCGGCGGCGACGCCGTAGTCGCGGGCGTCGACGGGCAGGCCGAGCGCCAGGTTCGCCTCGACGGTGTCCAGGCCCTCCGCCTGCAGGGCCATCGCCCGCAGCTTGGCGAGCAGCCCGATGCCGCGGCCCTCGTGGCCCCTCAAGTAGACGACGACGCCGCTGCCTTCGGCGACCACCGCGCGCATCGCCGAGGCCAGCTGGTCGCCGCACTCGCAGTGCTGCGAGCCGAACGCGTCCCCGGTCAGGCATTCCGAGTGCAGCCGGACCAGGACGTTCTCGGCGCCGATCTCGCCGTGGACGAGGGCGACTTGCTCGTCACCGCGGTCGTGGTCCAGGTAGCCGATCGCCTGGAATTTCCCGTACACCGTGGGCAGCGGTGTATTCACGACGCGTTCCGCACCAGAACGCCGCGGGGACTTCTGGCCGAGTGCGCCGATGTTTTCTGTCATGATCTGATTCCTAAGCAGAGACGAAAGGCCTTGAAGAGATGAGTGATCCGGGCGCGCGAGCGGCGGCATCATACGGTGTGGTGCCGACGGACACCACGGAGGATGTACGGGCGCGGGGGGCGGGCGGTTCACCACAGGTCGCCGTCCTGCCCGTGGGCAGCTTCGAACAGCACGGACCCTGCCTGCCGTTGGCGACCGACACGCTGATCGCCTGTTCCGTGGCGCGGGAGATCGCCGCCGCATACCCCGTGCACCTCCTTCCGCCGGTGACGGTCTCCTGCTCGCACGAGCACGCGGCCTGGCCGGGGACCGTCAGCATCTCCGCCGTGACCCTGCACGCCGTGGTCCGGGACATCGCGGCGTCCCTGCGCCGCTCGGGCGTCGAGGCGCTCGTCGTGGTGAACGGGCACGGCGGCAACTACGTACTGGGCAACGTCGTCCAGGAGGCCTCCGCGCGCGGCGAGCGGATGGCGCTGTTCCCGGCCGCCGAGGACTGGGAGGCGGCGCGGGAACGGGCCGAAGTGCTGACCTCCCTGCTCACCGACATGCACGCGGGAGAAATCGAGACGTCCATTCTGCTGCACGCTCACCCCGAATTCGTCCGACCCGGTTACGAGTCCACCGATTTCACCGCCGACGACCGCCGGCATCTGCTCACCGTGGGAATGTCCGGCTATACCGAATCGGGTGTCATCGGCCGTCCTTCCCTCGGTTCGGCGGAAAAGGGGAAGGAACTGCTGGCGAGCCTCGTCGAATCCTTCGAGCCGTATTTCGCGTCGGTCACCTCGCCCGCCGCAGGCGGGTAGCCGCTCGCGGGGACGCGACCGGGGTCCGTCGCCGCGGCCCCGGTCCGCAGGCCCGCGTACCAGCGGGCGACCAGGACGACGGCACCGGGCAGGCTCGCCACCAGGCTGAGCACGCCGTACACGACGGCGACGGCGACCCCGGTGCTCGCGCCCAGGCCCGCGGCGCCGAACGCCCAGGCGGTGACGCCCTCGCGGGGACCGAAGCCGCCGACGTTCAGCGGCAGTCCCATGGCCACGAGGGCGAGTACCGCGAGCGGGATCAGCACCGCGGCCGGCGCGGCGGAACCGGCGACGCGGGCCGCGACCACGAACATCGCGAGGTGGCCGGCGAGGACCACGGCGGAGGACAGCGCGATGCCCGGGCCGCCCTGCCGGGACAGCAGGCCCTGCCGGGTCTCGCGCACCATGGCGCGCAGCGCGCCGCCGCGGCGCGCGGGCGCGCGGTTCATCCGGACGGCGAGGACGACGGCGAGCGCGCCGACGGCCGCGAGGAGTGCCGGCGGGGCGAAGTCACGGGTCTGCGCACGCACCGGCGACGGCAGGGTGAGCAGTACGGCCGCGCCGACGACGGTCAGCGCCAGCTGTCCGGCGACCCGTTCCAGCACGACCGCCTTCACCCCGCGCCGAAGGTCGCCGGCGCTCTGCCCGTGCCGTACCGCGCGGTGCACGTCGCCGAGGATCCCGCCGGGCAGGACCGCGTTCAGGAACAGCGCCCGGTAGTAGTCGGCGACGGCGGCGCCCAGCGGCAGCCGGATGCCCAGGCCGCGGGCCACGAGCTGCCAGCGCCAGGCGCTGGACACGGTGGTCACCGCGCCGATCCCCAGCGCGACGAGCACCGTCACGGTGTCGATGCGCCGGAGCCCGTCGAGGAGCGCGCCGGTGCCGAGCCGCCACATCAGCGCGGCGAGGATGGCCACACCGACGGCGGTACCCACGTGGGTGCGCAGCGCACGGGAGTCGAGGCGGCGTCGGGCGGCGGGCCGCGCCGGTCCGGCCGGCGGGGCCCAGGTCGCCGTCGCCGCCCGCGCGTTCACGACGTGCCTCCGGCCGCCCCGGGCAGTGCCAGCAGGTCACTGTGGTGGACGACGGCCCGCAGCTCACCGGCCGCGCAGGCGGCCAGCCGGTCGCGCAGGTAGCGGTCGGCGCGCTCGCGCAGCTCCGGCCGCTGCTCGACGGCGGCGCCCACCCAGCCCCGCAGCCACTGCTCGGTCAGGGCGGCCTGGTCCGGACCGAGCAGCCACGGGCTCGCCGCCACCCGCACCGTCGCGCCGCGCTCCTCGAACGCCTCGCACGTCACGGCGACCGCGTCCGGGCCGAGCAGCCCGTTGCGGCGCTGGTGGGCGTTGAACGCCTCGGCGATCTCGGTGTCCAGCGGATCGGGCGGGGTCAGCTCGACGCGTCCGGCGACGGACAGCGTGAGCAGCGCGGCGCAGCCGGCTCCCGTACAGGCGTCGGCGAGGGCGCCGACCTCCTCCCGGGTGAGTACGTCGAGCAGCGCGGACGCGGTCACCAGCGAGGCGCCGGCGAGCGCGTCCGGGGTCAGCCGGCCCACGTCGCCGCGGCGCGTCTCGACCGTCACGTGGCTGCCGTCGGCGGCGGAGCGGGGGGCGGCCACGGCGGCGAAGTGCAGCAAGTAGGGGTCGCGGTCGTGCAGCACCCAGTGCTGGGCGCCGTCCAGACGGGGCGCCAGCCAGCGGCCCATCGACCCGGTGCCGCAGCCCAGGTCGTGCACGACCAGTCCGGCCGGCCGGTCCGGCGGGCCGGCCGGCCGGTTCCGCAGCGGCTCCAGCAACTCCTCCGCGCGGGCGGCCGCGTCGGCACCCTGCCGCAACTGCAGCCACTCGGGCGCGTACCGCGGCGGCTCCTCGGTGTCGCCGTCCCGCAGCCGTACGGTGGCCCGCTCCCCGGGCCGCCCGACCGGCCCCGCGCCGGCGACGATCCCGGCGGCACCGGACGCGCCGGACTCCCCGGACCGAGGGTCCGGGGCGGCCGAGGTGCCGGTGGGGCGTGCGTTCGGGTCGTGGGGCGGCATGCGGGTCTCCGCTTCGTCGGCGCTCTCGGTCACCCGGGTGGCCCGGGGCTCGTTCTCGGCGCGTGTCACGGACTCCGCCTCGCTCGGCCCGGGCCGCGCCGGGGTCGGCGACTTCGGTCCCGGCACGGCCGCAAGCGGTCCGGCCGGTGCGGTCTTCGGGGTGCTCATGCCGCCCTCTTCGGTGCTTCGGGGAGTCGTCCGAGGACTCCGGCCAGGCTGCGGGCGGTGGTGGCCCAGCCGTCGAGCGCGGCGCGCCGGCCGCGGGCGGCGGCCTTCAGCCTGCGGCGCACGTCGGGCTCGCCGAACCAGCCGCGCAGTTCGGCCGCGAGCGCCGCGGGGTCCTCCGGCGGGACCAGGATGCCGGGCACTCCCCCGTCGGGGGCGCGGCCGACCGCCTCGGGCAGGCCCCCGACGTCGGTGGCGAGGACGGGGATGCCACGGGCGAGCGCCTCGGTCACCGCCATGCCGTAGGTCTCGGCGTAGGAGGTGAGGACCGCCAGGTCGGCGGCGGCGTAGGCGGCGTCCAGGTCGGTGCCGGAGCGCGGGCCGGTGAGCCGCAGGCGGCCGGCGAGGCCGTACCGGTCGATGAGGGTGCGCAGATGGGCCACGTACTCGGGGTCGTGACCGAGGCCGCCGACGCACTCGCAGGTCCACGGCAGGTCCCGCACCGTCGCGAGCGCCTCCACCAGCCGGTGCTGGCCCTTGCGCGGGGTGACCGCGGCGACGCACAACAGGCGGGAGACGCCGTCGGTGCCGGGTGCGAGGGGCGCGATGTCCGCGCCGGGCGCCGCCACGTGCACCCGGTCGGGGGCGAGTCCGTGGTGGGAGACCAGCCGGCGCACCGCCCAGTCGCTGGTCGCGATCACGGCGGGCGCCGCTCGCAGGACCGCGCGCTCACGGCTGTCCAGGTCGGCCGCGACGGCCGCGTCCAGGCCGGTCTCGGCGCCGAGCGGCAGATGGACGAGCACCGCGAGCCGCAGCCGTGCGGCCTCGGGGACGACGATCTCCGGTACGCCGCAGGCGACCAGCCCGTCGAGCAGGACGACCGCGTCGTCCGGCAGTTCGCGCAGGGTGCGGGCGAGTCCGTCCAGGGCGGCCCGGTCGGGGCGCGGCCAGGTGCCGGGCGCGGCGTGCCGGGTGACCTGCCAGCCGAAGCCGGGCAGGTCCAGGCAGACCCGGCGGTCGTAGGCGTTGCCGCCGCTGGGCGCCGACGGGTCGTCGACCCCGCCCGGCATGACGAAGTGCACGGTGCGCAGGGACATGGCGACGATTCCGGCGTTCTCGGCGGTGGCGCCGGCCTGCGCGGGCACGTAGGCGAGACGGGCCCGCTCCACGGTGTCCCGGCCCGGCGCGGCGAGGTCGGAGTGGTCCACGCCCGGGGCGGCGCGTCCCACGGTCGGCTCGGTGAGGCGTACTGCGGCCACGGCGGACGGTCCCACGGGGGCGGGGTATCCCATGACGAAACCGGGCGAACCCGCGGCCGGGGCGGACGGTCCGGTGTCCGCGCCCGACGATCCCGCCGCAGCTCCGGACGGCCCCGGCGCCGAGCCGGACGTCGCCTCGGCCGGGGCGGACGGTTCCCCGGTGAGGCCGTTGCCGCCCTCGCGGCCGGTGCCGTTTCCGTTGCCGTTGACGCCGATCCGGCCGCGGCCGTCGGTACCGGTGCTGCGGCCGGTGCTCGCCAGGGTCACCTCGGTCACAGGTCACGCTCGTAACTCGCCCAGGCGATGTGCGACTCGTGCAGGGAGACCGTGATCCCCGCCAGGCCCTTGGCGCCCTCGCCGAGGGCGCCCTTGTGGACGCGTTCGGCGAGCCGGTCGGCGATGACCTTGGCGAGGAACTCGGTGGACGTGTTGATCCCGGCGAACTCGGGCTCGTCGTCGAGGTTGCGGTAGTTCAACTCGGCGACGACCGCGCCCAGTTCCTGCGTGGCCAGACCGATGTCGACCACGATGTTGTCCTCGTCCAGCTGCCGGCGGCGGAATGTCGCGTCCACGAGGAAAGTGGCGCCGTGCAGTCGCTGCGCGGGTCCGAAGACCTCGCCGCGGAAGCTGTGGGCGATCATGATGTGATCGCGGACGGTGATGCTGAACAACGGACGACCCTCCAGGTGCGGCGCGTCTGGTCCCCCGGCCTTTGCCCGCCGGGGGATGCCGTGTAGTACGGCTCTTCGCTTCCCCGTGTTCAGCCCTCCCTCACTCTTTTCTCAGGTCAGGCCCGTCCCGGCGTACCGCACCCGGTGGCACAGGGCCGGGATCTCACCCGAGGCCAGCTTCGGCATGACGGCCGGGAGCTCCTCGAAGGCGCTCTCCCCCGTGACGAGCGCGTCCAGCGCCGGGTCGGCGAGCAGGTCGAGGGCGAGGGCCATGCGGTCGGCGTAGGTGCGTCCGGCGCGGGCGGCCGGGGAGACGGTTCCGACCTGGCTGCTGCGCAGTGCGAGCCGGCGGGAGTGGAAGGCCTCGCCGAGCGGCAGGCTGACGTGCCGGTCGCCGTACCAGCTCAGTTCCACGACCGTGCCCTCGGGCGCGAGGAGTTGCAGGGCGCGGGAGAGGCCGGCCTCGGTGGCGCTGGCGTGCACGACGAGGTCGCAGTCGCCGAGGGCGTCCCCGGGCGCGGCGAAGTCGACGCCGAGCGCCTCGGCCGTCCCGGCGCGGGCCGGGTCGGCGTCGACGAGTTGCAGCCGTACGCCGGGGAACCGGGCGAGCAGCGCGGCCACCGAGCAGCCGACCATGCCGCCGCCCACCACCGCGATCCGGTCGCCGATCAGCGGCGCCGCGTCCCACAGGGCGTTCACGGCGGTCTCCACGGTGCCGGCCAGCACGGCCCGGGCGGCGGGCACCCGCTCGGGCACCACGGTCACGGCGCTCACCGGGACGACGTATCGGCTCTGGTGCGGATACAGGCAGAAGACCGTACGGCCGATCAGGCCGGCGGGGCCCTCCTCGACCACGCCGACGTTGAGGTAGCCGTACTTCACGGGGCCGGGGAAGTCGCCCTCCTGGAACGGCGCCCGCATCACGGCGTGCTGGCTGCCGGGGACGCCGCCGCGGAAGACGAGCGTCTCCGTGCCGCGGCTGACCCCGGAGTAGAGCGCGCGCACCACGACCTCGTCCGCGGCGGGCTCCGCGAGAGTGACGTCGCGCAGCTCGCCCTGGCCGGGTGAGCGCAGCCAGAACGCGCGGGCCGACCGGTTCATCGGCGTCCTCCTGAACGATCGGGAAGTTGTTCACGTACCGAGAAGTGCACAGGCCGCGCACAGTACGCGGCCTTGATCGACTCTGTCACTCGGCCGGAGGATGTGCGGTGGCCCTGAACAACACGTACGACGCTAGGCTTCAGCAGGAGACCGCTGTGGGAGCGGGCGTGCAGATCCTGCTGCTGGCCCTGCTCGGCTCGGCGATCGGCCTCGGGCCGGCCGGCTGGCTGACGGGACTCGCCTTCGCGTTCGCCACCTGGGCGGTGCTCTCCCGCGCCCTGCACCGCTCCAGCCTCCGCGACTTCGGACCCGCGAACCGGGTCACGCTCGGCCGGGCCACCCTGGTCGGCGGGGTGACGGCGCTGGTCGCGGACTCGTTCCGGAGCACGCCGCCGGTGACGCTGCTGGTCGCCCTGACCGCCGTGGCGCTCCTCCTGGACGGCGTGGACGGCAAGGTGGCCCGCCGCACCGGCACCTCTTCCGCGCTGGGCGCCCGCTTCGACATGGAGGTGGACGCGTTCCTGATCCTGGTGCTGAGCGTGTACGTGTCGCTGGAACTGGGCCCGTGGGTGCTGCTGATCGGCGGCATGCGGTACGGCTTCGTCGCCGCGGCCCGGGTCGCCCCCTGGCTGAACGCCCCGCTGCCGCCGTCCTTCGCCCGCAAGACCGTCGCCGCGCTCCAGGGCGTCTGCCTGCTGGTGGCGGGCTCCGGGCTGTTGCCGTACCCGGCGGACCTCGGGATCGTGTCGTCGGCACTGGGCTCGCTGACCTGGTCCTTCGGCCGGGACGTGCTGTGGCTCCGGCGCAACTCCCGTATCCCGGTGCCGGCTCCGGCCGAGCCGAGGGTGCTGGAGCTGGCGGCGCGCTGAGCGGCACGCGCGAGGGCCCGGACCGCCGCCGATCGGTCCGGGCCCTTCCGTGTGGCTGCCGTGCCGGTCAGACGGTCACGTGCGTGCGCCGCCCCTGCTCCGTACGATCGCGAAGGCGGCGGCCGCCAGGCCGAGAGCGCCTACGACCAGTCCGGCGATGCCGAGCCCGCGCGCCGTGCCGTCACTGGCGGTGGCCGTCCCGGTGACGGCCGACTTGTCGGTGGCGGAGGCCGGGGTGGTGGCCGTGTCGCCGGCCGTCAGCTTCAGCACGGGCGCGGGGTTCTCGGGTTCGTCGCCGCCCGCCGGCACCTCGATCCAGCGGGCGACCTTGCCGTCGGAGTAGGTCTGCAGCGTCTTGAACGTCAACCGGCCGGTGTCGTCGGGCAGTTGCCCGAAAGCGACGTCGAAGTCCTCGTACTGCCCGGCGCCGATCCTCCCGCCGCTGAAGGTGATCTCGGAGGCCGCCTCGGTGATGGTGCCGTCGTCGGTCTTCACCGGCGTCTTGAGCTTGGTGATGGTGACCTTGGCGGTCCAGCCGTCCTGCGGATGGACCAGCACACCGACGACGGGGTGGTCGGTGGGCAGGAACACCTGCACCTTGGTGGTGGCGGCGCCGTCCTCCTCGTTCGGGACCCGGAAGGTCAGCACACCGTCGGTGGCTCCCCTGGCGTAGCTCTCGGGGTGGACGGTGACGTGCGCGGAGGCGACGCCGGCGGCGAGGACGACGGAGGTGGCGGCGACGGAGGCTACGGTCGCGGCGCGGCGCAGGGTGAGGCGTGGAGTGGACATGGGTGGGTCGATCTCCGTACGTGAGACGTGTGGTCCAGGGGTCGGGGCGAGTACGGGATCGGGGCCGGCGGGCCGCGCCGGTTCACCGTGTACCACAGCGGGGGCCGCCGTGGTGCGTCCGGGCGTGCGCGGAGGCGGGGTGCGCGGCCGCACGGGACGGGCAGCGAGGCATCACGCCACCAGGCGAGGAGCCCGGGCACGAACGCCGCGGCCCGGCGGATCAGTGCCCACAACGCGGCCTCACCTCGCCGCAGCCACCATGAGGCGGCCAGCGCGGCGAGCACGTGAGCGGCGGTGGCGTGGGCGGTGACGACGGGGTGAACGGCGGCGTGGGCTTGGATCACGTGCGGGAGGTGCGCGTGCGTGGCTTGCGTGGCGTGGGTCCGCAGGGTGTCCGTGGCGTTCACGTGCACGACGTTCATGCCGTCCGCATGGAGCATCGAGGTGGCGCGGAGCGCGCGGGCGGGACCCGCACCGCTGCGGTGGGCGGCGTCGAAGGCGAGGTGCAGGCCCGTCTGGGCGAGCAGCATGGCCGCGCCGATGCCGGGCAGCGACCGTTCCCGTCCACCCAGCGCCCAGCAGAGCCCGAACACGGCGAGGAAGCCGCCCGCACCGGTCCACAGCGGCGGCATCTCCCCCACGGCCAGTCCGTGCCCGGCGACGGCGAGCAGCAGACACACCGCGGCGAACACCGAGGCCCGAAGCCCTCTCACCGCCGGGGACGCGCTCATGGTCAGGGATCCTGCCACGGTCGGGTGGCACCGGGAGGAAGGACGGCTTGTTCAGTCACCGTCAGGTCGCGGCCAGACCTGTGCCGCCGAAACACCTGCCGTAACCGTGGTCGACCAGGCAGGGGACGCGTCCGCCACCCCGCCCGGCCTGAGCAGCGGACACGGTCTTCACCTGGCCGGACTGCCGGGACGCGACCGCGCGGTCAAACGCCGGGGGACAGGCTCTCGGAGCAACGGCTCCAGGCGGCCGTCCTCACCCGCAATGGTGGGCAGCAGACAGTTCGCGAGGCCGACGGCGTCACGGCAGGTCTACGGCTTCGCCGGATAGCATGCGAAATCACTGATGATCGCCCGTCGTTCACGGGACCGCCCGCCCATCGGCTCCAGTTACAAGACACTGGGCCGTCCGATCGGCGGCAGGGTCCAACCGTCGATGCGCTCGGTGACGATGCGGACGGGGGCGATGAGGGCACCTCTCGACCTCGTCCGCTCAGCCGAGCTGAGGAATGCCGTTCGGCAGGCTGTGCGCGCCGCCGCAATCCCACAATTCCCGTGCCTCCAGCCGCAAGGTGTCGGCGGCGAGCGAAGCCATTTTCTGGATCACCGCGCGGTCGGACGTCTTGTGATACGTGACATCGACCTCCACGACTGCCTTGCCCCGCCCCGAGGAACAGTCGGCGAAGAGGGAGGTGGTGTCCCCCTTGTGGAATCCTCCGGCCTTGCCAAGCCTGATCCGAGTGGCGCCTGCCGCACTCGCATCGCGGGCTACTTCCTTCATGGTGTAGTCCGCCCCGGAGTAGAGGCTGTGCTCGATCCTCACCGCCTTGCCGCCGCCGTACACCTTGCAGGTACCGGGCGCCTTTTTGGTGTACGGCTCCGCCGGGTTGAAGACACCGGTATGCCACTGCGAGAACTGCTTCCCCTTTTCCGGCAGGAGGGTCTTCACGTCAGCTCCGGGAAGGGCGTTGTCGCAGACACGCGCCGGTACAGCGACATCGGAATCCCCGGACGGCCACATCTGCCATGCCACCACTCCGACCACGGCGAGAACTACGACGGCGGCCAGAGCGATCCACAGGCCGAACCGGCGGTTCCGTACATCAGTCGCATTCATGAGCGGCTATTTCCCTGCTCTCTGTCGTCCCAGGCCGTAGGAATCCAGGATCTCCCGCCTGGCCGCCGTGGCCTGACTCTGCGCATTGGTGTCGTCGTAGCCGGCTTCCTTGGCCGCGGTGTACGTGGCGTCGTAGATGGCCTGCGCCGAGCTGGTCTGCTGCTGCTCGAGGAACGCGTCCCGGTCTTTCAGGGCCTCTTCACTCGAGTCCCTGGTGAAGTTCTCGACAACCGATTCCTGGATGTCCTCCACGACCCAGCCGGCCACCTCGCCGCCCACCGGAATCTTGCCGATACCCATTCCGATGATGCGTCCGGCCCATTTGTCCGCCGTCGCGACGCCTTCGTTGAACTTGGCATCGTCGGCGAGTTTCTCGTCTACGACCGCCTGTGTACGGGACTCCGCCATGATGCCGGCGATCTCGCCACCCGGATTGACGCGGTTGGCGATCTCCGGAGCCAACTCCTTGTACTTGTCGGCGTTGTGGAACGCGTCGTTGACGAGGTCCGTGGTCACCGACTCCTGGGAGGTGACGATGGCACCGTAGGCGTCGGGGTCCTTCCCGACCGCGCCGAGGAAGTTCTTCAACGCGCCGGGAGGGAGTCCCTCGGGATTGTCCGTGACATCGAGGTCCCCGAGATGTGCGCCGGCCCCGTGAGTCCCCACCACGGTCCCCCCGTTCCCCATGAACGCCGCCTGCACATCACGCATATAGTCCGCGGTGATGTGTCCGAGGCTGTCACGCAGGGGCGAATCGTCCAGGTCCTTGGGGTCGGTGCCGTAACGCTCCACGAGTTGGTGAAAGATGTCAGCCGCCTCCTTGGAGTGCGGCGGCGACACGGCGTCGCTTCCGTAAGGCAGACCGGTGGTCGCCGCCTCCAAGGCGTGACCGAGGGCGTCAGGACCATAACCCATGATCGTCTTGCTCTTGTCCTCGTCAGCGAAGATGTTCGCGCTGTTCGTATCCGCCGTCCACTCGAAGTCCTTGTCGGTGAGCAGGTCGACGTACGAGTCGAAGCCCAGCTTCCCGTCCTTCTTGAGCGTGCCGTCCTCGTTGTACGCGGTAGGCGGCTGGCTGAAGAACTTCTCCGCCGCCTCGGGGCTGTGCCCCAGCGCCTCAAGGACGCTGTTCAGTGGTTCGTTGCCCGTGCCGAGCCGGCCGGAGGGGTTGAAGCCGTACGTGTCCGGGTTGCCTGTCGGCTTGTTCGACAGGAAGAAGTAGGGGTCCTTCTTGTGGAGCTGGGTGATGTGCTCCGCGATGGGATTCAGGAACCGGGAGTCGTAGTTGCCGTAGCGCAGCAGGCCGCCGAGCACCTGATAACCGTACGGCTTGTTCCACTGACCCCGTTCCCACCCGATCTGCTGGGTGCCAAGACGCCGGAACTGCGTGCCCCACTCGTCGGAGAGATGGTATTTGTGGTCGGGATCCGTCGCGTTGGCGAGCGTGTACCCCATGACCTTCTGCAGGTCCTGTACCGCGTCCAACCGGGTCTTGCTCGCGTCGCCGCCCGTGCCGTCGATCGACATCGCGGCGTAGAACTGGAGCGTCTTCTCGGGCCCACCGAGTCCCTGGTAGAACTCGGTGGCGAACTCTCCGTCCTTCTCGGCAGAGTTGAAGCGCAGCAGCTGGTTGAGCTCGCGGAGTTCCGCGTCAGACATCTTGCCGCCTTTGCGTGCCAGTTCCAGGGCACGCTCGACCTCGGCGTCGTTGAGGGACTCGTACCTGCTGTGGCCCGCGTTGTACGGGTCGTTGCCATGGCTCTTGGCCAGTGCGCGGGCGACGGAGGCATCGATCTCGGCTGCATGAGCGAGGATCCGGTTGATCCGGTCCTCCAACTCCTGCCTGCTGTCGAGCTGATCCTGCGTGCGTTCGTCGGTGTCCCCGCGCGTGTGGGGGAAGAAGCAGCGGACCCTGCCGCCCCCGATGTCCTCGACACGAATGCCGAGCTTCGCGGCATCGTCGTGGACGGCGGTCTTCATCTGCTTCTGCAGCGACTCGAGCTCGGTGTGTCCGTCCTCGAGAACCTGGTAGATACTGTTGGCCTCGGTGTGGAGGTCGGAGATCTCCTTGGCCGTCTTGGCCACGAACTCCCTTGTCACCGTGGCGTTCACGCCGGCCCAGCGCGCGGAGTCCGACTTGCCCTGCATTCCCGTACGAGCGCTCTTCGCCGACTTCTTCAGCCCGTCGACGGCTTTCTTCCAGTCCGATACGGCGTTCGCGAGTCTGCCGAGGTCGACCTCAACGAGGTCCGTGAAAGTGAGAGCCACCAGCGGTTCTCCTATTTGAAGTACCCGTTGAGCTGCGAGACGGACGTGGCTGAGCCATCACGGCCACGGAGCACGGCACCGATCTTGGCGTCGTCCTCGGCGTGCCGCTTCTGCGTGTAGTCCAGGTGATCGGAGATGTGCGCACATGCCTGGAGGACGGTCTTGACCTGCGAGGTCCACATCTCGACGGTCG
Source organism: Streptomyces sp. NPDC096012 (assembly GCF_040426375.1). NCBI lineage: Bacteria > Bacillati > Actinomycetota > Actinomycetes > Kitasatosporales > Streptomycetaceae > Streptomyces > Streptomyces sp. NPDC096012. Next base: position 19,292 of record NZ_JBEOTD010000035.1, read on the forward strand.
TCTCCAAGGCGCTTCCGGTCTGGAAGCCGTGCGACTTCATCGTGGCGGCGGCCTGCATGGTCGAGCCCATCGAGCCGTTACCCGACCCGGCCGCGGCGATGTCGGCCTGGCCTTTGACGTCGTCGTAGAGGATGCTGGCCTCGTGGCCTACGGCACCCAGGTCGTCCTGGTGCACCACCAGATCTCCGGATCCTCCGCCGCCTCCGCCGTCCGGTGGCACGTGGTTGAGCCGCGTGTGGGTCTCCCCCCGTCCGGCCGCCTGGGCCTTGAGCTGCTCCCACTCGTCCCACGCCATGACAGGTTCCCTTCCCCCTTGCGGACGATCCGGTGCTCGGTCAAATCAGCAACCCCGGCCGAGTCAAATCTGCGCCACCCCATTGTGCACTACTTGCCAGCCGCGACGATTTCCGGCGGCCGCACGTCCATGTGACGCAGAAGCGCGTCCATCGGGGGGAAGAGGACAGTTGGCGAGCCGCTGCGGCGCTGGGACGGTAGCCGCTCACCGGCCTTCTCACCCCGGGGCAAGGCCCGAGAGCCGGCACACACTTGACTGCCGGTTCACTCGAGCCTCGTGGGCGTCCAGGTCAACCCTTCTGCTCCACCGGGCTGTCATGCACGTGACATGGATCAGGAAGTGCACCTCCACCCCACAAGGAGAGCCGCACGCGCACCTCCCGCACCCTGCTCGCCGCCCTGGCCGCCACGGCCCTGCTGTGCTCCGGTCCGCTCCTGGCCGCCCCCGCCTCCGCGGCCCCCGCCGCCGTCGCCTGGGACACCGACCGCGCGGCCACCGCCTACGCGGTGGATCCGGCCGCCGTCACCGCCTCCGGCAGCGAGAACGCCGGCACCGCCGCCGGCCTCGCCTTCGACGGCAACGGCGGCACCTGCTGGGTGTAGGTGAGGACCGGTGGGCACGGGCTCCCCGCCCGTGCCCACCGGCGGTTCCGGACCGGCTCAGGCGGCCCGGAGTGCGCGGCCGGACCACACGGCCCGGCTGGTGCGGCCGGGCCGTGACGACCCGGCGGATTGCGGCCAGGCCGTGGCGGCCCCGGCAGGTACGGCCGAGCCCTGCTGCCCCGGCGGGTGCGGCCGAGCCGTCGTGACCCGGCCGGTGCGGGCGGGTCACGGTGGCCCGGTGGATCGTGGGCGCTCAGGCGGCCCGGCGTGTCTGGCCGCGGTGGACTCGGACGATGTCCGCGTAGCGGTGTCCGCTGCCCTTGATCGTGCGGGCCTGGGTGCGGTAGTCGACGTGGACCAGCCCGAAGCGCTTGTCGTAGCCGTACGCCCACTCGAAGTTGTCCAGCAGGGACCAGGCGAAGTAGCCGGCCAGCGGAGCGCCCTTGGCGGCGGCCGAGGCGCAGGCGGCGAGGTGGCGCTCCAGGTAGTCCCGGCGTTCGGGGTCGTCGACACTGCCGTCGGGGCGGACCACGTCCGGGTAGGCGGAGCCGTTCTCGGTCACGTAGATCTTCCGCGCGCCGTACTCGTCGGTGAGCCGGAGCAGCAGCGCCTCGATGCCGGACGCGTCGATCTCCCAGTCCATGCCGGTGCGCGCGACACCCTCACGGCGGACCGAGCGGACGTACGGCGCGGTGCCCTCGGGGTCGTCGGCGACGTACGCCGGGAAGTAGTAGTTCAGGCCCAGCCAGTCCAGCGGGGCCGCGATCGTCTCCAGGTCGCCCGGCTGCTCCGGGAGTTCGACGCCGTAGACCTCCCGCATGTCGGCCGGGAAGCCGCGGCCGTGCACCGGGTCGAGCCACCAGCGGTTGACGTGGCCGTCGTGCCGGCGGGCCGCCGCCAGGTCCTCCGAGCGGTCGGTGACCGCGTGCACGGTGGAGAGGTTGTTGACGATGCCCACCTGGGCGTCGGGTGCGGCGGCCCGGATCGCCTGGGTGGCCAGGCCGTGGCCCAGGAGCAGGTGGTAGGAGCTGCGTACGGCGGCGGTCAGATCGGTCCAGCCGGGGGCCATCTTTCCCTCCAGATGGCCGATCCAGGCCGAGCAGGACGGCTCGTTGAGGGTCGTCCAGAGCTTGACGCGGTCGCCGAGACGCGTGGCGACGGCCGAGGCGTACTCGGCGAACGCGAGGGCGGTGTCCCGTTCGGGCCAGCCGCCGCGGTCCTGCAGCACCTGGGGCAGGTCCCAGTGGTAGAGGGTGACCGACGGGGTGATCTCCGCCTCCAGCAGGGCGTCCACCAACTCGTCGTAGAAGGCGAGCCCCTTGGGGTTGACCGGTCCGGTGCCGCCGGGGATCACGCGGGGCCAGGCCACCGACAACCGGTAGGCGTTGACACCGAGTTGCCGCATCAGGCCGATGTCCTCGCGCCAGCGGTGGTAGTGGTCGCAGGCGACGTCGCCGTTGTCGTCGTTCGCGATCTTCCCGGGGGTGTGGGAGAAGGTGTCCCAGATCGAGGGCGTACGGCCGTCCTCGGCGACGGCCCCCTCGATCTGGTACGCCGCTGTCGCCGTGCCCCACAGGAAGTCGTGCGGGAGTGCGGCGAGGTCGATGCGTTCGGACACGGAAGTCCCTTCGGAGTGCGGGATGTTGTTCACTTGACGGCGCCTGCCGTCAGACCGGCGACGAGATAGCGCTGCAGCAGCAGGAAGCCCGCGACCACGGGCACGCTCACGACGAGCGAGGCGGCCATGATCTGGTTCCAGTAGACGTCGTTGAGGGTGGAGTAGCCCTGCAGGCCGACGGCGAGGGTGCGGGTGTCCTCGTTGGTCATCACGGACGCGAAGAGCACTTCTCCCCACGCGGTCATGAAGGCGTAGACGGCGACCGCGACGATGCCGGGGATCGCGGCCGGTACGACGACCCGCAGCAGCGCCCCGAGCGGACCGCAGCCGTCCACCAGTGCCGCCTCGTCCAGGTCACGCGGCACCGAGTCGAAGTACCCGATCAGCATCCAGATGGAGAACGGCAGCGAGAACGTCAGGTACGTCAGGATCAGTCCGCCGCGGGAGCCGAACAGGGCGATCCCGGTGGAGTTGCCGATGTCGACGTAGAGGAGGAACAGGGGCAGCAGGAAGAGGATGCCCGGGAACATCTGGGTCGACAGCACGGTCACCGTGAACACGCGTTTGCCGCGGAACTCGTAGCGGCTGACCGCGTACGCGGCGAACACGGCGATGACGACCGAGCAGACGGTCGCCGCGCCCGCCACGATCAGCGAGTTCACGAAGTAGTCGGCGAGCGGGACCGTCGACCAGATGTCGATGTACGGCCGGATGGTCAGGCCGCTGGGCAGCCAGCGGAACTTGCCGGTGACATCCGCGAGCGGCTTCAGCGAGCTGGAGACCATCACGTACACCGGGGTGAGCACGAACCCGGTGAGCAGGGTCAGGAAGATCCGCCGCGTCCACTGGAACGAACGGGACGGCGCCATGGGCGAGTTGGGGCTAGACATCGGCGGCCTTCCGTCCACGCGAGGTGAGCAGCAGGTACACCCCGGTCACGACCAGCAGGAAGAGCAGCAGCAGGACGGACATGGCCGAGCCGGTGCCGAAGTTCCAGGTGACGAAGGAGGCCTGGTAGATGTGGACCGAGATGAGGTCGGCGGCCTCGGGGGCGGCCTTGCCGAACAGGACGTACGGGGTGTTGAAGTCGTTGAAGGTCCACAGGAACAGCACCAGGACCAGGACCTGGTTGACGGGGCGCAGCGAGGGCAGGGTGATGCGCCGGATCCGCTGCCACGTCCCCGCGCCGTCCAGCGCGGCCGCCTCGTACAGTTCGTTCGGGATGTTCTGCAGGCCGGCCATCACGATGAGGAAGGCGAACGGCCAGCCCTTCCACACCGACACGGTCAGCAGGGCGTAGAAGCTGTTGTCGCCGATGAGCCAGAAGGAGGGCTTGTCGGTGAGGTGCAGCTGGTCGTGCAGGACGTGGTTCACCAGGCCGTTGTCGTGCTGGAACATGAACACCCAGGTGATCACGGCCGCGTAGACGGGCAGCGCGTACGGCACCAGGAACAGTGCGCGCAGCAGGCCGCGGCCGCGGAAGGTGTCCTGCATGCAGATCGCGGCGGCCGTGCCGATGAACCAGCACAGGCCGACGGAGAGCAGGGTGAAGCCGACGGTGACGAAGAAGGAGTGCAGCAGCGCCTTGCCGACGGGGGCGTCGAAGTCCACCGACATCGTGTAGTTGCCGAGGCCGGACCAGGGGGCGGTGCCCCAGTCGCGGATGTAGAACTGGGTGATCTCCTTGAAGCTCATCACGATGCCGACGACCATCGGCACCAGGTGGACGAGGAGTTCGAGGATCAGGGCGGGCAGGAGCAGCAGGTAGGGCAGTCCGATACGGCGGATCCGCCCGGTGCGGCGGCGGGATCCGCTCGCCGCACCGGGGGACGTCTCGCGCACCGGCTCCTCGAGAGCGGTGGTGGTCATGGTCCCGCTCACGCCTTCGGCATCTGCTGCTGGGCCTTCTCCAGCTTCGCCTTGACGGAGTCGGTGGTCACCGCGCGGCCGGCGGCGGCGTCGGCGAACAGGTCCTTGACGGCCGTTCCGACCGCCGTCTCGAACTGCGACTCGGCGGCCACCTGCGGCAGCGCGGCCGCACTGGTGGCGAGGGTGTTCTTCAGCACCGAGGTGGCGGGCGCGTTGAACGCGGCGTCGCTCTGCGCGGCCTTGACCGGCGGGATGGAGGTGTAGGCCTTGTTGAGGATCTTCTGCTCCTCGTCGCTGGTCATGAACTTCACGAACCGCGTGGCGCCGTCGAGGTTGTGGCTGTTCTTGAACACGGCGATGTTGATGCCGGCGACCATCGAGTTGGTCTGGGCGCCGGTGCCGGGGGTGCCGGACTGCACGGGCACCGGGGCGACGCCGTAGTCGGCCTCGCTCATGCCCTGGGACTTGAGGTTGGCGGCGGCGGACTGCCACAGCAGCATGGCCTGCTTGCCCTTGGCGAAGTCGCTGACGGACTGGTTCTGGGCGTACTCGGCGTCGTTGGTCGGGACGACCTTGTCCTTGGCCATCAGGTCGACGTACTGCTTGACCGCGTCCACCACCTTGGGGCTGGTGAAGTCGGGCTTGCCGTCGGCGGTGAAGAAGTCGGCACCGTGCTGTTTGGCGAAGACGAAGACGTGGTGGATGTTCTCCGACACGTTCGCGCCCTCGGCCCCGAGCACCGACGTGCCCTTGGCCCTGACCTTCTTGCCGTCGGCGATCAGCTCGTCCCAGGTGGCGGGCGGCTTGGTGATGCCGGCGTCGGCGAAGATCTTCTTGTTGTAGTAGAGCGCGTAGGACATCGAGTAGAGCGGTACCGCCGCCGGGTCCTTGCCCTCGGCGCCGGTCGAGCCGAGCGCGGAGTCCACGAACCGGCCCCTGCCGCCGATCTTCGCGAAGTTCTCGGCGTCCCACGCCTGCAGCGCGCCGGTCGCCTGCAGCGAGGCGCTCCAGGTGTTGCCGATGTTCAGCACGTCCGGGCCCTGACCGGAGGTCGTCGCCGTGAGGATGCGGTTGAGCAGGTCGGACCAGGGCACCACCTCCAGCTTCACCTTGATGCCGCTCTGCTTCTCGAACTTGGCGAGCTCGGGCTGGAGGACCTGCTTGTCGACCGTGATGCTGGCGCCCTGGTTCGACGCCCAGTAGGTCAGCGTCTTCGGCGAGTCGTCGGACCCGCTGCCGTTGGACGAACCCCCTCCGCAGGCCGTGGCCCCGAGGGCGAGAGACATGGTCACGGCGCCTACGGCCGCGGCTCGGATGCTGCGCATGGCTCCTGGTGTCCCTTTCCGGGAGTCGAGAACCGCGAGGGCCACTCGCACGAACCGACACCCCGTTCGGTTCGCGAAGCCCCCTCATGGCTTAATTTAGGACGTGAGTTAAACCTCAAGAGAAACGAACGTCAAGGGATCCGGCAGCGGCAACCGGTCATAGGGGCCGTAAAACCGCGGGAATCTGGGAGGCCAGGTGGCAGGGCTGAGCGGCCGCACGGTGCGTGACCTGCGGCGGGAGAGCCGGAGCGCCGTTCTGCAACGGTTGTATGTCGATGGGCCGATGAGCCGCCAGGCGCTGGGCCCGGCGACCGGTCTGAGTTCGGGATCCGTCAGCAACGTCGTGGCCGAGCTCCTCGCCGACGGCCTGGTGGAGGAGGCGGGCGTGATCGGCGCGGACGTCGGCAGGCCGCGCCGGCTGCTGCGGGTCCGCCGGGACAGCGGGCGGCTGATCGGCGTGGACGTCGGGGAGACCCGGGTGCGGGTGGAGCTGTTCGACCTGGGGATGACCGAACTGGCGCGGGCGGAAAGGCCGTTGGGGCCACGGGGTTACGACGTCGACGCCGTCGTCGGACATGTCGCCGACGGCGTCGCGGAGGTTCTGCGGGCGGCCGGCCTGGGGGCGGTCGGTCCCGGGACGGTCGGCCGGAGGACGGCAGGTTCGGGGACGGCCGGTTCAGGGACGGCCGGGCCGGGGGCGACCGGTGCGGGGACGGCGGGTCTGGAGGCGGCCGGTTCGGGAACGGCCGGTCTGGAGGCGGTCGGTGTGGAGGCGGTCGGTCTGGAGACGGTCGGGCCGGGGGCCTTCGATCCGGGGCCGGCCGGGCCGGGGCCAGCCGATCCGGGGCCGGCCGGGCCGGGGCCAGCCGGTTTCGGGGCGGCCGGTTCCGCCTGCGCCGATCTGCTGGGCGTCGGTGTCGGCGTACCCGGCATCGTCGAGACCGGCGGTGCGGACGGGGCCGTCGTCCACGGGCAGACCATCGGCTGGGACGCGGTGCCACTGGAACGGCTGCTCCGCACGGCCGTCGGGCTCCCGGCGCACCTGCCGTTCTTCATCGACAACGGGGCCAAGGCGCTGGGCCAGGCGGAGATGTGGTTCGGCGCGGGCCGCGGGGCGCGCAACGCCGTGGTGGTGCTGTTCGGTTCGGGGGTGGGTGCCTGTGTCGTCACCGAGGAGGCGGCGCAGGGACGGGCGGTGGAGTGGGGGCATCTCACCGTACGGGTCGGGGGGCGCCGGTGCCGGTGCGGGGCGCGGGGGTGCCTGGAGGCGTACGCGGGCGCGGAGGCGCTCGTGGCGCGCTGGCGTGAAGCGGGCGGGCGGCCCTCGGCCGGGGCCGGTGAGGAGCGGGCGCTGACCGAACTGCTCGCCGCGGCACGCCCCGTCGGCGACGGCGCGCCCGACCCGGTGGCCGCGGCCGTACTCGCCGAGACCGCCGCCTATCTCGGCGCCGGCCTGTCCGACCTCATCAACCTCTTCCAGCCGGAACGGGTCCTGATCGGCGGCTGGGCCGGTCTGCAGCTCGGCGGTGGCTTCCTGGACCGGGTCCGTGACCACGCCCTCGCCCAGGCCCTGCGCCACCCCGCGTCCCGGGTCGGCGTCGAGCTGGGCCTGCTCGGTCCGGACGCGGTGACGGTGGGCGCCGCGGTCCTTCCGCTGGCGGCATTCTTCGCGACGGGCGGCCGCCGCCCACGCCCGGCTCCCGACCCCCCACGCTCCCCCGCCTGGCGGGCGGCGGTGAGGGGGCGACTGGCCTGAGGGGGCGGTGGGTGTGGACGCGGTGACCGTGGGCGCCGCGGTCCCCCCCCCCCGCCGGCGAAATTCTTCGCACCGGGCGGCCGCCGCCCACGCCCGGCTCCCGACCCCCCACGCTCCCCCGCCTGGCGGGCGGCGGTGAAGGGGCGGCTGGCCTGAGGGGGCGGTGGGTGTGGGCGCGGTCGCCCGGAGGGGCGGAGGGAGCGACCGGCGCCACGAACCGTGCGGCTCGTGGCGCGGACCTTCGACGCGGTGCCGGACGCCACGCCGTGCTCAGCGGATCGGCACCGGTGCCGGTGCCGGTGCCGATCCGGGACGGCGAACGCCGCCGTCCCGGTCAACGGACCGGCGCCCGTGCCGACGCCGACCGCGACGGCGCCGATCCGCAGGGGCACCGATCGGCGGGGGCGCCGATCCGCAGGGGGGCCGATCCGCAGGGGCCGACGCCGCCCCCCGCTCACCGGGCCGGCACCGGTGCGGGCGCCCGTACCGGTGCCGGTGCGTAGCCGGCGGGGCGGGTCGTGAAGGTGCCCCGGCCCTGGGTACGGCTGCGCAACCGGGTCGCGTAGCCGAACAGCTCCGCCAGCGGCACGGTCGCGCTCACCTCGACCACCCCGCCGTGGGATTCGGAGCCGCCGACGCGCCCGCGCCGGGCGGCCAGGTCCCCGAGGACCGAGCCGACCGCGTCCTCGGGCACCGTGACCGTGACGTCGGCGACCGGTTCCAGCAGTGCCGTCGCGCAGGCGCGCAGCGCCCCGCGAAGACCGAGCCGGCCGGCCGCGCGGAAGGCCGTGTCGGAGGAGTCCTTCACATGGGTGGAGCCGTCGGTGAGCGTGACCCGCACCCCGGTGACCGGGTGCCCGCCGAGCGGACCCTCGGCGAGGGCGTCCCGGCAGCCGGCCTCGACCGCGCGCACGTACTCCTGCGGTACCCGCCCGCCGACCACGGTGGAGCGGAACTCGAAGCCGCCTGCGCCCACTTCGGGGCCGAGCGGTTCCACGTCGAGCACGACATGGGCGAACTGCCCGGCCCCGCCGTCCTGTTTGACGTGCCGGTGGACGAACCCCCGCACCTCGCCGACGACCGTCTCGCGGTAGGAGACCCTGGGCCGGCCCACGGTGACCTCCGGACCCCCGTCACGGCGTACCTTCTCCACCGCGACCTCCAGATGGAGTTCGCCCATACCGCAGAGCACGGTCTGCCCGGTCTCGGAGTCGGTGCGCACGACCAGCGAGGGGTCCTCCTCCGCGAGCCTCGCCAGCGCCGTCGCGAGCCGGCCGGTGTCCGTACCGCGCCGCGCCTCGACGGCCACGGACACCATGGGTTCGGCGGCCACCGGCGGCTCCAGAAGCAGCGGAGCGCCCGGATCGCACAGCGTGGAACCGGTCCGGGCCGACTTCACGCCCGCGAGCGCGACGATGTCACCGGCGACCGCCCGGTCGAGCGGGGCGTGCCGGTCCGCCATGACGCGCAGGATCCGCGCCACGCGCTCGGTGCGCCCGGTGCCCGGGTCCCACACGGTGTCCCCCTTCTCGATCGTGCCGGAGTAGACGCGCACATGGGTCAGCCGTCCGGTGGCACCCGCGCTCACCTTGAACACGAGCCCCGCGAAAGGCGCTTCCGGATCGGCGTACCGCGTCTGCTCGGCGTCCTGGTGGACACCGCGCACGGCGGGCACGTCGAGCGGCGACGGCAGGTAGGCCACCACCGCGTCCAGCAGTGGTTCGATGCCGCGGCTGCGGTAGGCGGAGCCGCACAGGACGACCACGCCCTCGCCGCTGTGGGTCAGGTCGCGCAGGGCGGCGGCGAGGGTGCCGGCGCCGAGCGTCCGGCGGTCGCAGAACTCCTCCAGGGCCGCCGGATGCAGCTCCGCCACCGCCTCCTCCAGTGCCCGGCGCCGCCGTGCCGCCTCCTCCCGCAGCGGCTCGGGAACCGGCGCGGCCACGGCCATACCGTCCCCGTCCGTCCAGACCAGGGAGCGCATCCGTACGAGATCGACGACTCCCGTGAAGTCGCCCTCCGCCCCGATCGGCAGCTGGACGACGAGCGGGGCCGGATGCAGCCGTTGCCGGATGGAGTCGACGGCCCGGTCGAGATCGGCGCCCGCGCGGTCGAGCTTGTTGACGAACGCGATCCTCGGCACGCCGTGCCGGTCGGCCTGCCGCCACACCGACTCGCTCTGCGGGTCGACCCCGGCGACGGCGTCGAACACGGCGATCGCCCCGTCCAGGACGCGCAGCGAACGCTCGACCTCGTCGGCGAAGTCGACGTGGCCGGGGGTGTCGATGAGGTTGACGCGGTGGCCGTCCCAGGCGCAGCTGACGGCCGCGGCGAAGATCGTGATGCCGCGGTCGCGTTCCTGCGGGTCGAAGTCGGTGACGGTGGTGCCGTCGTGCACCTCGCCGCGCTTGTGGGTGGTGCCGGTCGCGTACAGGATCCGCTCGGTGACGGTGGTCTTGCCCGCGTCGACGTGGGCGAGGATGCCGAGATTGCGGACGGTGGCGAGAGTGGTGGGGGTGGCGGGGTTGGTGAGGTCGGTGCGCACGGCCCTGTGGCCTTTCGGGAAGTGGTCCTTGAGAAGGGCAGCGCGATTTCCCGTGACGCCCGGGGACACAACGGTGCGGCCCCGGCGAGGCGAGGCGAGGCCTGGCCGGCCCGGCGAGTGCCGGGGCGGGCAGGCGAGTGCCGGGGGCGGGCCGGAGGGGTGTCAGCGGGGCGTCACGGGCATCCGGTGCCGGCCGCGCAGCGGGCACCGGACGGACGAGGACACCAGGATCACGTCGGTCCGCGACGGGGGAACAACGACGGCGGTACGGTCACGCACGGCCGGCTCCCCTCGGTCCTCACACACCTGATCGGGCGCGCCGCGGTGGTGTCGGTGCGGCGCGCTTGCATGACCGAGTCTAGGAAGGCGGATCGGGCGGCGCCCACCTTTTTTCCGGCGGCACCGGGTGCGGTCGCCGGGGAGGGCGACGGCCCCGGCGCCTCCCGTGCTGTGACCGGGAAGGTTCATGGGGTTGTCGGGCGTCAGCTCGGGTTCTGGAGGAAGGTGATGAGAGCGGCTGTGAGTTCGGCGGGCGCGTCTTCTTGGACGAGATGGCCGGCAGCGGCGATGGGTTCAAGTCGCGCGCCCGGGATGCGGGCGGCGAGCTCCCGCCCTTTCGCCACGGGAATCCAGGTGTCGTCCTGACCCCAGCACACCAGTGTCGGGATGCCGATCTCGCCGTACCGGTCCTGCACCTCGTCGGTGTGGAGCTGGTCGGCCTGGGCGATCTGCCGGTAGAAGGCCGCCTGGCCGGGGTCGCCGAGCCAGGGCCGGACGAGCCGGTCGAGGACCGCCGGGTGCAGGCCGGGACTGCTGGCCGACGTTATGTACGCGCGCACCAGGGCGTGGTGGAGCGCGGGCGGCAGTTGCTCGAAGACCTCGGAGTGCTCGCCGACGAGCCGGAAGAACGGGGATCCCCACGGCGCCAGCGCGACCGGGTCGACCAGAGCGAGTGCGCGGTAGCGGGCGCCGTGCAGCAGATGCGCCCGCAAGGAGACGGCACCGCCGAAGTCGTGGGCGACGACCAGGGGTTCCTCCAGGCCCCAGTGCGCGAGAAGCTCGGTGAAGACCCTGCCCTGGGCAGCCAGGGAGACATCCTGGCCGGCGGACATCTCCGACGCCCCGTAACCCGGCATGTCCCACACGAACACCTGATGACGGCGGGCGAGTGAGCGGGCGACGGCCCGCCAGACATACGAGGAGAAGGGTGTGCCGTGCAGGAGGACGACCGGATCCCGACCGGGTTGTCCGAGACTGCCCCAGCGGACGTCGCCCGACGTGCTGCGGAACGTCTCGGCCAGCTGCCGTTCACTCACGGGTGCTGTTCCTCTCGGCTGTGCCTCCGGCCCAAGCGGTGATCAGACCGAGTGCGGTCCGGACGGCGTGGTCGCAGGCCGGTAGCGCCGTGCCCGGACGGTGACTTCAAACGTTTGCCCGGTCATGCGGCGGCGGGCCTGAGTGGTCTCCCACCCCAGCGGATGCCCCCTTGTCAGTGCAGCTTGCGCAACCTGCCCCGATGATCTGCATGGTCACACACTCATGCCGTAGCCGAGCTCCTCAGCCCCGATGTGCCAGAAGGAGTTCTCGTCGGCAACGGCCTTGACGTCGAGCATCCCGAACCGTTCCAGCAACGCTTCAGTGAGCGCGTCGGCGGCCTGCTCGGCCAGGTCCACGGTCTCGTCTTCGCTCAGACCGTCACCGGGCCCCTCGTATGCGGCGGCCTCAGCAGCGGCTTCCTCATAAGCGCGGTTGAAGGCAACGAACGCCTCGACGCTGGAGTTCACGAGTTGAGGAACACCGCCCTCCGGCAGACACCAAAGCGAGCCGTCGTCACGCCGTAGGGCGAGCGCGCTCAGTCCTGGGTCGACCGCGACCAGGGCATACCGCGCACCGTCGACCGTGCGTTCCGCAAAAGGGGAGTCCTGCCACACCCCGGGGTACGGGCAGCGAGCACATCCGGCCAAGAGCGAGGCGACTTCAGCGTCGTTCATGCCGAGAACCTAGCCCGCCCCGCCGACACCCCACCAAGCCGGTGAACCTGTGCGGTCACAGCACCAGCCCAGGAAGTCCAGCACCCGGCGCCAGGTCAGCTCGGCGGCGGCGGGATCGTAGTCCGGGAGGTCCGGGTCGGTGTAGAAGTGACCGGCGCCCGGGTAACGGAAGACCTCCAGGTGCACTCCCGCGTCCCGAGCCGCCCGGCAGAGGGCGGACACACGCTCCGACGGCGCGAAGTCGTCCGGTTCGGCGACGTGCAACTGCGCCCTGAGGCCCGGACGAACGGTTGCGGGCAGGCCGGCGGTCGCGTGCAGCAGGAGAACGCCGGCGGCAGCGGGACGCTCGGGCCAGAGATCGGCGACGACACCGGCGCCCATCGACATACCGACGAGCACGCTCTCGTCCGGCAGGCCGCGCAGGGCCAGCCGAGCGCGTTCGACCACCGTCGGCCACCCGATCCGCTCCACCAGCCGGAACCCCTGGTCGATGGTGGCCGCGGCCTCGCCGCCGAAGAGGTCGGGCGTGACGACCTCGTGCCCGGCGCCGCGCATGCGCGCGGCGGCGAGCAGTTCGACGGGGCGCAGGCCGAGAACGGAGTGGAACAGCGCGATGTGGGCCATGGCGTCATCGTGGCGCACCGGCGGCTCGCGGGTGCCGTACGGCCCGCCCGACCGACGGAGATTCTCCGCGCGTCGGCCGAATGCCTCACGCTTCCCGCACGACCGTCACCGGCCCAACGCCTCACGCTGCCAGGACGATCCGTCACCGGCCCCCCACACACATCACGCTGACCGGACGAACCGTCACCGACCCAACACGTCACGCCGACCGGACGAACCGTCACCGGCCCAACACGTCACGCCGACCGGACGAACCGTCACCGGCCCAACACGTCACGCTGACCGGACGATCCGTTCCCGGCCGGGCGCGCGTCACGCTGCTCTGACAACCCGTCACCGCCTCGGTAGGCCCCGGCGTCCCGGCTCACCTCGGCAGCGGGTCCCGGCCTCTTCTGGAGCCCGAGGAGATACGGCGCGTCCGGGACCGGCGACAAAGCATCCGCCGGCCATGACAACAGTCGGCGATCTTGGGCACCTGTAGAAACACGATCTTGTCGCCGTCCAGGAGGAAGCCAGCGTGACCATACCCGTGCGCCCCGTTCGACCTCTGCGGCACGACCGGCGCTTCGACCTGCTCGCCACCACCTTCTTCTTCCTCCTGCTCGCGATCGCCCTGTGCGTCCTCGTGTTCGTGGCGCGGACCGCGGCGGGCGTCGCCGAACGCCGTCCGGTGTGGGCCGGCGTGCTGGTGGTGCTCGGCGTCGCGACCGCCGTGACGCTCCGTTCGAGGTGGCGGCGCTTCTCCGCGGCCCGGTGTGCGCGCCGCGCCGCCCTGGCACTGGAGGAGGCGGCCGAGAAGGCGTCCGACAGCCTCCGCACGGCGACACACGACCTCGCCGTCCGGCCGGCCCCGGGCGACGTCGAACGAACGACTTCCCTCGGCTGGGTCCCCGAGCCGACCGCCCCGGCCCCGGCCCCGGCCGCACACGAGCAGGCCACGGCCGAGTACACCGGACTCACCGCTGACGGCTTCGAGCAGGCCACGGCCGCATACACCGAACTCACCACCGACGGCATCGAGCAGACCACAGCCGCATACACCGAACTCACCACCGACGGCATCGAGCAGACCACAGCCGAATACACCGAACTCATCGCGGACGACATCGAGCAGGCCACGGCCGCATACACGGAAGCCGAGCAGGCCGTGTACGAGTACCGGCAGGTGGCCGCCGAGTACAGCGAACTCGATCCCGACGGTTTCGAGCAGGCCGTGGCCGACCTGTGTGTGCGTGATCACTGCCAGGACGTGGAAGTGGTGGGCGGCGCGGGCGACTTGGGTGCGGACGTCACCGCGGTGACCCCGGACGGGCGGCGCGTGGTCATCCAGTGCAAGCGCTACGCCGAGGACAACAAGGTCGGCTCGCAGGACATGCAGCGCTTCGGGGGCACCTGCTTCACCGTGCACGGTGCCGACGTCGCGGTGCTGGTCACGACGAGCGACTTCACCGCGCCCGCCCTCGATTACGCCGGTCGGTCCGGAATCCTGTGCGTGAACGGCGAGGAGTTGCAGGCGTGGTGCGACGGCACGGGACCAAGTCCCTGGGACCTCACGGAGATCTCCCCCTGACCACCGAACCGGTCGCCGGCGCCGCTACGGGCAGGCGTCGCCGGACGGTGGGTGCCGGGCGCCGTCCGACGCGCGCGTACCCCGCTCACGAAAAGGTGCCCGACCCGGTCCACCCGGTTCCGCGCGACGGACGTGCCCTCCGGCCGCGTAGAGCAGACGACGGATTCACCCACAGAGGGGACTGCACAGTGACAGCGCGTGCACTCAAGGGGGCACAGAGGGGTGCCAGGGGTACGGCGGTCGCGGTGGCGGCGATGGCCGTGCTGACCGCGTCGCAGGCGCCGGGGGCGGTCTCGGCCGGGGCCGCGGAGCCCGCGCGGAAGGCGGCGCCCGCCGAGCACGGACCCAGCGTGTCCGGCGACACCCCGTACCGCACCGATCTTCCCCCGCTGCGGACTCGGAAGGGAGGCCCGGCCCAGGCGGTGACGGAGGGCGGCGCCCTGCCCGCGAGCGTGTTCGCCGCGTACCGGCGCGCCGAGGCGGAGGTGGCGCGCAGCGCGCCCGGCTGCCGGCTGCGCTGGCAGCTGCTGGCCGCGATCGGCCAGGTGGAGTCCGGGCAGGCAGGGGGCGGCCGGGTGACCCCGGACGGTACGACCGTGACGCCCATCCTCGGCCCGCGGCTGACCGGCGGCGCCTTCGCCGCCGTCGCGGACACCGACGGCGGCGCGTACGACGGGGACACGGTGTACGACCGTGCGGTCGGGCCGATGCAGTTCATCCCGTCCACCTGGGCCCGCTGGGGCGCGGACGGCAACGGCGACGGGCGGCGGGACCCGGACAACGTCTACGACGCGGCGCTCGCCGCCGGCCGTTACCTGTGCGCGGGCGGCCGGGACCTCGCGAGCCCCGCCGACCTGGACCGGGCGATCCTGGGCTACAACCACTCGGACGCCTATCTGCGCACCGTCAAGGCGTGGTACGCGTACTACCTCACGGGGCATCGCGTGGTGCCCGACGCGTCCGCGGGCTCCCGGCCGGACCGGCCGAAGCCGTCCCGCCCGAAGAAGCCGAAGCCCTCGGCGCCGAAGCCGTCGCACGGCCCGAAGCCGGGCCCCGGTCCCTCGCGCACGCCGTCGACGCCGCCCGCCTCACCCTCCCCCGGCCCGTCCGTCGAGGCCGGCGTCCCCGAGGAGTCCGGGACGCCGCTGGTCCCCGCCCCCGAGCCGACCCTCACGCTGCCCGGCGGCGGGGTGCTGCCCGACGTAGGGCAGCTGACCACCGGCAACAGCTAGAACACGATGAGCCTCTCCCCCTCCACAACCCTGCCTACTCGGCGGTAATGTCGCCCTTCGCCGGAGCACGGAACCGGCGGGTGAGTGCGGAGGGGCCCATGGCGACGGACATGCCTGCGGACACAACGGCCGCCGACGAGCGTTGGCAGCGTATGTGGAGCCATCGCGAGCAGCTGCTCAAGGTGGCCCGGCGACGCTCCATGAGCCAGGAGGACGCCGAGGACGCCGTGCACGAGGCGATGCTGCGGGCCGCGGAGCGCCCGGGCCTCGACGACGAGCGGCTCGCCGCCTGGCTGACGACGGTGACGATGCGGCTGTGCGTCGACCGGTACCGGCAGGTCAACCGCGAGGCCGAGGTCGGCAGCCGCCCCACGCTCGTCGCGCCGGGCCCGGTACCCGTGGAGGAGGCGGTGTGCGACCGGGCCGAGGCGAAGTGGCTCGCCGGGCGCAGCGGGGAGCTGCCCGCCCGGCAGGCGGAGGCGCTCCGGCTGAAGTCGCAGGACCTGGACGTGAACCAGGTCGCGGTGCGGATGGGGCTCAGCTACCGGACCGTCGAGTCGCTGCTCGCGCGGGCCCGGCGGACGCTGCGCGCCTCGCTGGCCGGAACGCTCGGGCTGGTGCTGTTCCTGGTCGGGCGCGGGCGGCTGCGCGGGGGCGGTAAGGCCCAGGTGGTCGCGGTCACCTCGACGGCGGCGACCCTGGCGGTGGCGGGGCTCGTGCTGCCGTACACACTCGGTGCGGGCGGGAACGGGAACGGTGCGGCGCCGCGGCCGGCCGTGTCCGGCGACGCGCAGGTCCTGCGCGGCGACGCCACGGGCCGGGGACGCGCCCCCGGGACGCGCACCCCCTCACCCCTGGCGCCCGGCGACCGGGGCCGGACGCCCTCACCCACCGGTGGAACGTTCCTGCCGCTGCCCGTGCCGGCCCTGCCGGACGTGGCCTCGTCCCCGCTCCCCGGGCTGTCGGCGCCGCGGGTCCCGCAGGTGCCCGGCGTGCCGAAGCTGCCGGACCTGCCGGCAAGGCCGGCGCTGTCGCCGCCGCGGGTGCCGGACGTGCCGAAGGTGCCGGCAAGGCCGGCTGCCTCGTCGGTCCCGTCGTTCACCCCGGCCGCTCCCGCCGTGCCGTCCGCCTCGCTCTCCGTCCCCGCACCGAGAATGCCTTCGGGCACGCCGTCGCCGAAGCTGCCGTAGCACGCCGTAAACGCGTCCGAAATAAATTTCCGGTCGCCGCGACGGACGCCCCGCCCCTCCCCGTAGAGCAGATGTCGGAGCTGCTCCACGGGTGAAGGGTGGGACCGGATGGGTGTCGAGATCTGTGTGGAAGGGCTGACCAAGCTCTTCGGACACCAGGTCATCTGGCAGGACGTCTCGCTGACGCTGCCCGCCGGGGAGGTCTCGGTGATGCTCGGCCCGTCGGGGACGGGCAAGTCGGTGTTCCTCAAGACACTCGTGGGGCTGCTGAAGCCGGAGCGCGGCTCCATCACGATCCAGGGCCGGGACATCACCAAACTCCGGGAGCGCGATCTCTACGAGGTGCGGAAGCTGTTCGGCGTGCTGTTCCAGGACGGCGCCCTGTTCGGCTCGATGAACCTGTACGACAACATCGCCTTCCCGCTGCGCGAGCACACCCGCAGGTCCGAGAGCCAGATCAGGCGGACCGTCCTCGAAAAGATGGACATGGTCGGGCTGATCGGCGCCGAGATGAAGCTGCCGGGCGAGATCTCGGGCGGTATGCGCAAGCGTGCCGGGCTCGCCCGCGCCCTGGTCCTCGACCCGGAGATCATCCTGTTCGACGAGCCGGACTCGGGCCTGGACCCGGTCCGCGTGGCCTACCTCAACCAGCTCATCGTCAACCTCAACGCACAGATCGACGCGACCTTCCTGATCGTCACCCACGACATCGCCTCGGCCCGCCAGGTCCCCGACAACATCGGGCTGCTGTTCCGGCGCGAGCTGGTGATGTTCGGGCCCCGCGAAGAGCTGCTGGCCAGTGAGGAGCCCGTCGTACGGCAGTTCCTGAACGGCCGGATGCAGGGGCCGATCGGCATGGCGGAGGAGAAGGACGCGTCCCAGGTCGAGCAGGAGCTGGCCCAGCTCGACGAGGGTGAGCCGGCCGATGCGCCGACTCCCCGCCTGCTGCCCGGCCCCGGCATCACCCGCCCGCCCCGCTGGGAGGCGATCGCGAGACGCGAGGCCGAGCTGCACGGGACGGGGGTGAGCAGCGCATGAGGCTGTCCCCGACGGGGGCGCTCCGGCACTCGGGAAACCTCTTCGCGATGGCGCTGGACGTCGTCCGGACCCTGCCTCGACGCCCCTTCCAGGCACGAGAGTTCATCCAGCAGGCGTGGTTCGTCGCCAGCGTCACCATCCTGCCGACGGCGCTGGTCTCGATCCCCTTCGGGGCGGTCATCGCGCTGCAGATCGGCAGCCTGACCCGGCAGCTCGGCGCGCAGTCCTTCTCCGGTGCGGCGTCCGTGCTCGCCGTGCTGCGTGAGGCCTCGCCGATCGTCACCGCGCTGCTGATCGCGGGCGCGGGTGGCACGGCGATCTGCGCGGACCTCGGGGCACGCAAGATCCGGGACGAGATCGACGCGATGCAGGTGCTCGGCATCGACCCGATCCACCGGCTCGTCGTACCGCGAGTGCTGGCGTCGATGGTGGTGGCCGTGCTGCTCAACGGCCTCGTCTCGGTGGTCGGTGTCGCGGGCGGCTATTTCTTCAACGTCGTCCTCCAGCACGGCACGCCCGGCGCCTACCTGGCGTCCTTCACCACCCTCGCCCAGCTGTCCGACCTGTGGGCGGCGGAGATCAAGGCACTGGTGTTCGGGGCCATCGCGGCGATCGTCGCCTCCTACAAGGGGCTGACGGCGCAGGGCGGTCCGAAGGGCGTGGGCGATGCCGTCAACCAGTCCGTGGTGATCACCTTCATGTTGCTGTTCGTGACCAACTTCGTGATGACCGCGGTGTACTTCCAGGTCGTCCCGCAGAGGGGTTAGCCGATGAGACCGCGAGAACTCCTCGATCGCCCCTTGCGCTCGCTCGAAGAGCTGGGCACCCAACTGTCCTTCTACGGGCGTTCGTTCGCGTGGACGGGCCGCACCCTGCGCCGCTACAAGAAGGAGATCCTGCGGCTGCTCGCCGAGGTGAGCTTCGGGCGCGGCGCGCTCGCCGTCGTCGGCGGCACGGTCGGCGTGATCGCGTTCCTGTCCTTCTTCACCGGCACGGAGGTCGGCCTCCAGGGTTACGCGGCCCTGAACCAGCTGGGCACGTCCAACTTCGTGGCGTTCCTGTCGGCGTACTTCAACACCCGGGAGATCGCCCCGCTGGTGGCCGGACTCGCCCTGTCCGCGACGGTCGGCGCCGGGTTCACCGCGCAGCTCGGCGCGATGCGGATCAGCGAGGAGACCGACGCGCTGGAGGTGATGGGCGTCCCGTCGCTGCCCTTCCTGGTGACGACGCGGATGATCGCCGGCTTCGTCGCGGTGATCCCGCTGTACGTGGTCGGACTGCTGTCCTCGTACCTGGCGGCCCGCACCATCACCACCGGCTACTACGGGCAGTCGACGGGCACTTACGACCACTACTTCCACCAGTACCTGCCGCCCGTCGACGTGTTCTGGTCCTTCGGCAAGGCGATCGTCTTCGCCGTGCTGATCATCCTGGTGCACTGCTACTACGGCTACCACGCGAGCGGCGGACCGGCCGGTGTCGGCGTCGCGGTGGGCCGGGCGGTGCGGACCTCGATCGTCGCCATCAACGTCCTGGACTTCTTGCTGAGTCTCGCGATCTGGGGCGCCACCACGACCGTACGGATAGCGGGGTGAGAGCGGTGCGCATGCACAGAACGAGACTCAGGCTGTACGGCGTCACCTTCCTCGCCGTGCTCGCGCTGCTGCTGTCGCTCGCGGTGGCCGTCTACCAGCAGGCGTTCACGTCGGTCGTGCCCATCACGCTGGAGGCCGGCACCCTCGGCAACCAGCTCGATCCACGCGCCGACGTCAAGCTGCGCGGGCTGCTGGTCGGCGAGGTGCGCGAGGTGCACGCGGACGGCACGAAGGCCACGCTCGACATCGCGCTCGATCCCCGGTACGTCCCGTACATCCCCTCGGACGTGCACGCCCGCCTGCTGCCCAAGACGCTGTTCGGCGAGAAGTACGTCGACCTGGAAGCTCCCACCGGGGCTACGGCCCGGCCCATCCGCGCCGGGGACGTCATCACCCAGGACCGTACGAAGGTCGGCATCGAGGTGCAGCAGCTGATGAACGACCTGCTGCCGCTGCTGCGCACGGTCCGGCCGGGTGAACTCAACGCCACCCTCTCGGCGTTCGCCACCGCGCTGGAGGGCCGCGGCGACCGGATCGGCGACAACCTCACCCGGGTCGAGGGCTATCTGCGCCGCCTCAACCCGCACCTGCCCTCCCTCGAGGAGGACATCTCCCGGTTCGCGGACGTCGCCGAGGTGTACGGCGACGCCGCGCCGGACCTGATGCGGATCCTGCGCAACACGGTCACCACCAGCCGGACGATCGTGGAGAAGCAGGACCAGCTGGCCGCAGGACTCCGCTCGACCGCCGCCGTAGCGGGCACGGCGAACGACTTCCTGTCCGAGAACGGCGACCGGCTGATCACCCTGGGCCGGGTCTCCCGCCCCACGCTGGAGCTCTTCGCCCGCTACTCCCCCGAGTACCCGTGCCTGCTGACGGGACTGGTCCGGCAGGAGAAGGCGTCGGAGGACGCGTTCCGGGGCGGCGAGATGCGGATCACCCTGGAGGTCGTCCGGCCGCAGGGCGCGTACCGGCCCGGTGAGGAGCCGGTGTACGGCGAGCGGTCCGGCCCGAGCTGCCGTGGCCTGCCGGATCCGCCGGTGCCCGGGCCGAAACCCCGTCTGCATGACGGTACGTCGGCCGGAGGTTCCGGCGGCGCACTCCCCGGAGGTGTCGATGTGTCCGCCACCCGTGCCGAGCAGCGGGCCGTCGGCTCGCTCGTGGCCCCCGTCATGGGCGTTCCCGCCGACCAGGTGCCGCCCGTCACGACCCTGCTCCTCGGTCCGCTCGCGCGCGGAACGGCGGTGAGTGTCGCATGAGCAGGTCAGGAGCCAGGCAGACCGCCGCCCCTCTGATCAAGTTCACCCTTTTCGCGTTGATCACGATCGCGGCGACGGCACTGCTCGCCGCCACCATCGTCAACATCTCCTTCACCGCGAAGGACACCTACCACGCGGTGTTCACCGACGTCACCGGGCTGGAGACCGGCGACGACATCCGGGTGGCCGGAGTGCGGGTGGGACAGGTCGAGGGCATCCGGATCAAGGACCGGACCCTGGCCGAGGTGACGTTCACCGTCAGCGCCGACCGGCCGCTGCTCGCGGGGACCCACGCGGTCGTCCGCTACCGCAACCTGGTCGGGCAGCGGTACATCGCGCTGGCCGAGGGCCCCGGCGACGTCACCGCCCGGCTGCGGCCGGGCGGCACCATCCCGCTGTCCCGGACCCAGCCGGCGCTGGACCTCAACGCCCTGCTGAACGGCTTCAAGCCGCTGTTCGCCGCGCTCAGCCCGAGCGACGTCAACCAGCTCGCCACCGAGATCGTCCGGACCCTCCAGGGCGAGGGCGGCACGGTGAACAGCCTGCTGGCCCACACGGCCTCGCTCACCACCACCCTCGCCGACCGCGACAAGCTGATCGGCTCGGTGGTCGACAACCTCAACACCGTCCTGGCGACGCTCGACAGACGCGGCTCCCGCTTCTCCGACCTGCTCACGCAGCTGCGCCGGGTGGTCTCGGGGCTGTCCGCCGACCGCAAGCCCATCGGGAGGTCGCTGGTGAGCATCGGCGACCTCACCGACGCCACGTCGGGGCTGCTGAAGGACGCGCGTCCACCGCTGAAGGACGACATCGCCGGGCTCGGCGCTCTCACCGGAACGCTGAACAAGAACCAGAACACCGTGGAGGGCGTCCTGAAGCGGCTGCCGAACAAGCTCAACGGGCTGACCGGGGCGGCGTCCTACGGCTCGTGGTTCAACTTCTACCTCTGCGACTTCGACGGCCGGATCGTGCTGCCGAAGACCAAGCAGGTGATCACCCCGGAGCTGCACGTGGCGCGGGCGAGGTGTGGCGGATGAGACTGCGTGTCCGACGGCAGCGCCGTCCTGAGCCACTGGTGAAGGTGCGTGTCCTGCCACCCGCGCTGCCGAGACTCCCGCGGTTGCTGCCGAGGCGCAAGCCCCGCCCCGAACCCCTCGTGAAGGTGCGCGTCCTGCCACCCAAGCCGCCGAAACTCCCCCGGCTGCTGCCGAGGCGCAAACCCCGTCCCCAGCCCTTGGTCAAGGTGCGCGTCCTGCCGCCCAAGCTGCCCGGGATCCGGCTCAAGCGCCCACGCCTGAAGCCGTTCCGTGAGCGCAACGCGGTCGTCGTGGGCGCCGTCGGCCTCACCGTCCTCGCGCTGCTCACCGTTGCCGCCTTCAACGCCGACAGCCTGCCGCTGATCGGCGGCGGCGACACCTACAGCGCGGCCTTCTCGGAGGCCGGCGGGCTCAAGCCGGGCGACGAGGTGCGGATCGCCGGGGTCAAGGTCGGCAAGATCGACGGCGTCGACCTGGACGGCGACCACGTCAAGGTCACCTTCAAGGTGACCGGCCACCCCGGGTTCGGTACCGACACGGGCGCCGCGATCCGGGTCAAGACGATCCTCGGTGCGAAGTACCTGGCCCTGTACCCGAAGGGGCCCGGCCAGTTGCGGGCGGGCAGCGAGATCCCGCTGGGGCGGACCGTGTCGGCGTACGACGTCGTCCAGGCCTTCAGCGACCTGACGACCACCAGCGAGAAGGTCGACACGGACCGGCTCGCGAAGGCGCTGGACACGATCTCCGTCACCTTCCAGGACTCACCCGCGGAGGTACAGGCGTCGATCAAGGGACTGTCGAGGATCTCCCGGACCGTCGCCGCCCGTGACAAGGCGCTGCGCGGGCTCCTCGACCACGCGAACGGAGTCACCAAGGTGCTGGCCGGCCACACGAAGGACTTCCACACGCTGGTCAAGGACGGTGACGCGCTGTTGAAGGAGATCGCCGAACGGCGCGCGGCGATCCACACACTGCTCAAGAGCTCCGCGCTGCTGGGCATCGAGCTGTCCGGCCTGGTCAACGACAACAGGAAGACGATCGGACCCGCGCTGAAGAACCTCAACACCTTCGTGACGATGCTCGAACGCAACCAGGCGAGCCTCGACCGCAGCGTCCAACTGCTCGCCCCCTACGTGCGGCTCTTCACCAACACCCTCGGCAACGGGCGCTGGTTCGACTCCTACGTCCAGAACCTGGTCGCCGCCCCGGTCACGCCGCGGACGGGAGGCACCCGATGATCCGCAGACTCCTTGCCCTGTTCACCACGCTCGCGGTCGTCGTCGGCCTCGCCGTCGTCCTGTGGCCGGGCCCCGACCCGGTCCGCGTCACGGCGTACTTCCCGCGCACCGTCGGCATCTACCCGGGCTCCGACGTCCGCGTCCTGGGAGTCCGCATCGGTGAGGTCAGGAAGATCACCCCGGAGGGCGACCGGGTACGGGTGGAGCTGGAGTACGACCCAGGGCGCAAGGTCCCCGCCGGCGCGCGGGCCGCCATCTTCAACTCCTCGGTGGTCAGCGACCGTTACGTGCAGCTGCTGCCGGTGTACCGCAAGGGCGCGGTGCTGCGGGACGGAGACGTCATCCCCGAGTCCCGTACGGCGGTCCCCGTCGAGCTGGACCGGATCTTCGACAGCCTGCACACCACCGCCGAGGCGCTCGGCCCGAACGGGGCCAACAAGCAGGGCTCGCTGTCCCGGCTGCTCGGGGTGAGCGCGGACAACCTCCGGGGCCAGGGCCGAAACCTCAACCAGATGGTGGGCGACCTGTCCCAGGCGGTCACCACGCTGTCCGACGGGCGCGGCGACCTGTTCGGGACCGTGCGCAACCTTCAGGTGTTCACGGCCGCGCTGGCGGCGGACGACACCCGCGTGCGGTCGTTCGACACCGACCTCGCCGACGTGGCCGGGCAGCTCGCCGGGGAGCGCAAGGATCTCGCGGCCGCGCTGAAGTATCTCGCCGCCGCGCTCGGTGACGTGTCCGGCTTCGTCAAGGGCAACAAGAAGGCGCTGACCTCGGACGTGCAGGGCCTGGCCAAGGTCACCAAGATCCTCGTCACCCAACGGGCCGCACTGGAGGAACTGTTGACCGTCGCCCCCACGGGCCTGTCGAACCTGCAGAACGCCTACAACCCCGCCGCCGGCACCCTCGACACCCGCAACAACGCGCAAGCCTCGCAGGATCCGTCGTCCCTGCTCTGCTCGATCCTGAAGACGACCGGCGACGACCACGACAACTGTGCCGGGCTCGACAAGCTCTTCGGCACACTGCCCAAGGTTCCGTCGGCGCCGCCGTCGACGGGCACGGTCGACAAGACCCTCGGCGGAATCCTGGGGGCACCGGCATGAGCATGCTGCGCAAGGGGCGGGTGGCCGCCTGGACGGCGGCCGGCTCGCTGCTGCTGACCGGCTGCGAGTTCAACGGCTGGTACGACGTCCCGCTCCCCGGCGGTGCCGCCTCGGACGGCCATGCCTACCACGTCACGGTCGAGTTCCGGGACGTACTCGACCTGGTGCCGCAGTCCGCGGTCAAGGTCGACGACGTCACCGTGGGCACGGTCGAGAAGGTCCGACTGGACGGCTGGCATGCCCGCGTGCGGCTCAGGATCGCCGACTCGGTGAAGCTGCCCGGCAACGCGGTCGCCGACCTGAGGCAGACCAGCATGCTCGGCGAGAAGTACGTGGCCCTGTCCGCGCCCACCGGCACCGCGCCCGTCGGACGACTCCGCGACGGCGACGTGGTCCCGCTGTCCCGCAGCGGCCGCAACCCGGAGGTCGAGGAGGTGCTGTCGGCCCTGTCCGCGCTGCTCAACGGCGGTGGGGTGGCCCAGCTGAAGACCATCACGGTCGAGCTGAACAAGGCCCTGAACGGCCGCGAGGACCGGGTCAGGTCCCTGCTGAAGCAGCTCGACACGTTCCTCGGCGGCCTCGACCACCAGCGGACGGAGATCGTGCGCGCGCTGAAAGGCGTCGACCGGCTGGCCGGGCGGCTGAAGAAGGAGAGGAAGACGATCGCCCTGGCCGTCGACACCATGCCGCCCGCCCTGAAGGCCCTCGCCGACCAACGCAAGGACCTGACGAAGATGCTCACCGCCCTCTCCACGCTCGGCAAGACCGGCACCGAGGTGGTGAACGCCTCCCACGACGACACCGTCGCCAACCTCGAGAAGCTCCGGCCCATCCTGCAGGAGCTGAACAAGGCGGGCAACGACCTGCCCAACTCCCTTGAGCTCCTCACCACCTACCCGTTCCCGCGCAACGCGACGGACGCCGTCAAGGGCGACTACGTCAATCTGAGGATCACCGCCGACCTCGACCTGGCGGGCCTGTACGGCAACCTCACCGGCAAGCCGGGCAAGGGCGGGAAGTCCCCCGGGCCGCCGCACCTTCCCGGCCTCCCCACTCCCACCCCTCTCCCGTCCACCCCGTCCCTGCCGGGGACACCGTCCCTGCCGGGGACCCCGTCGGTGCCTCCCGCGCCCTCCGCGCCTCCCGTGCCCCCGGCGCCCTCCGCCGGCAGCACCCTGCTGTGTCCGCCGATGTGCACCGCCGCATACGGCACCGGGGGCGGCTCGCGTCGCCTCCCGCCCGGGGCGGACCTCGGCCTCGCCGAGCTGATGCTGAAGGGGATGCTGCCGTGATCACACGTACGGTCAGGGCCCAGTTGCTCGCCTTCGCCGCCGTCACCGCTCTCGGGGTGTCGTACGTCGGCGCCCGCTACACCGGCCTCGTGGACGAGGTCCTGCACCGCGGGTACACCCTGCGCGCCGACTTCGCCGAGTCCGGGGGCGTCTTCCCCGGCGCCGAGGTCACCTACCGGGGTGTGCCGGTGGGCCGCGTGGGCGACCTGCGGCTGACCGCGTCCGGGGTCTCGGTGGCGCTGAAGATCGAGGACGGGGCCCCGAGGATCCCGGCCGACACGCTCGCGGTGGTCGCCGACCGTTCGGCGGTGGGCGAGCAGTACGTCGACCTCCAGCCACGGCGGCCGGGCGGGCCGTACCTCATGGACGGCAGCCCGATCCCGCGCAGCCGCACCCGGACCCCGCTGCCGGTCACCGACCTGGTCCTCAGCCTCGACCGGCTGGTC
This sequence comes from Streptomyces sp. NPDC096012, assembly GCF_040426375.1. Taxonomy (NCBI): domain Bacteria; kingdom Bacillati; phylum Actinomycetota; class Actinomycetes; order Kitasatosporales; family Streptomycetaceae; genus Streptomyces; species Streptomyces sp. NPDC096012. The sequence continues at coordinate 44,917 of NZ_JBEOTD010000035.1, forward strand.
AACTCGGTCGGCAAGGGCGATCTGCGGGTCACCGTCGACGAGTTGGGCAAGGCGTTCGCCGGCACGGGACCGAACCTGAGCCGGCTGGTGGACTCCGGCAACTCACTGGTGGAGTCGGCGTCCGCGTCGCTCCCGCAGACGGTCTCGCTGATCGAGGACTCGCGGAAGGTGCTCAAGACGCAGGCCGACCAGGGCTCGGCCATCAAGTCGTTCTCCCGCGACCTGGCCACGCTCACCCGGCAGCTGAAGTCGAGCGACGGCGATCTGCGCCGGCTGATCGGCAACACGGCGCCCGCCGGGCAGCAGTTGGACTCGCTGCTGAGGTCCACCCGGCCACACGTGCCGGTCCTGCTGGCCAACCTCGTCAGCGGCGGCCGGATCACCCTGGCCCGGCTGCCCGGCGTCGAACAGGCCCTGGTCACGCTGCCGCTCACGGTCGCCGGCAGCTACACGGTCATCCCCGGCGACGGCACCACCCACTTCGGGCTGACCGTGAACGCCGACGACCCGCCCGCGTGCACGCAGGGCTACGGCACCCGGCGGCGCGACCCCGCCGACACCGGCACGCGCCCGGCGAACACCGCCGCGCGCTGCACGGCACCGCGCGGCGGCAAGACCTCGGTGCGCGGAGCCCAGAACGCGCCCGGCGCGACGACCGGTGCGGCCGGCGCCGACCGGGCCGCGTTCGTGGCCCCGTACGACCCGGAGACCGGCACCGCGACCGGCCCGGACGGAACGCCCGTCGAGATCGGCTCGACGGGCGGAGAACAGAGCGTGTTCGGAAAGGAGTCGTGGCAATGGCTGCTCGTGGGACCGATGGCGTGACAGGGGGCCGGGCGAGGCTGCTGGCGGCGGTGCTGGTCGCCGCGACCGTGCTGACGACCGTGCTGTGTGTCTGCCTGGGCCTGAAGCTGTCCGACCAGCGCGCGGCGGAGCAGCGCCGTCAGCACATCCTGGCGGCGGCCCGCCAGTCGGCGCTGAACTTCACCTCGCTCGACTACCGGCACTACGGCCGGGACAGCCGCACCGTGCTGAGCGGCGCCACCGGCGACTTCAGGAAAGAGTTCGCCGCGCAGACCGCACAGCTGACGAAGCTCGTCGCGCAGAACAAGTCGGTGTCCGAGGGGCAGGTCCTGGAAGCGGGCCTCGTGCGCTCCGACGCGCACTCGGCCCGGGTCCTGGTCGTGGCCGACAGCAAGGTGACCAACACCGCCGCGCCCGGGGGCCAGGCGCGCACCTACCGGCTCCAACTCGACCTCGTGCGCGTGGCCGGCCGCTGGCTGACCTCCGACGTCGCGTTCGTGGGCTGACCCACCCCTGAGGCCATCAATGAGGAGAGACACCGTGGCGAACCCGACCTCCCGCACCCGCGGAACCGGATCCCCGGCCCGCCGCACCATGACCGCGGCCACCCGCGCGGCGGCCAAGCGCGCCGGACGGCCGGCGCGCCCCGAGCAGGCCGCGCGCGTGGAAAAGGAAGCCGCCTCCGGGCGCACGCTGCTCGTCGAGCCCCCGGCGAACGGCTGGGAGGACCCGCCGGAGCCCGCGCCCTTCGAGGACGAACCGGAGGAGAGCGCGCCCGCGCGCAGGCTGGGCAGGAGTGCTCTCACCGCGGTTCTGGGCGCCGTCCTCGTGGCGGCCCTGGTCGTGGCCGCCGTCCTCGGGTGGCAGTACCGGCAGGGGCGGCAGGCGGAGCAGGCCCGCGGCGAGGCCCTCGCGGCCGCGCAAAAGGCGGCCCCGGTCGTGCTGTCGTACGACTACCGGCACCTCGACCGGGACTTCGCCCGGGCCCGCGCCCTGCTGACCGGGCACTTCCGCGACCAGTACGGCAGGACGACGAAGACGGTGGTCGCGCCGACCGCGACGCAGTACCACGGCGTGGTGAAGGCGACCGTGGCCACACCCTCCGACGGCGGCGCCCCGGCCGCCTCCGTCGTGTCGGCGACGCCGGACAGGGCCGTCGTCCTGCTCTTCGTCAACCAGGTCACCCGGAGCACCCAGGTCCCGGAGCCCCGACTGGACCTGAACCGGGTGCGGCTGACGCTCACACACACCTCCGCCGGCTGGAAGGTGAGCGGTGTCGACGCCCTCTGACCAGGCCCACACACGCAGGCGATATGGTGAAGACCTGATGCCGAGCCTGTACCGGTCCGGTGCCGACGCCCGGTGGTGGTGGCCCCTTCCCGCCACTCGCACGCCCGGCCGGGCGCTTCCAGGTGAACGCGAGGACAACGGTTCGATTTCCGTATGCGCCAGGGGCTGACACCAGGGTCCTGGTGCACGATAACGTGCCCGCTCAGTCCGATCATCACACTGCCCGGGGACTGTTATGCCTGATCCTTCCATGCCGCCGGACGACCGGCCGACGCCGCCCGCCATCTCCCGTGTGTCGGCCGAGTCGCGAGCCGAGGCCCTGAGGCGGCGTCTGGTGCTGTCGTCCGTGCTGCCGCCGGGCCTGGTCGCCGTGGCCGGTGCGCTGGCCACCGCGCTGGTCGGCGACGGCCACCTGGGCCGGGCGGACCGGGGCGCGGTGTTCGGCGGCGTGGTGCTCATCGGCGCCGTGGCGGCCCTCATCGCGGGCGTACGGGCTTCGGCGCAGGCACGGGCGGTCACCACGCACTGGGCGGAGCTGTCCCGAGCGGCCGACCGGAACCGCGCCGAGCTGGCCGAGCTGACCCGTGTCACGGCCGAGGGCAGGGCTGAACTGGAGGCGCTGTGCCGCCGGTTGCGGGCCGGGGAGCGGCCCGCGCGGCGCCGGCCGGAACTGCCGCCGCAGACCGGCCCGGACGAAGTCTCCCGCCTCAGGTGCGAGATCGCCGCGGCCCGGCAGGAGGCGGAGGCAGCCCTGCTGGAGACCGCCGCCGGTGCGGTCGGTGCGGAACACAACTCCCGGCTGGAGCAGTTCGAGGTGTTCGCCAACCTGGCGCGCCGCCTGGAGTCGCTGGTGCACCGAGGGATCGGCCTGCTGGACGAGCTGGAGAACGAGGTCGAGGACCCCGAACTGCTCAAGGGGCTGTTCCGGGTGGACCACCTGTCCACCCGGATCCGCCGCTACGCCGAGAACCTGGCCGTGCTCGGCGGCGCGAACACCCACCGCCAGTGGACCCGCCCCGTCGGCCTGACCGACGTGCTGCGTTCCGCCGTCGCCGAGATCGACCAGTACGCCCGCGTCAAGCTGGTCCCGCCCATCGAGGGAACGGTCAACGGCCACGCCGTGGTCGACGTCGTCCATCTGCTGGCCGAGCTGCTGGAGAACGCGACGGTCTTCTCACCGCCCCAGACCACCGTGCACGTCCGCGTGGAGCCCGTGGCCGCAGGGGTGGCGATCGAGGTCGAGGACCGGGGCCTGGGCATGTCCCCGGCCGAGCGCAACCAGATGAACACCGTCCTGAGTGCCCCCGGCAAGGTCGCCCTCGGCGAGCTGCTGCAGGACGGCCGGATCGGCCTGTACGTGGTCTCCGTCCTGGCTCAGCGGCACGACATCGCCGTGCAGTTGTCGAGCAACGTCTACGGCGGCAGTCAGGCCGTCATGGTGCTGCCCACCGCACTGCTCGGCCCGCAGCCGGTGGTGCCCACGCCCGCGGACCACACCGTCCCGTCCCCTGACGCGGGGTCGCAGGACCCGGTGGCTGCCGAGGCGGCGGACCCCCGGGCGACAGGGGCGACCCTCGTCGCGGATCCGCCCGTGCCCGATGGCGAACCCCAAGGCGCCCCAGCGCCCTCCGACGGCGCGGAAGACCGTCCGCAGCTGCCTCAGCGCCGCCGCCAGGATGACGCCGCCAAACGGCCGCGCCCGGTCCCCGCCAACGGTGCCTCCGAGGACGTCGCACACGACCCGGGCCTGATGGCCGCGTTCCAGTCCGGACTGCGCAGGGCCGAGGAAGCGGAGACGCCCTGACAGCCGGGCCTCCCTGCAGGCCCGGGCCGCCGTGAAGGCCCGGGCCCCGTTCAGCAAGTTGTTTCCTTCCGTCGAAGAGGAGTACACGATCGTGGCGAGCGAAGACCTTTCCTGGCTGTTGACGGGTCTGGTGAACCGGGTGCCGCACACGCGAAGCGCCCTGCTGTTGTCCTCGGACGGGCTGGTGAAGGCAGCGGAGGGGCTGGAGGACGACGCCGCGGACCAGTTGGCCGCCCTCGCCAGTGGGCTGTACTCTCTGGCGCGCAGCGCGGGCCGGCACTTCGACGACGGCGGGGACGTACGACAGATCGTGACGGAGCTCAGCACCTCGCTGCTGTTCGTCTCGTCCGCCGGGCACGGCGCCGTGCTGGCCGTGCTGGCCGGACGCGAGGCCGACGCGGCGGTACTGGGCTACGAGATGGGGATGATGGTGAAGAGCGTGCGCCCGCACCTGGCCACAGCGCCCCGGCGCCCGGTGGGGTGACCGATGCCGCCGGTCCTCCCGGACGGGCCGCTGGTCGACGAAGCGGCCGGGCGGCTGGTCCGTCCGTACACGGTGAGCGACGGCCGGACGACGGCCACGTCCCCCTTCACGCTGGTGACGATGGTGCGGGCCACCGGCGCCCAGACGCAGGGCACCTTCGGCCTGGACCATGCGCAGGTGCTGGCGCTGTGCGAACGGCCGGTGAGCGTCGCCGAGGTCGCGGCCCGGATGCAGGTGCCCGCCGCCGTGGTCAAGGTGTTGCTTTCCGATCTGACCGAGGGAGGCGCGGTGGTCGCAGGTGATACGCACCCGGCGCCCCCGGGCCACTACGCACGACCTGATCTGGAACTCCTGGAAGCGGTACGCGATGGCCTCCTCAAACGACTGTGACCCGCTGCCGGCCGAAGTCCTGCCGGTGGGCATCAAGGTGCTGATCGCCGGTGGGTTCGGCGTGGGAAAGACCACCTTCGTCAACTCGCTCAGCGAGATCGAGCCGCTGAGTACCGAGGAGGTGCTGACCACCGTCAGCGCGGCCACGGACCGGCTGGACGGAGTGGAGAACAAGGCCACCACCACGGTGGCCCTGGACTTCGGCCGGATCACGCTCAGTCCGTCCCATGTCCTGTACTTGTTCGGCACGCCCGGACAGGAGCGCTTCTGGTTCATGTGGGACGAACTCTCCGAGGGGGCGCTCGGGGCGGTCGTCCTCGCCGACACCCGCAGGCTGGAGCACTCCTTCGCGGCGGTGGACTTCTTCGAGCGGCGCGGCGTGCCCTTCGTCGTCGCCGTCAACGAGTTCGACGGGGCCCACCGCTACCGCGGGGATGAGGTGCGGACCGCACTCGACCTCGGTCAGGAGGTGCCGTTGGTGCTGTGCGACGCACGCGTCCAGAGCTCCGGCGTCCGCGTGCTGCTCGAACTGATTCAGCTTCTGCTCACGACAAGGAGTTCCCATGGCACCGACGCCGACCAACCCCTCCTCCGGGCGTGAGTCCGGAATCGCCCTGCGCCACCTGCTCCTCCCTCCGGAGGACCCGCAGATGCGTGCCCGAGCCGAGCGGCTGCGCGAGCTGGGCATCGACGCCCGTCCGGATGCGGAACTCGACGCCTTCGCCCGGGAACTGGCACACCGCACCGGCGGCTGCTACGCCGGGGTCAACTTCTTCCTCGACGCCGACCGCCAGTACTTCGCGGGCTTGTACAGCGCCGCGCAGGACACCACGGTCCACGCGGGACCGCCGTTGCTGGAGGAACCGGTGCCGGGTCGCATCATGCCCCGCGACATCGACATGGGAATCTGCCCGCACGTGGTCAAACGCCGCCGGGCGCTGGTGCTGGAGGACATCCGGGACTTCCCGCGGTTCGCCGGCAACCCGGTGGTCGACGCGATCGGCGTCCACTCGTACCTGGGCGCACCGCTCATAGACAGCACCGGCGTGGTGCTCGGCACGGTCTGCGTGGTCGACCAGGACCCACAGCCGTGGGGGCGCAAGGGGCTGGAAACCATCAAGGCCATGGCGGCCGAGCTCGTCGAGCGACTGGAGGAGTCGGCGCGCCGGCGCGGCTGACCGGCCGGTACGGGTGACCCGCCGGTACGGGTGACCGGAGCCAAGGACGTGCGCCCGGTACGTCGTCACGTCCGTGAGCCGGACGCCGGTCCGCACGGCGGCGGGCGGCTCGTGCCGGTACCCGAGCCGGTGGCCGATGCGCCGGCGTCGTGGGGGTGGCGCCCGACGCATCGGCACGACCCGACCCGGCTCGGCCCGGCTCACCGTCATGGGTGTCCGGCCTCGGCCACGACTGGCCTCGGTCGCGTTCCGCAGCGGTGAGCGCGACGGCGCCCTGTCCAGTGGGCCGGTGTCGGTGTCAGGCGGTTCGCGCCGCGGCGGCGTCGCGGAGGAGTCCGGCGAAGGTCAGGGCGGCGGGGGTGAGCGAGTGGTCGGCCATGCGAACCAGGAGGATGCGGCGGACGGGGGCCGGCGTCTGGAGGGTCAGGACCTTGACGCCGGGCCGGATGCCCTCCAGGGCCAGGGTGGGGGCGAGGGCCACGCCGATGCCGGCGGCGACCATGGCCTGGGCTTCCTGGTAGTCGTGGGCCTCGTAGGCGATGTGGGGCTCGAAGCCGACGGCGCGGCAGCCGCGGACGAGGGCCTCGGCCACCGGGTGATGGTCGGCGCGGGTGATCCAGGGGTCCTCCGCGAAGTCGGCGAGCGAGGCGGCGTCGCGTCCGGCGAGTGGGTGGTGGTCGCTGACCAGAAGGGCCGGCGGGTCATCGAGGAGCGGGGTGACGACGATGTCGTCCCGGTCGATTCGGCTCCAGTCGTAGTCCCACATCAGCGACATTTCGATCTCCCGGTTCTCCAGCATCGTCCACAGCCCGGCGATGCGGGCGCTGCGGACGGTCAGCCGTACGTCGGGGTGGGCGTCCCGGAAGGCGATCACGGCCTGCGGGAGGAGCGAGGCGCCGACGGTGGGGAAGGTGCCGATGCGCAGTGTGCCCGCGCGCAGGCCGGCGAAGTCGGCGAGTTCGTTTTCCGCGGCCTGCAGTTCGCGTTCGATCCGGTGCCCTCGTTCGGCCAGCACCCGTCCGGCGTCGGTGAGGCTGACGCCCCGGGCGTGGCGTTCCAGCAGGGGCTGGCCTGCCTCCGTTTCCAGGCGGCTGATCTGCTGCGATACCGCTGACGGGGTGTAGTTGAGGGCGCGGGCTGTCGCGGTCACCGAGCCGCGCCGGGCGACCTCCGTGAACAGCAGGACGCGCCGGACGTCGAGCATGCCATCACCTCCAGCGTTCACTTCACCTTAATAGCCATGCAGATTTCCGAGATTGTACTTCACGCTGCCGTAACCCACCGTGGAGGACACCACGCACGGCGAGACCGCCGGTGGACTTCCCCTTCATGGCTGTGAGGAGTCAGTTGTGCTGCGTCTTCAGGGCGAGATGATCCGCGGAGGAACCAGCAAGTGCTGGATCTTCGACCAGCGAGACGTGGACGCCACGGGCGTGGACGTCGACGCCCTCCTGCTCGCCGCCTTCAACGCGGCCGACCCCCGCCAGATCGACGGCGTGGGCGGCGCCTCCTCCACCACCTCCAAGGCCGCCGTCGTACAGGCGTCGACCCGACCCGGCGTGGATGTCGAGTACGCCTTCGCGCAGGTCGGCATCGGCGACGAGCGCGTGGAGTGGGCCAGCAACTGCGGCAACTGCGCCACCGCCGTGGCCCTGTACGCCGTCCACCACGATCTCGTGCCGATCGCGTCGGACACCACCACCGTCCGCATGCTCAACGTCAACACCGGGGCCCGCCTCACCGGCACGATCCCCACCCCCGCGGGCGCGGCCCCGGAGCAGGGCACGGCCGTGGTGCCGGGTACCTCGGCGCCGGGCGTGCCGGTCCTGCTCGGGTTTCAGGACCCGGCGGGATCGACGACCGGCCGCGCTCTGCCGACCGGCCGGGCACTGGACGAGCTGACCGGCCCGGACGGTCCCGTCGAGGCATCCCTGGTGGACGCCGGCGCGCCGGCCGCGCTGTTCGAGGCCAAGGCGTTCGGCCTCGACGGCACGGAATCCCTCACCGCGTTCGCCACGGCGGTGCCCGCGCTGACACTGCTGCGCCGCCAGGCGGCGCTGGCCATGGGCCTGGCCCGCGAGGGCGATCCGGTCAGCCACGCGGTGCCGAAAGCGGGCATCGTCGCCCGCCCCGCCCCCTATCGCACCACACAGGGCGTACGCGTCGACCACGACGAGTACGACCTGGCCGTGCGCATGGTCTCCATGCACGCCCCGCACCCGGCGATCGGCCTGACCTCCGCCGTGGCCCTGGCCACGGCCGCCGCCACCCCTGGCACCCTCGCCCACCGCGTCGCCCGGCAGACCGCCGACGGCACGCTGCGCCTGGGCACCCCCGCCGGCGTGGTCACCACCCAAGCCGTCCCCGCACCGGACGGCGCGTCCCCCACGGTGCTGCTGCACCGCGCCGCCCGGCGTATCGCCCGAGCCGAACTCCTCGTTCCCGTCCTGGAAGGACGCCCCGCATGAGCCGCAACGACGCCGCCCCGGGTACCGTCACCGCACCACCGGGCCGCATCCGGCGGATGCTGTCCCACCTCTACATCCAGTGCCTGATCGGCGTCCTGCTGGGTGCCGCCGTGGGCGGGCTGTGGCCGTCCGTCGGCGCCGACCTCAAGCCGCTCGGCGACGGCTTCATCGCGCTGGTGAAGATGTTCATCGCGCCGATCATCTTCTGCACGGTCGTCCACGGCATCGCCTCCATGGGCAACGCCCGCGCGGTCGGCCGCGTGAGCCTGAAGGCCCTGGTCTACTTCGAGGTGCTGACCAGCGTGGCCATGGTGATCGGCCTGGTCGTCGTCAACGTGGTCAAGCCGGGCAGCGGTCTGCACATCGACCTCTCGACCCTGTCCGCCAAGGGCCTGCCGCCGGACGCCACCACGGCCCACGAGGGTTTCGCCGCCTTCCTCCTCGCCACCATCCCGGCCACCCTGGTCAGCGCCCTGACCGGCAACGAGATCCTGCCCGTGCTGCTGGTGTCGGTGCTGTTCGGCTTCGGCCTGCACGCCAGTGGAGAGGCCGGCCTGAGCATCGCCCGGGGCGTCGAGAAGTTCTCCACCGTCCTGTTCACGCTCATCCGCTGGATCATGCGCCTCGCCCCCATCGGCGCGTTCGGCTCGATGGCCTTCACCATCGGCAACTACGGCCTGGGCACCCTGCACCACCTGGCCCTGCTGGTCGGCTCTTTCTGGCTGACCGCCCTCTTCTTCGTCCTCGTCGTCCTCGGCACCGTGATGCGCCTGAACGGGCTGCGGCTGCTGCCCTTCCTGCGCTACATCAAGGAGGAACTGCTGATCGTCCTGGGCACCTCCTCCACCGAGCCCGTCCTGCCGCGCATGATGGCCAAGCTCCAGCACGCGGGCGCCTCGAAACCGGTCGTCGGCATCACGCTGCCCGCCGGGTACTCCTTCAACCTCGACGGCACCGCCATCTACCTGACCATGGGCTCGGTCTTCCTCGCCCAGGCCCTCGGCATCGACCTCACCCTCACCCAGCAACTGGCCATGCTCGCCGTCATGCTGCTCACCTCCAAGGGCGCCGCAGGTGTCACCGGCTCCGGCTTCATCGCCCTGGCCGCCACCCTCAGCGCCGTCCCCCACGTCCCGCCCGCCGCCCTCGCGCTGATCTTCGGCGTCGACCGGTTCATGTCCGAAGCCCGCGCCCTGACCAGCCTGGTCGGCAACGGCGTCGCCACCCTGGCCGTCGCCCGCTGGGAGGGCGAGCTCGACGAGGACCGCGCCAAGGCCGTCCTGCGCGGCGAGATCCCCTACGCCCCTGTCCCCGCTCCCTCCGCGGTGCCGGCCGAGCCCGATCCGAAGCAGACGCCCGCACCCGAGGCGATGCCCCAACCAACCCGCGACCCGATCCCCGCCGCAAGCTGACAACGCGTGGGCGGGCCGGCCCGGAGCAGATGCTCCGGGCCGGCCCGCGCCGTCGCTGGCGATGAGGCCTACTCCTCCCGCGCCAACCGAGCTCACCTGCGCAATCGCCGCATCAAGGCCGTCATCCCGGAGAAGAAGGACCAGGCTGCCAACCGCAAGGAGAAGGGCAGTCGCGGCGGCCGATCCTCGGCTGAGCTTGACCGGAAACCGATTCCGCGCACGGTGAGGCCAGAAAGCCGGACCGGGCGAGGAGAGGGATCACGTGGTTCCGTACTGCCGGAGCGACCACGGGTGCGTGCTCGTCGCAGCCGTTGGTCCATCGCAGGTCAGCCACTTCGGCGGCCGGCCGAGGTACCCGGTCGATCTCAGTCCTGAAAACCGTCATGTGCGACGGCAAGCCTTCGATCGCGGCGACATCCTCAACCTCGCCCGACAAGTTGAGACTCCTTCGCCGCCTCACTGCGGAGCAGTACCGACGGTACGCACAGCAACTTCCGGGCCACCTTGTACAGCAAGGACACGATCACGCGGACATGGTCCCATGTGGACCCACCGCACCCCGCTCACCTGCGGCGACGACTTCTGGAGCGGCAAAGGTCAGCGACCCACCGTGCTCTCGCGCACCTCCAGGTGGTGCGGCGCCCACAGCGCGGCCGGCGGATCCGTCGGCCCGTCGCCGAGCCGTGCGGTGATGCGCTGCACCGCGAGCCGGGCGATGGTCGCCTTGTCCGGCGAGATGGTGGTGAGGGTGGGGGTGTTGTAGCGGCCCGCCTCGATGTCGTCGAAGCCGACGACGGCCACGTCCTCGGGCACGCGCAGGCCGCGGGTGAGCAGCGTGCGGATGGCGCCGAGGGCGAGCAGGTCGTTGTAGCAGAACAGTGCGTCCGGTGGCCCGTCCGGGTGGTCGAGCAGGGCGGCCATGGCGGCGGCGCCGTCGGAGCGGTGGAAGCGGGGGGTGGTCACCACGAGCGAGTCGTCGACGGGCACGCCGCGGGCGGCGTGCGCGTCGCGGAAGCCGCGGGTGCGCAACTGGGCGGTCTCCCCGGTGTCGTAGGGCTGGTCGCCGATCGCCGCGATCCTGGTCCTGCCGAGGTCGAGCAGGTGCTCGGTGGCGGCGTAGGCGGCGGCCACGTTGTCGATGGCCACGTGGTCGTATGGGCTCTCGGCGATCCGCTCGCCGAGCAGCACCAGCGGGTCGGAGGCGTCGCGCCGGGCGAGGTCGGACTGGGACAGCGAGAGCGGGCTAAGTATCACGCCGTCGAAGAGGGCGGCGCTCGCGCCGCGCATGATCAGTTCCCGCTCCCGGTCCGGCTCGCCGTCGGTCTGGTCGATGACGACGGTGTAGCCGCGGGTGCGGGCCTCAGCGATGACGGCCCTGGCCAGCTCGGAGAAGTACGGCACGTCCAGCTCCGGTACGACCAGGGCGAGCAGCCCGGTCCGGCCGCGCTTGAGGTTGCGGGCGAGCAGGTTGGGGCGGTAGCCGAGTTCCGCGACCGCCTTCTCCACCCGCCGCCGGGTCTCGTCGGAGACCTGCGCGTAGCCGTTGACGACGTTGGACACCGTGCGGATCGAGACACCGGCGCGTTCGGCGACATCACGCAGTCGGGTGGTGGCCATCGAGGTCCCTTCGGGCGGGGCTCCGCCCAGCGGCGGAGCGGTTCGGATCGAGCTTATTGTGACGATGCAGCTTCGATGCAGCGCGGAGTCGGTGACCGGTCCGTGCCGGGTGCGGCGGCGCCGCGGTCCTCTCCCCGGTCCGCGGCGCCGCCCTTCTCACCGGACGGCCACGTCCACGCACGTGCCGCCGATCACCTGGCCGTCGCAGGCACGCACGGCCAGGAGGTGCAGGCGCGCCGCGGGGGCGCCGTCCGGGAGGCCTTCGCAGATGTGCACCGGCTCGCTCAGCCGGTACGGCTCGACGGTGACGGCCGCCGGGCCGGCGGCCGGGGCCAGGCCCTCGGCGGAACCCAAGACCGGGCCCCACACGGCGGCGACCGCGATGCGCTCCGGGGCCGGGCCGTGGTGGGAGATGCGGACGTCGAAGGCGGCCTTGCGGTCGGGGCCGGTCACCAGGTCGCGGCCCGGGGCGAACGGCTGCGCGTCGACCACCAGCACGGTGTCGGCGTGGGCGGCCGAGGCGGGGCTGACCCCGCTGTCCTTGAGCGTGCGGTCGAAGGCATAGACGCCGGCGAACTCGTGCTCGATGTCGTACAGCTCGGTCCACACATAGCCGGACAGCACGTCGTGCCGGCGCAGCTCCTGGGTCTGCCAGCGCTGGTTCCAGCCGCGCTCGACGCTCGTCTTCCCGCCCCCGTACTCGCTGTTGAGGTTGGGGACGGCGGGGGTGGGCCCGCCGTCGGCCATGAGGAGCTTGTGCACGATGTTCCCGCCGCCGAGGCCGACCGGGAAGCTGGTGGCCCGTTCGGCGAGCAGGGAGCGGACCTTGGCGGCCCACCCGGCCGGGGTCTCGTCGTAGATGTGCCAGTCCACCAGGTCGGTGGCGACGTGGGTCCAGCCGGAGTTGTCCACCACGGGCCGGGTCGCGTCCAGGCTCTTGAGCAGGTCATACGCGCGACGGACCGCGTCCTGCTTGGCAGGGTCGCCGGGCACGTCCCAGTCCAGGCCCCACTCCTCGTTGTACAGGCCCCAAATAACCACACTGGGGTGGTTGCCGTCGCGCGCGACCATGGGTGCGATCTGCGCCTCGAACCGGGCCGCCGCCTCGGGGGTGAAGGTGCCCGTGGAGGCCGGCTCGGCCCACACCAGCATGCCCGTCCGGTCGGCGTGGTGCAGGAATCTGGGGTCCTCCAGCTTGAGGTGCTTGCGGACCAGGTTGAATCCGGACTCCCTGGCCAGTTCCAGGTCGGTGACGAACGCCCGGTCGTCGGGCGCGGTCATCCCGCTGTGCGGCCAGTAGCCCTGGTCGAGGACCCCGCGGACGTACAGCCGCTCGCCGTTGAGCAGCAGGTGGTCGCCGCGGGTCTCGATCCGCCGCAGGCCGGTGGCCGAACGGACCTGGTCGGTGCCGTCCCCCGAGTCCAGGGTCACGGTGACGTCGTACAGGTACGGGTCGGTGGGCGACCACAGGCGCGGCTCGGTGACGGGCAGGGTGACACGTCCCCGCCCGTCGGCGCCCGCCACCGTGGTGACGGGGTCGCCGCCCGTCGCCTGGACGGTCAGCCGCGCCCTTGCGGCGTCCGGCCCGGCGACGCTTATGTCTGCGACAATGGCGTCGAGGTTCTCGCCGGGGGTCAGAGCCAGGCCCGACACATGGGTTGCGGGTCGCGCCTCCAGCCACACCGGCTGCCAGATGCCGCTGGTCGGGGTGAACGCGCAGTCGTCGTAGTCGTCGCGGGGAATGCTGCGCTGCTTGCCGTGCACGATCTCGCGCTTGTCGACGGGCGCCCACACCCGTACCAGGACGGTGGCCTCGGTGCGGCCGGCGAGGGCGTCGGTGATGTCGAACTCGAAAGGCGTGTAGCCGCCTTCGTGTCCGCCGACCTCCACGTCCCCGACCCAGACCCGGGCCTGGTGGTGAACGGCGCCGAAGTGCAGCACCACGCGCAGGCCGTGCCATTCGGCGGGGACGGTCAGGGTGCGCCGGTACCAGCCGTACTCCAGCCAGTTTGCGGCCACCCCGGACGCCTCGGTCTCCCAGGCGAAGGGCACGGTGATGGTCTGCGGCCACTGCGCCCGCGCGGCCAGGTCGCGCGGGTTGGCGGTGCCGGACGGGTCGACGGTGAACTCCCAGTCGCCGTTGAGGGTCAGCCAGGCGTGCGATCGGTCGAAGTGCGGGCGGGGGTATTCGGGACGGACCGAGGCCACTCTTGGTCTCCAAAAGGGTGTGGTGCTCTTAGAAGCGCCGTGGGTATGGGCAGGCGGTTCAGCCGGTGGTGCTGCCCTGGAGCGCGCCGCCGCGGAAGTACTTCTCCAGGAACAGGAACAGCAGGATCAGCGGCAGTACGGTGACCAGGCCGCCAGCGATAAGGACGGGGACCAGTTCGGCCTTGGAGCCGGTCTCGGCCGCGTGCGACAGGGAGGACAGGCCGACGGTGAGCGGGTAGAGGCTGTTGCGGCTGAAGAGGATCAGCGGCAGGAAGTAGTTGTTCCAGACCGCGACGACGGTCAGCAGCAGCACCGTGACCAGGCCGGGCACCGTCAGCGGCAGCACGATCCGGACGAAGATCCGCAGCTCGCCCGCGCCGTCCATGCGCGCCGCGTCGATCAGGTCCCGCGGTACCGAGGCGTCGATGTAGGTGCGCATCAGGTAGATGCCTACCGGGGAGACCGTGCTCGGCAGGATCATCCCCCACACCGAGTTGACCAGCCCCACCTTGGCGTACACCAGGAACAGCGGCAGCGCGACCGAGGTGATGGGCACCAGCAGGGTGGACATCACCAGGTAGAACAGCGCGTTGGAGCCGCGGAAGCGGAAGCGGGCGAAGCCGTAGCCGGCCAGCGCGGACAGCAGGGTCGCGCCGACCGCGGCGCTCACCGCGTACAGCATGGTGTTGCCGAGCCACTGCAGGTAGACGCCGGCGCCGCTGATGTTCTTGCCCAGAGCCGAGAGGTTCTGCAAGAGGTGGAAGGGACGGGCGAACCAGAAGCCGGGCGTGCCGTAGACGTTGGCCTGCGTCTTGGTCGCGTTGATCGCCAGCCAGGCGATGGGGGCCAGGACGAAGAGCGCGAACGCGGCGCAGACGGCGGTCAGGATGGTGACGGTGCCGCGGCGCAGCCCGTACAGGTGGATCGGGACGGTGTCGGAGTTGTCCTTCCGGCCGCGGCGAAGGCGCCTTGTGGATTCGGTGCTCATCGGAACTCCCCGGACCTCTTGCGGACCACGAACGCGCCCAGCGAGAGCGCGCCGATGATCAGGGCCAGGATGACCGCCGCGGCGGCGCCGAGGTTGTAGTCACCGCTGCCGACGGCGGTGTTGTAGACGTACAGGCTGGGTGTGAAGCCGTAGCTGACCGCCTGCGGCTGGAAGGCCGCGAGGATAGACGGCTCGGTGAACAGCTGCAGCGCGCCGACCGTGTTGAGGAAGAACAGCATGACGATGGTCGGGCGGACCATGGGCAGCTTCAGCTTCAGGATGATGGTGGACAGCTTGGCGCCATCCATGACGGCGGCCTCAGTGACGTGCCGCGGTATGGACTTCAGCGAGGTGTAGAGGATAGTGACGTTGTAGCCGGTCCACTCCCAGATCACGATGATCACGATCGTCGGCAGGATCAGCCGGGAGGAGAAGAAGTCCACGTGCCCGAAACCGAGGCTGTGCATCAGCTTCGCGTACGGACCGAAGTCCGGCAGCAGCAGGAACGACCACATCACCGCCGCCACCACGCCCGGCACCGCGAACGGCATGAAGAACACCGTGCGGAAGAAACGGCCGTACTTCACCGCCCCGGCGTCGAACATCGCGGCGAAGAAGAACGCCAGGGCGATGGTCACCGGTACCTGGATCGCGGTGAACACCAGGACGCGGCGCACCCCGTCCCAGAACTCCGGGGAGTGCAGCACCGTGCGGTAGTTGGCAAGTCCGGAGTAGTGACTGCCGCCGATGAGGCGGGTGGTGCGCATGCTGTCGTAGATCGCATAGACCGTCGGGACCAGCATGAACAGGGCCAGGGCCAGCATGTGTGGGCTGATGAAGACCGCGCCGGGCCACTCGCGGCGGTTTGCGCGGCGCCGGCCGCGCCGCGGCGGACCGCCCGCGGGAGGGGTACGGGGGCGGGTGCCGGGGCGGGCACCTGTGTCGGCGGCGGGGACGGTGCCCGGCGGGCCGGGCGGTGAGCCGTGGTGGGCCGTGGTGTGGTTCACGTGGATCTACCTCTCGTGCCTCGCGCGCTCAGCCCTCGGTGACCTTGAAGCCCTGGGCCTTGGCGTACGAGACCATCTGCTTCTGGAAGGTCTTGAACGCCTCCGGCAGGGTCTCGGTGCCCTTGGTGACCCCGGCGAAGGTGGAGGTCCACTGGGTGAGCGCCGCGGTCATGATCGGCGGCCACTGGATGGGGCGGAGGTCCTGGGCGGCCTTGGCGAACACCTTGTTCGGCCGGCTGGTGCCGGAGATCGGCAGCGTCCTGCTCTGGAAGGCGGGCGAGTTCAGCAGCGGCTGGTAGCCGGGGAACGCGCCGGCGACGTCGTCGCTGAGGATCTGCCAGGCGTCGGCCGAACCGCCGAACCACTTCGCGAACTCTGCCGCCTCCTTGGCGTGCGGGGTGCCCTTGACCACGGCGAGCGTGGAACCGCCCCAGTTGCCGCCGGCGCTCTGGCCCGCCTGCTGCTGCGGTAGGGGGGCCGCCCGCCAGGAGCCGATGGTCTTCTTGATACTGCCCTGCATGCCGACCGGTCCCCACGCGGGGCTGATCCGGGCCGCGTTGGCGCCGCTGTCGAGGTGGGACCACTGGGCAGGCGAGAAGTCGGCCGCGGTGGTGACCTCCTTCTTGTCGATCAAGCCCTGCCAGAAGTTCGCGAAGGCGGTCTGCGCGGCGCCGGTGAAGTTGATGCCGAGCGTGTCCCCGCCGGTGTACGTGAAGGGGAATGCGCCGTACTGCTGCATCATCGCGAGCACCGGCTGGGCGTCGACCGGGTCGAAGTTGGTCATGGCGGCCTTGGGGTCGGCGGAGTGCAGTTTGTCGGCCGCGGCCGCGAACTGGCTCCACGTGGCCGGGACCGCGATCTTGTGCTGCGTGAACGCGGCCGAGTTGTAGTACAGCGCGAGCGGGCCGAGGTCGACGGGCATCGCGTAGTGCGCCGAGCCCCGGGTGACCGCGGACCAGGCGGCGGGGGCCTCGTTCTGCTGCGCGTCGCCGATGCCGTACGGGGACAGGTCCACCAGGCTCTTGGTGATCTCGAACGACGGCAGTTCGAAGTACTCGATCTGCGCGACGTCGGGGGTGCCACTGTGCGCCTTGAGGGCGTCGCTGAGTTTGACGTACTCGTCGTTGGCGGCGCCGGCGTTCTCCAGCTCGACGCAGATGTCCGGGTGGGTCTGGTTGAACTTCTTGACCACCAGGTCGTAGCCGGCCGACCAGCCCCAGAAGGTGAGGGAGGTCGCGCCCGACCGGCAGCCGGCGCCGCCGGAACCGCCGCCTGGCGTGCCGCCGGTCGCGCCCTGCATCGCGGAGTCGCCGCTGCTGCCGCACGCGGTGAGGAGGGCGGTCGCCAGGACGGCCGCGCCGGTCGCCACCGCCCACCGGCGGGGCCTGCCGTTGCGGCGGCTTCTGCCTGTGCAGTTCTCGGACATCGTTCGTGTCACCTGAGCCCTTCATCGCGCTTGTTGCAACGTTGCAAGACGGTAACCAGCCAATTGCAACGTTGCAATAGATTCGTGCATCACGGTTGGGTCGCGGCCTGGGGCGCCCAGGCAGGCCGGACGGGCCCGGGCGACCGCAGCTTGTGCGTACGGGATGCGGGGACGCGGCTATGAGGTCACCGCCGCGGCAGCCGCAAGCGCCGCGTCGGTCACGGGAGTTACGGCAGGTGCCAGTCCTGCGTGGACAGCCCGTTGCAGTCGTAGATCTGAAGCTGGGTGCCGTTGGCGGTGTCGGCCTGCGGATCGTCGAGGCAGCGCCCGGACTGCGGATTGAACAGCGAGCCGTCGGGCTGCGGGAACCACTGCTGACCGCCCGCGTTGTCGCAGTCCCACAGCTCGACCTTGGAGTAGTTCGCGGTCCCGTTGGCCACGATGTCCAGGCACTTGCCGAAGGCGCGGAGCGTGCCGTCGCTCATGCGCGCCCACTGCTGACCTGGCACCCCGTTGCAGTCCCACAGCTGCACCTTGTTGCCGTTGGTGGAGGTGTTGGTGTCCACGTCCAGGCACTTGTTCGTCGTGCCCGGCCCGGTGATGGCACCGGTCGGCCCCTGGTTGGAGTCGGCCAGGTGCCACACCTGCGTGGACAGCCCGTTGCAGTCGTAGATCTGAAGCTGGGTGCCGTTGGCGGTGTCGGCCTGCGGATCGTCGAGGCAGCGCCCGGACTGCGGATTGAACAGCGAGCCGTCGGGCTGCGGGAACCACTGCTGACCGCCCGCGTTGTCGCAGTCCCACAGCTCGACCTTGGAGTAGTTCGCGGTCCCGTTGGCCACGATGTCCAGGCACTTGCCGAAGGCGCGGAGCGTGCCGTCGCTCATGCGCGCCCACTGCTGACCTGGCACCCCGTTGCAGTCCCACAGCTGCACCTTGTTGCCGTTGGTGGAGGTGTTGGTGTCCACGTCCAGGCACTTGTTCGTCGTGCCCGGCCCGGTGATGGCACCGGTCGGCCCGGGGGTCACCTCGGTGCCGAAGCTGACCTGGCACTTGCCGTTGCTCAGGTGTGTGCCGGCCAGATAGAGCATCGTGGAGCCGTCGGCGGAGGGCAGGATCGGCGAGCTGTAGCCGGGGCAGGATGTCTCGCCCGCGTCGTAGCCGCCGGTCGGGTCGACCGCCGCGGGAGCGGTCGTCTCGGTCCAGCTGCCGTTGCCCAGGTGGGTGTTGGCCAGCAGCACCGAGCCGGACTCCTTCTCCACCGTGAGCGCACTGCCGTCCGTACCGTAGACCACGCGCTGGCCGGACAGCAGCAGGGTGCCGTTGGCGCCGCCGGACGGGCTCCAGGCCAGTTGCGGGGTGTGCAGGAAGTGCCGCCCGTCCATGGTCTGGGCGATGTTGCCGAGGTTGCCGGGGTTCCAACTCAGCCCGTCCGGCGAGGCCTTGACGTAGACGGAGCAGGCCGAGTCCGGGTCGTAGCCGGCCTTGCAGTCCTCGTAGGCCATCGCGTACGAGCCGTTGGGTAGCTTGACCACGCTGGCCATGCCCGGGCGCTGAACGTTGTCCTGCACGGCCACGTCGTAGACCTCGCCGCCCCAGGTGGCGCCGCCGTCGGTGCTGGTCACGTGGGCCAGGACCTGTGGGTAGCCGTTCGTCGACGGCCGCTCGTCGGAGAAGTAGCAGACCAGGCTCCCGTTGGACGCCACGGTGAACTCCGGCTCCCAGATGCCGTGGCCCTGGCGGTTCGCCATCCCCGACTCCGAGGTGCATGCGCTGCGGTACGACCAGGTGGCGCCCTGATCGGTGCTGGTGAACACCTCGACGGCCTGCTGCGTGTAGTCGTTGCGGTTCCAGGCGGTGCCCGCGGCGAGCAGGGTGCCGGCCGGCAGCGGGCCCTCGGCCTGCGGCAGTTCGTAGAGCGTGGGGCCGTCCAGGTCCCAGCCGTGCACGGTGTCGGTGACGGTGCCGATCGGCGAGGCGGACCAGTGCTGACCGCCGTCGGTCGATCGGTAGATGGGGAAGCTCGCCTTCTGGGTGCCCACTCCGGAGTGCGAGAAGGTCGCCAGCAGCGTGCCGTTGGCGCCACCACTGTGCTCCAGCCGGATCACCCGGGGGTAGCTGGCGTCCTCGTTCGGGTTCGCAGAGATATCGGGCGAGTACAGCACGCCGGTGGTCGGCGCCGCCGAGGCGGTGCCGACGGCCAGTGCCATTCCGGAAACGGCCAGGGCGAACGCGGCGAGAACGGCACCGGCCCGGGACAGCCACCAGGGCGTCCGGCTGCGTCGGTCTCTCGGAAGCGTCCGGTCCGGCCTCTTTCTCCTGTGCATCGAGCGCTCCTTCGCGGTGGGGAGGTGATGGGGAGAGGACGTGAGGAACCGGCCTGCAACGTTGCAAAAGTTGAATGCGATCTACCTTTTGCAACGTTGCAGGAATGTCGCGGAGGTTACCCCCGCATGTCGTCCGTCCACAATAGGAGTGCGTGAATCGGGCGGACGAGCAGACCACGCGGCAGCTGACTCTGATCACCCTGCGACACCAACTGCTCGAACCGCAACGCCAGGTCAGCAAGCCCACGTTCACAGACACCGACCGCGCTGTCCTCGCCGGCCTGCTCCACCATCTGCCGAGGCACTGCGTCAGCTCCTGCTGCTGGTGCACCCGGACACAATCATGCGGGTGCGGACAGCGGCCATGATTGAGCCTCACTTCCGGTCCACGGACCCCGGTCGGCTGCCGGAGCTGCGGCCCTCGGATCCGAGGTCGGCGCACCGGCCAATCATCCGTGCACCATCAACCTGCGCGAAGACAACATCTGCCGGGCACTGGACGCGTGGATCGCCCGCGCCTTCGCCCCGCAGCGGCTCAACGCCACCATCACCGCACTCAGCCAGGCTGGCATCGCGGCAAGCGCCGCACAGGCCCCAACACCCGAGCAGGCTCAAGCCCGCCAGGCGATCAAGGAGTGCGAGCGGCAGCGCAACAGAAGCTGGACGCGCTTCCGACCCTCCCCCGAAGGAAGGAACCCCCGCTCAACGCGCCACAGATCCGCCAGATCACTCAGAGACTTGGAGACATTACACAGCGCATCCAAGCGATCGGCGCCGACAAGAAGGGCTCACGCTACGGAGCCCTAGGCATCAGAATCAGCTACGAACACGCAACGAGGACCACGACCGTCAGGTCGAGGCCCTCATCACCGTGCCGTCAATCGTTGTGTCCGAGGGGGGAGTTGACGGCTGACGATACGGTCTTGGTGGCACAAGGGAGAATCGCTCCCTGAGACTTCCGTCAGGGCGCGCCTCAGAAGCCGGTCTGGCCGGGGGCGGGTGTCGGTGTCCCTCGCCCAGAGTCGCCGCCTCAGGCAGCAAGTGGCATTGGAGTGCCCCGACGATGACGAACGCGAGGATAAACTCCAGGGCGCCGGAGAACACGAATTCTGCCAGCCGATCCGGCAGGCCGTTTTCTGGACGATGGATAGCACCCCCCCGGGGGCATCGAAGAAGGCTGCGGCGCGTCCTGGCCACGGGCGGGGCCGGGAGCACGGGCGCCGCCGGCGCATGCCTGGCCAAGCGCAGGGAATTCGGACAGGGTGGGCCTGGGGCACGTCGACGCCAGGCTGCGCCAGGTTTTTGGGGATGCGTACGGTGTGATGTGTGTCACGTTCGAAGTCGCCGACTCCGGTATGCGTCGCCGCTCACCGGGTTGCCCAGGCGCTTCGGAGTCGGGACGGCACACAACTCGTTCGGCCAGGCGAAGTGCGGCGCCTGCGTGCTCCGTTCCACCGCCATCCGAGATCAGAGGCAAGTGTTTCACCCTTGTCACGGTTGACGACGGACACCTGACAGAGCATCCGGCAGACGGATAGCCTGACGTTGCAGGGGACATCCTTCTTCGGGGGAAGGGGTGGACATGCCAGGGACTGGCGTCGGAGGCGGAGGGTTACCGCCAGGGCTGCGTCCGCGCAGCCTCAAGGACCCCGCGGCAACCACACCCGCGGTACGACCAAGCCTGACGGCAAGGCTCAAGCAGGGTGCTGTATCTGCGGCCACGGTGGTCTGGGCGACTGTCCGCCCCACTCGCAATCGAACCACCGGGTATGTTGCGGTCGCCGCGGTGTGCGCTCTGATCGGCACATCGGTAGCGGTAGGCGTCGGCGTGTCAGGCTCACTGCCGCACCTCGCCGACATCGGTGCGTGGCTCTCCAGCAGCGGCAAGGGAGAGGCCGCTCACGCGAACGGGCTCACCGGGCAGGTCGACGGCAAGGCGGAGCTGCCCGGAATGGCGGGGCATCCGGTGTCCGTATCGCAGGACGGCAAGACCGTCCTGGTGCTGGACGAGAAGACCGGGAAGATCATCCGTGTCGATCCCTCACAGCTCACCGCCGAGCAGTCCTCCGACTATGGGGTCACCGGGCTGCAACTGGTCGCCGGTGGCTCATACGCCTACGTGGTGAACCCGGCCAAGGGCACCGTGCAGCGGATCGATCCGGCGATGACGACACCGGTCGGCGCGCCGGTGAAACTGGGCACCCGGCTCGGCGCGGCGACGGTGGACCCCAAGGGCACCTTGTGGGTGCCCGTTCCGGGCAACGGCACCGTCGTGCCGTTCGTCAACGGTGCGCGCAGCGCGGCGGTGAAGGTCGCGGCCGCCCGGCACGATCTCGTACTGACACTGGCAGACGGCACTCCGGTGGTGACCGACCGCACTGCGGCCGTCACCAAGGTGCTCTCGGTGGCCGGCACCCAGCAGTCCTTCAACCTTCAGGGAGGCATCGCCGACTCCGGTCCGGCCGACATCCTGGTGCCGGCGAACACCGATGGCTCAACCGTGCCGGTTCTGGCCAGGGACTCCGGAGCACTCGCGCTGATCGACCTCCGTACCGGTCAGGCCGTCAACGCCAAGGTGCCGACGACGGGACACCGCCTTGGTGCACCGCAGGTTCTGGGCAAGCGGGTCTACATCCCCGACGAGAGCACCGGCGCCCTGTTGGTGTACGACACCGCGGCATCGGCCTTCGACGACTCGGTACCGGTCACGGGCCATCCCGGCGGCCTCGAACTCTTCAGCCGCAACGGGCTGTTGTGGGTCAACGACCAGGAGAGCGCCTCTGCCGCCGTCATCAGCCCCGGTGGGCAGGTCAAGCACATCGGCAAGTACAAGACGCAGGTTCCGACGGCGCGTAAGAAGAACGACAAGCCCGTCGTGGACAATCTGCCGTCGGTCCCGCCCGCGACCCAGGCGTCGCCGCCCGGGCCGACCACCCCACACCGTCGGCCCGGCCCCGCCCAGGGCGGCAGGCCCACCGCACCCAGCGCGCCGCAACCGTCGAAGACCACTCACGCACCGACGCGGAACTGTGCGATCAGGTGGGAGGCCGACTGCCCGGAACCGAAGGCCCCCGGCACCCCGCAGGCCCAGTCGGGCTCGGGATCCATCACCGTCACGTTCGCGGCGGCGTCCGGAGTGACTCCCAAGCAGTACGTTCTCAAGGGCGCCCCGGCGGGCGCGACGGTCACCCCGAACGCGGTCGGGCCCGACGGCCCTTTCACTTTCGAAGTCAGGGGCGGATCCTGCACCCAGCAGTACAGCTTCACGGTCGTCGCCCAGTATGCGGGCGGGAGCAACAGGGAGTCGGCTCTCTCTGCGCCCGTCCGGCCCTGCGTCTCCCCAGGTGCGCCGCAGAACCTGAAGGTGACAACAGCGTCGGGCGGCCACGGGGGGACGCTGACCTGGCAGGCACCGGCCGGTTCGGACGCCTCTGTGACATACACCGTGAGCGGACCCTCCGGGACGATCACGACACCGAAGACTTCCCACACCTATGCCGGACTCGCCAACAGCAAGACGTACGCGGTGTCCGTCACCGCCACCAACGCGGCCGGCTCGGGTACCACGGTCGGAGGCAGCCTCGACCTGACGCCACCGGACCAGCCGATGAAGATCGTGCACAACGACAACGACACCACTGACCTCGGCATCCGATCCGTCCCCAGCACGTCCTCCGGCCACCGGAACGGCGCGATCCCGGGCAAGAGCAGCCCGACGGTGACCGTCCAGTGCAAGACGAAGGGCTCGATGGAGCGACAGCCGTACAACGGTTCGAAGAGTGACGTCTGGGCCAAGATCACCTCGAGCTACGGCAGCGGTTACGTCGCCGACATCTATGTCGACTCGCGCTTCAACCCAGCTGTCTGGGACTGCACATGACCTGTCGACCCGCGATCAAGTGAGCGTGTGCCGTGAGCGTTTCTCAGCCGTTCCAGCGCGATGACGCCGTCGCGCTCTTCGCCCAGTGCTTCCACGCTCTGGGTGACAACATCGAGCGTGTGGTCAAGGGCAAGCGCGACACCGTCGAACTCGCGCTCGTCTGCCTGTTCGCCGAGGGCCACCTTCTCATCGAGGACGTCCCCGGCACCGGCAAGACGACGCTGGCCCGCTGCCTGGCCTCCTGTCTGGAAGCCAACTTCGCGCGGGTGCAGTTCACACCCGACCTGCTGCCCTCCGACATCACCGGCGTCACCATCTACCGGCAGAACACCGGAAGTTTCGAATTCCTCCCCGGACCGGTCTTCGCGAACATCGTGCTCGGCGACGAGATCAACCGCGCCTCGCCCAAGACCCAGTCGGCGATGCTGGAGGTCATGGAGGAGCGCCGGGTCACGGCCGACGGCAAGACGCACCCCGTCCCGCGCCCCTTCATGGTCCTGGCCACCCAGAACTCCGTCGACATGGGGGGCACGTACCCGCTCCCGGAAGCGCAGCTCGACCGCTTCCTGATGCGCGTCACCATCGGCTATCCGGACCACGCCTCCGAGGTCGCCGTCCTCACCGGCTCGGCGTCAAGCGTCGCACCGGAGTCGCTGCCCACCATCGCGACCGCCCAGCAGATCTCCCAGTTCATCCAGGCCGCCACGCGGGTCCGGGTCGCCGAACCGCTGTACGACTACCTGGTCCGGGTCGTCGCCGCGACGCGGTCACTCCCCGACGTCCGGCTCGGTGCCTCCCCCCGGGGCTCCGTCGCGCTCCTGCGTGCCGTGCGGGTGCGGGCCGCTTCACAGGGACGTGCCTACGCCCTGCCGGAGGATGTCAAGGCCCTGGCCGGGCATGTCCTCGCGCACCGACTGATCCTGACGCCGGAAGCCGAGCTCAGCGGTCGTACGGGCGCCGACGTCATCGCCGAGGTCCTCGCCACCGTGCCGGTGCCGCAGGCCGGCGGGGCGAGGGTGTGATGCTGTCCCCTACCGGCTGGGGGACCGCCGTCGGCGGGGTGGCACTGACCGCCGCCGGATACGCGCTCGGTTACCAGGAAGCAGCCGCTCTGGGTGTCGCCTGCCTGCTCGCGGTCGCGACGGCCGTGGTCTGGACACTGCCCAGACCGGAACTCACCGCAGAGCGCCGCATCGCGCCCCGCAAGATCGCCCGCGGCGAGCCGGCCGACGGCATCGTGACCCTGACCAACACCGGAAGCCGCACCAGGCGCGGTCTGCGCGCCACGGACGTGTGCGGCGACCGCCCGCTCAGCATCGACGTCCCCGTCCTGCACGCGGGCCAGGCCCACGAGGTGCGGTACGCGCTGCCGACCGCCCGGCGCGGACTCATCCCGGTCGGCCCGCTCCGGCTGCTGCGCACCGACCCGCTCGGACTCGCACGCCGTGTGCGCGACTACGGCTCCGCCGACACCCTGGTCGTCCGCCCGCGGGTCTGTCCGCTGCCCGTCCTGCCCTCCGGCAAGGCCCACCACATCGAGGGCCCCACCTCCGACACCGCGGACGACGGCTCGCTGACCTTCCACGCGCTGCGCGAGTACGTCCTCGGTGACGACCTGCGTCGTGTGCACTGGCGGTCCACCGCCCGTACCGGCACGCTGATGGTCCGTCAGATGGTGGACGTGTCCCTGCCCCACACCACCGTCGTCCTCGACAGCCGCGCCAACGCCTATGCGGGCGAGGACGATTTCGAGCTCGCCGTCGACTCCACGGCCAGCATCGCCCACGCCGCCGCCCGCTCGCACTTCCCGGTGAGCCTGCTCAGCGAAACCGGTCCGATCCTCCTCACCGACGGCTCCGGCAACGACGCGGAATCCCTGCTCGACCGGCTGGCCCTGATCGGTCGGTCCGATCGCGCCTCCGTGGCAGCGGCCTTCGACGATCTCGATCATCACCGCGGCGGCGGGTCCCTGGTCGTCGTCACCGGCACCGGTGACACCGACGGCCTGGCGGCGCTCGGCCGCGTGCGACGCCGATTCGACCGGGTGACGGTCCTGCGCGCCGGCGCTGACTCGCCCACCGCACCGTCCCTCGCAGGCTCGGGCCTGGACGTTCCGCAGCTGCACATCGTCTCCCTGGACGCCCTGCCGGCCGTCTGGCGCGGGGAGGCCGTCCGATGACGACGCCGACGCGTGCGGCCCGTACCGCGCCGCAGCCGCCCCAGGGCGGCGGTCCGACCTGGGACTGGGCCGCCCCGCCGCCGTCGTCGCACACGGCGCGCGCTGCCGAGCGTCCGCAGGAACCGGCACCCTCTCCCGCCGGGGGGCTGAGCCGCGGCCGCCGGCTGTGGTCACTGCTGCCGGTGACCGGGATGACCGCCGCCTCCGGATACGGTTTCCACCGGATCTTCGAGCTTCACGACCTGCTCCCGGTCTTCCTCGTCGCGGTGCTCGCGCCCGTCGCCCTGTCGACGGTGCTGTCCGGACTGCTCTTCGCCAGAAAGGCCCGGCCGAACCGGCCCACCGCTCTGTGGCCATCGGTCCTGCTGACCGGTGTCGGGTGGCTGGTGACGGCGGCCGCGACGCTGTTCCACCAGACGGGCGGGGGCCTGCCGACACCGCACGCCCTGCACGCGGTGTGGGCCGCGCTCCTCGACTCGCCTCATGCCGTCCTCTCCACCATCCTGCCCGCCCCCGGCGACCCGGAACTGCTGGTCCTGCCGCACGCCGTGCTCTGGCTGGCCGCCTTCGCCTCCACCGAACTGGCCCTGCGTACCCGCAATTCGCTCCTGCCCGCCGTCCCGCCCGTACTCGCCTTCGGAGCCCCGCTCGTCCTCGGCGTGGACGGCACCGGTTCCGACACCCCGGTACCGGCGGCGCTGGCGGCCCTGGCCGCGGTGCTCCTTCTCATCCGCAGCGGCGCCCGTTTCTCGATACGTGGCCTGGCGTTCGGGCTGCCCACAACGGCCGTCCTCGCCCTCGTGGCCGGCCTGCTCGGCCCTCACCTGCCCGGACTGGGCGCCCCCTACGACCCCCGCGCAGCGGTCACCCCGCACATCGTGCACCCGGAGTCGACCAGCCCACTCGACCAGGTGGCCGCCTGGATGCACAACGGTGACGAGAAGGTGTTCACCGTCAAGGCCACGAGCGCGCAGAACTACCGCCTGGCCGTGCTCGACGCCTACGACGGCACGACCTGGTCCAGCACCGCCGAACTGACCCGCACCGGCGGCCGCGTACCCGCCGAGAAGGGCACCGATCCCGGCCGGACCAAGCGGCTCACCCAGCGTTTCAGCGTCCAGCGCCTGCCCGGCATCTGGTTGCCCGCCGCCGACCGGCCGTCCTTCGTGACGGCACCGGCCCACACCGACATGGCCGTGGACCCGGACAGCGCCGTGCTGTCCACCGGCCGGGACATCCCCTCCGCCTTCAGCTACACCGTCACGTCCGAGCTGCCCGTCTACGACGCCGACCACCTGCAGTACGCCGCCGCGGCCGACGACCCCAAGCTCGTCTCGCTCCCCCGCACCGATGTCGCCGGGCAGCGGATCCCGTCGGTGGACTCCTTCGCCAAGGTCGCCGCAAAAGCCACCGCGGGCAGCACCTACCCGTACCAGCAGGCCGTCCGGCTGGCCGACTGGCTGCGCCGGGGATACGCCTTCGACCCCACCGCCATCCCCGGTCACACCTACCGGGGCCTGGAGTTCTTCCTCACAGACAGCCGTCGCGGCACCTCCGAGCAGTTCGCCGCCGCGTTCGCCGTCATGGCCCGCACCCTCGGCCTGCCCACCAGGGTCGTCGTCGGCTTCCGCCCCGGTACGCGTACCTCGGCGGACACCTGGCAGATCACCGGCAAGGACGTCCTCGCCTGGCCGGAGGTGGAATTCAGGGGTATCGGCTGGGTCCCCTTCTACCCGACGCCCGGCGAGGCGTCGAAGAACCGCGCGTCCGTGGCACCGGCGGGTGAGCCGAAGGACCGCAAGGCGGTCGACAAGAAGATCACCGAGGAGCCCCGCCCGGACACCGCGCCGAAGAACAACGGCCGCGGCGGCACCGCCGTCAGGGCCACCGGCACCGGGGGCCTCCCGCTGTGGTTCTACGTTCTCGTCGTGGGCCTCGCGCTGGTGACCGCCTACCTGTCGTACGCGGCCTGGGCCCCCTATCGGCGCCGCGCCAGGCGCCGCAAACACCCGGACCCGGCCCGCCGGGTGCTCGGAGCATGGCAGCAGATCGTCGACCGGCTGACCGAGCTCGGCCTCCCGGCCACCGGAGCGCACACGGCGGAAGAGGTCGCGGCGTTCGGCGCGGACCGTCTCGGCGACGGGGTGGGATCCCACCTGCCCACGCTCGCCATGCTGGTCAACGAGGTCGGTTACGGTGGCCGCACTCCTGACGCCGCCTCCGCCGACGCGGCCTGGGCCCACTGTGACAGTGTCGAGAAGATCGTCCTGCGCTCCGTCCCGAGACGGGAACGACTGCGCCGGACGCTGCATCCCGGCGCGCTGCTGCGGAGGTGACCGCGCAGCGGGAGAGGGGAATCGGAAACTGAGGAAAAGGGCTTGGGAAGGTGAACCGAATGCCGGAGTGGACCGGCCCGAGCGGCACGCCGGGCAGCGCCGCCACCACGGGCGGGGCCGCTCCGGCGCCCTCTTTGCCCCCGGGTTTCGTCGCGCTCCGCCGGATCGGCCGCCCCGGACGCCACGCCACCGTCCTGCTGTGCCGGGAGGAGGCGACCGGCGCGGAGGTCGCCGTCAAGGTCCTCGACATCACCGTCGACGACGAGCGGCGGCGCCTGGCCGCACACTCCGAACTCCTCTCCGCGGGCGCCGCAGCACAGTACCCCTGCGCCGTCTCCGTCGAGGACGCCGGCTTCACACCCGACCACCACCCCTATGTCGTCGAGCAGTTCTGCCCCGGCGGCGACGCCCAGGCCAGGCTGACCGCCTCGGGCCCGTTCCCGATCGACGACGTGGTCATCATCGGCACCCGCCTGGCCCTCGCCCTGCACTCGGGGCACCGCCGGGGGGTACTGCACCTCGGCGTGCGCCCCTCCAACGTACTGTTCGACGCCGGCGGCGACGCCCTGCTCGCCGACCACGGCATCGCCCGCGTACTGCAACGCTCGGCACCGCGACTCGGCGCCATCTTCGACCCGATGTACGCATCCCGCGAACTCTTCGGCTGGGAGAACCCGGGCCCTGCAGCCGACGTCTACAGCCTTGGCGCGACGCTGTACGCCCTGCTGAACGGCGAGCCCGCCCACCTCGAGGCGGGCCGCGCCGGCTCGTCCGCGCTCTACGAGGCGGTCTTCCACGGCGAGTTGCCGCCACCGGCCCAGCTCACCGGCGTACCCGGCCCGCTGCTCACCCTGATCCACCGGATGATGTCGCCGAACCCCGAGGGCCGCCCACCGCTGACCGAGGTGCACCGAGTGCTGCGGACCGTGCTGCCCCTCGCCCAGGCAGCGCGCGTACCCGCGCTGGAACCCGAACCCGCGCCCGTGGCGCCGCTGCCCGGATGGGACCCGGCCGACGATGTGACAGCGGAGGAGGCCGAGGCGGCGGAACAAGCGGGATCGGCAGCCAGGGACGAGGCGCGGCGGCAGTCGCGCAGGCGACTGATCGCGGTGTGCACGGCGGTAACGGTCTTCGCCGCTTCAGCGACAGCGATAACCCTGCTGCTGAACGGCACGGACAAGGGCGCGGCCCACACCGGCGCATCACCCTCCCCCACCGCCCCCCAGCAGGTCCCGCAGAACCTGCTCGCGGGCCTGATGCCGCGCAAGGTGACGGTGACGAAAGCCGAGGGCAACGTCGAGGTCACCTGGCAGGTACCGCAGCAGGCCGGCCAGGTCACGGGTTACGTCGTCAGGGCGAAGGTCCCCGGTGTCAAGGACCCGGTCCTGAAAACCGCGGACGGCACCGAGCCGGCGGTGGTCTTCCCGGCCGGTTCGGTGCCCTCCGGCACCTGCTACACCGTCACGTCGCTGATCATCGTGAGCGGCAGGACGGAGTTCGCGTCTGCTCCGGCCGTCTGCCGGGTGGGCGCCTCGTAGTCCGTGGCGGTGCAGCCGTACAGAAACCCATACAGGTACAGGTCAACGGGCCACAGCGGCACATGATCCCGCAGTGGCCTGTTGACCCTGTCAGGCAGCTCGTGTCAGCCTCGAGCGCCCCTGGCCAGGTCATCGTCGGCCTGCTGGAACGTATGCGCGGCGGACTCCAGGAACTTCGCGATTCCTTCCAGGCCCTCGACGGTCTGGGTCACGCCGCTGTTGAACTCCGTGTACGACTGCTCGAACTGCTTCGAGGAACGGTCGGTCACATACCCGCTGTTGACCAGGTGCTGGATAAACTTGTGCATCTCATGCAGGTTGTGGGTGATGTCGGATTGGCCTTTGCGCAGCTTCTTGGCCGCGTCATGCATCTCCTGATAGGTAATGTTCACGTTCGCCATGGAGCGTCCGCCTCTCATGTGACGCGCCTCAGGGCCAACCCCCGTGGCAGCCGCAGGTGTTGCCTTGGTGTGCTGGTGTGTCAGCTTACGGATGAGGACGAGACTGCGTCATCCCCTGGTTCCCGAACCGTTCCGGACCACGTGGCGCCTCTTGCGAAAATCCCGTGCACACCAGGGAACCGATTGAAGCGCACACGGCATCATGTATGTCGATGGCGCGTCGCGCTGGCCGAGCGCGACGCGTGACGACGGGGGTCGTGATGTCGCTCGAGCTGCCGGGCTGGGTCGTAGATGCGTTCAACTTCTTAGGTCTGCCATGGCCAGCGATCGATGAGGACGAACTACGGGGCTGGGCACGCGACTTACGAGAGTTCGCCACCGACCTGACACAGCTGTCCCAACTGTCGCATGATGCCGTCCACGGCCTGAAGGATTCCAATCAGTCCGGCATGGTCAAGACCCTGGCAGAGCACTGGGATCATCACCACTCGCAGATGATGGCCATGCGCGGCCCTATGCATGCCTTCGCCGAAGCCTTGGACATGGCCGCCGAAGCGGTAGTGGTCCAGAAGGAGGTGGTGATCGGAGCTGCAGTCGCCCTGGCGATCGAGGTGATCGCAACCCAGGGCGAGGCCCTGTTCACCTTGGGCATCGCCGAAGGTGAACTGCCGTTGGAGATCGCGCTCACCAAGATGACGGTCAAGTTCGCGCTCCAGGAGCTCGAGAACAAGATCATCGGCTATCTGATCAACGAAGCTGCGACGGAAATCAGCCACCACGCGAACGCAGCCATCGCCAAGATGCTGAAGGGCAGCACCAACGTCGTCTTCGAGGCCGTGAGCCTCAAGGCCGACTACAAGGCGCTGCAGCGCGTCGCCGACACGGCCAAGAAGCACAAGAACCGCGTGGAGACGGCGAGTATCCGGGCCCACCGGCGGGCCAACGCCCGGAAGATCGAGACGCACTCGGCCGGCGGAAGGTGGCACGTTGTCCAGGTCTTGGAAGCGGCCCTCAAGTCCATAGCGGAGGACATCTTCAAGAGGCTGCCCGGCACCTTTCACCAAGTCCTGGACGGCACCGAGAAAGACCTGGAAAAGGCGGCCACCAAGCTCAAGGCCACCGACGGAAAAGTCGCCGACGACGCCCCGAAGCCCACGACCGAGGAGACTCCGTCCCCCACCGACAATAGCGGCGGTAGCGCCATCCCACCGGTCAAAGCAGCGCCAATTCCGCGAGGTACCACCTCTCGAGGGCCCGTCGGTCAGAAGTCGCGACCTGCGTACTCGCACAAGGAAGCGGCTCCAGCCGATTGGACACCTGACGAGCGGCTCTCCCACGGCCAAGCACTGGCCCGGAAGGCTGCGGTCGAGAACCGCACCGCCCGTACCGCAGCCCGTACCTACGTTTCCGGGTACCACGTTGACACCGGCGAACTTGCCGTCGCATCCTCTGGACCGGACGTGACAGGCGGTGCGGCCACCTACTGCGCAGAGGGCAACGTCGTCCGACTGCTCGGCGGCGACTGGACCAAGGTGCGGTGGGGTGTTGCATATGAAGCAGTGAAAGGTAAAACGGCGGCAACTTACGCACCGAGCGTCAAGCCCGTTTGCCCGGAATGCCAACAGGATTACCCCCGCAGTCACTTCGGTCCAGGCGTTACAGGAGATCCGCGGGGAGTATGGTATCAATAGAAACCGGACCGAAGAATCAAGCGCTGCATCCCAGGTGCAGCACCATTCACTACTCAGGAAGTCGAACTATCTTGAGTCTGGCACGCAGAGAAATCAGTCGACACAAATGGGACTCGCTGAAGTGCGGCTGCGGAAGATCCGCTGGGCATCTCGTCAAGGTTCTGGAGTCCGCTATCGATGGGGCTGCAGATGCATTTCGGGCGCTAGACGGATGCGCTATCACCCAGTCGATCCTGAAGGAGCCCGCACCGGCCGTGTGTGCGGTCCTCATGGCTATGATTGCCGATGGACTGAATACGAACCAGATCGATGAGGCAGCGTGGCTGCTACTTTGGTTCGCCTCTGCAGAAGAGGATGGTGACTCTGTCGAGTCAGGCTTCTACTGGCGTTGCTTCGAAACCATTCGTGATGGCCTGTGGTCCATCTATCGGGAATTCCAGAAAAGTAGTCGTGAGAGCGTCTCCAATGCTTATCTCAACGATGTCTTGGAAATCGTTGAGTGGGATTCCTCGCGACTCGCATATTATCGATCACTGCCGTGAAATCCATGTAGAAGCTACGATGGAACGGTCTGCCGACGAAGTCGGGGGGACCGTTTCGCGTGCTGTGGCTGACGGGCAGGCAGGTCAACGGCCCGGTTGTCGCACCGCGTGGGCGTCGGGTTCCACTGCTCCGGTCGCGGTAGTACTGATCGTCGGGACAGAGAAATCAATGGTCATCCCGGGTTCAGCAGTTGAGCGAGCCGGTCGGGCGTGATGTCGTGATGCCAGGACCAGTAGCAGGCAAAGTGGAGGGTGCGGCGCCGGCCGGTGGGAGGGCGGCGACGGGTTCACTGGTTCCACCGGGCCCGTAGTCGACGAAACCCATCAGCGGATGGCGGCCCATAGGCCTTCTTCCGGGTCGGGGCCGCGTCTTGCTTGTCAGAGTGCGCGACAATGAGGCTACCGTCCAGATCGATGATCACCTCTCTGCCCGCATTCGGGGCCTGGTACTCGGTCAGCGACCAAAAATGTGAACGGACTTCGGACCCTACCCGGCGGACGGCGTCCAGTGCCTTCTCGCCCAAGGCGGCGAGGGCGTCGATGAGGCGGGAGACAGTGGTATTGGGACGACCGGGGCCGAACACGGCCAGCTCAAACTGCAGCATGACGACATCCACAAGCCAATCCCTACCGAGTGCGACCGCCAGCGCGAGGTCCAGGGGAACCTTGCTTGGATCATGGACAGCCCGCGGCTTCCACTGCAGCGCCCTCCTCGATTCTTACTGGTCGGAGAAACTTTCTGCTTCGCTGATCACCTGTCGGACAGCCATCTTCACAGATGCGCGAGGTTAATGGGGCCATTGAGCGTTCCATGCAGGGCTGGCCGTGAGACTCTGCTGTATACAACACCGAAAGGTCAGGGGCAACGGTGGAAATCCAGCTGAGCATCATCGATCCCAACCGCACCACCCGCGCCGACCTCCTCGTCACCACCGACCCGGAAGCCACCGTCGGCGCCCTCGCAGCCGAGGTCGGGCGGCTGTTAGGGCGACCGGTCGGCGTGGAGGGCCCGCCCGCCCTGTACGTCAACGGATTCGCCGTTGCCCCCTCCTTGACCGTCGCCAACTCCCCCCTGCGCGACGGCGCCATCATCAGCCTCGCCACCCCCAACGCCTGCCCGCTACCCGACCCGCAAGGCTTCGTCGAGGTCCGGGTGGCGGGCGGCCCCGACGCCGGCAGGGTGTATCCGCTCGGGCCAGGCATCGCCGTCGTCGGAAGCGACCCGCAAGCCTGGATCAGCGTGGACGACCCCGCGCTGCCGCAGTACGCCGTCGAGGTCGACGTCGCGGTCGACGGGAGTGTCACCGTACGCCCCGCCTACGGCAGTTCCGTGACGCTGGACGGTGAGCCGCTGGACGACCAACGGCCCTGGCGGCCGCGCAGCGTCATCGTCGCCGGGCACACCCTGCTGGAGCTGAGCCTGCCGTCGTTCCCCGACACCGCGCTCAAGCCGTCCGAGGACGGAACGGGGCTGGACTACAACCGTCCGCCGCGCATCACTCCCCCGCCCAGGCCCACCAAGTTCCAGCTGCCGTCGAAGCCCAAGCCGTCCGAGGGGCGCCCGCTGCCCTGGTTGATGGCCGTGGTGCCGTTGGTCGGTGCGGTGGTGATGGCCTTGATGATGGGGCAGCCGCGCTATCTGTTCATGGCGGTACTCAGTCCGATCGCCATGGTCGGCAACTACCTCATTGACAAGAAGCACGGCAAGAAGACCTACCGCCAGACCGTGGCCGACTACGAGCGGGCCAAGGCGTCGATCGAGCGGCAGGCCCGCAGGGCGATGGCCGCCGAGACGGGTGCCCGGCGGGAGGGCGCGCCCGACCCGGCCGAGGTGTGGGCCACCGCGACGGGGCCGGGCCAGCGGCTGTGGGAGCGGCGCCGTGCGGACGCCGACTACGGGCTGCTGCGCGTCGGCACCGGCGCGGTTCCCTCCGATGTGCAGGTCACCGACCCGAACCAGGAGGAACACCGGCGCGGCGAGGCGCGCAGGCTCGCGGACGTGCCGGTGACCGTGCCCCTGCGGCAGCACGGTGTGCTCGGTGTCGCGGGCCGCGGCGGGCTGCCACGGGCGATCGGCCGCTGGTTGGTGACGCAGGCCGCGGTGCTGCACTCGCCGGCCGACTTGCAGGTCTACGTACTGACCGATCCCAGTGGGCAGTCCGACTGGGAGTGGGTGCGGTGGCTGCCGCACGCCCGTGCCCGCGAGGGGCAGCCCGCGCTGTCGCTGATCGGCACGGACGCGGACAGCGTCGCGCGGCGGATCAGTGAACTCCTCGCTCTGGTCGCCACCCGGCAGGAGGCCGCCCGCGAGGCGGGCATGGCCGACAACCAGAGCTGGGGCGGGCCCACGGTCCTGGTGGTTCTGGACGGGTCGCGGCGGCTGCGTGCGCTGCCCGGCCTGACCCAGGTGCTGCGGGAGGGGCCGCGGGTGGGGATCGACCTGGTCTGTCTGGACGCGGACCGGCGACTGCTTCCCGAGGAGTGCCGTGCTCTGGTCGAGGAGGACTTCCATGGTTTGCTGCAGGTGTCGATGGCCGGCGCCGAGCCGCTCACTGCGGTGCGGCCGGACTGTGTGACGCCCGGGTGGAGCGAGCAGGTCGCCCGGGGTGTGGCCCCCATCCGGGATGTCAGTGGTGACGAGGGCGCGGCGCTGCCGGACGCCTGCCGACTGCTGGACGTGATCGGGATGGAGCCGCCGACCAGCGACGCGGTGGCCGCCGGCTGGTCCAGGGGAGGGCGTTCCACGACCGCCGTGGTGGGCGAGTCGTTCGACGGGCCGTTCTCCATCGACCTGGTACGGGACGGGCCCCACGGCCTGGTCGCGGGCACCACCGGGTCCGGCAAGTCTGAGTTGCTGCAGACCATCGTCGCCTCGCTGGCGGTCGCCAACCGGCCGGACGCGATGACCTTCGTCCTGGTCGACTACAAAGGTGGCGCGGCGTTCAAGGACTGTGTGAAGCTGCCGCACACCGTCGGTATGGTGACGGACCTCGACACGCACCTGGTCGAGCGGGCTCTGGAGTCCCTCGGCGCGGAGCTGCGGCGCCGCGAGCACATCCTGGGCGCGGCCGGCACCAAGGACCTCGAGGACTACATCGTCGCGATGCGGACCAACCCCGCCCTCGCGCCGATGCCCCGGCTCCTCATCGTCATCGACGAGTTCGCCTCCATGGCGCGTGAGCTGCCCGACTTCGTCACGGGCCTGGTGAACGTCGCGCAGCGGGGCCGTTCGCTGGGCATCCACCTGATCCTCGCCACCCAGCGTCCCTCGGGTGTGGTCTCGCCCGAGATCCGGGCCAACACCAACCTGCGCATCGCGCTGCGCGTGACGGACGCGAGCGAGTCCAGCGACGTCATCGACGCCCCGGACGCCGGATTCATCGCCAAGTCGACTCCGGGCCGCGCGTATGTCCGGCTGGGAGCGTCGTCCCTGCTGCCGTTCCAGTCAGGGCGGGTCGGGGGCCGGCGGCCGGGAGCGGTGCGGACCACGGTGCCGGCGCCGTTCACCGTGGCGATCGGCTGGGACGGACTCGGCCGTCCGGTGCCCGAGCGGCCCTCCGGTCCGAAGACGGGCGACGACGACCTGCTCACCGACCTCGCCGTCCTCGTCGAGGCGGTCCAGGGCGCCAACGAGCGGCTGGGCATCCCGCCGCAGCACAGCCCGTGGCTTCCCGCGCTGGCCGAGCGCGTGGTGCTGGACCAACTGGAAGCTCCCGCCGCGCCTTCCCCGGACGGGCTGCTGCCCGCTCCCTACGCGGTCGACGACCTGCCCGGTGAGCAGGCCCGGCGCACCGTGTCCCTCGATCTCACCACGTTCGGCCATCTGATGATTGCGGGTGCTCCGCGCAGTGGCCGGTCCCAGACCCTGCGCACCATCGCCGGGTCGCTGGCCCGCGCCAACTCCTGCGGTGATGTGCACCTGTATGCGCTCGACTGCGGCAACGGCGCTCTGCTGGCGCTCACTTCCCTGCCGCACTGCGGCGCGGTGGTGCGCTCCAACGAGTCCGACCGCGCGGTCCGGCTGATCGAGAAGTTGTCATCCGAGGTGCAGCGGCGGATGGCACTGCTCGGCGAGGGCGGTTTCACCGACATCAACGAGCAGCGACAGGCGGTTCCGGCCGGGGAGCGGCTGTCTCACATCGTGCTGCTGCTGGACCGCTGGGAGGGCTTCGTCCCGTCCCTGGGCGATCTCAACGGCGGCGCGCTGCAGGACGCGATCTTCCAGCTGATGCGCGAGGGTGCCTCCGTAGGCGTGCATGTGGTCCTGTCGGGCGACCGGTCCCTGCTGCTGGGCCGGATCTCCACGCTGACCGAGAACAAGATGGCGCTGCAGCTCAGTGACCCCGGCGACGTCTCCCTGATCGGCCTCAACCCCCGTAAGATCCCGGCAAAGATCCCGGCCGGCCGGGCGTTCCGTGCCCAGGGCGGGGTCGAGACGCATGTCGCGCTGCTCGTCGAGGATCCCAGCGGTCAGTCCCAGTCGGCGGCACTCCAGTCCATCGGCGCGTCCGCGGAGGACCGGGACACCGCTGTCCCGCGCTCGCGTCGGCCGTTCCGGGTCGATGTGCTGCCCGGCCGGATCGGCTACGAGGAGGCGTGGGAGCTGCGCGACGCCCAAGAGATCGGGGCCATGCCACGCGGCGGCCGGCTGTGGTCGATGGCGGCCGTCGGCGGGGACCAGCTCACCGCGCTCGGCCCCGACCTCGCCGAGGGCACACCGGCGTTCGTGATCGCCGGACCGGCGAGGTCGGGCCGCAGCACCGCCCTGCTGACCATGGTCCGGTCATTGCTGTCGGTCGGCACACAGGTGATCGTGGCCGCTCCGCGCCCGCAGTCACCCCTGCGACGGCTCAAGGGCGCTGAGGGTGTGGCCGGCTTCTTCGGTGAGGACAACCTGGCGCCGGACGCCCTGGAGGCGGCCCTGGAGCAGCTGACGAGTCCGGGAGTGATCGTCATGGACGACGCGGAACTGCTGCGTACCTGCGACGCGGGCGAGGTTCTGCAGTCGGTGCTGCGCGGCGCCGCGGGCCGGGAGGTGGGCATCGTCATCGCCGGTGACGCGGAGGACGTGTGCGGCGGGTTCAGCGGCTGGCAGGTCGACCTGAAGAAGGCCCGCCGCGGACTGCTCCTCTCCCCGCAGAACATGTCGGACGGTGAACTGATCGGTATTCGGCTGCAACGTGGTTCCGTCGGGCAGGCCGTCCAGCCGGGCCGTGGGCTGCTGCACCTGGGCGACAACACGGTCCACACCGTCCAGGTCCCGTTGACAACCGTGTAGCCGACGGGTTGTTCCCCTGCGCGGGCCGTGGGCGCCCGCGGCGCGGCGTCGTCCGCGAGCCGGGTCGCGACTTGCACACAGAGAATCACGTCGGCCCCTTCGAGAGAACCCTTGAAGACGGCTGTCAAGGTTGAGCCTCGAGCGACGGCGGTAGCATGCCGGTGTACGTGACGGGGGCGAGGGGGCGAGGTGTTCCCACGCGCTCCATGACCGGAACGGGGGCTGGGGTTCGGGTGGCGCGCGTCTTGTGTGTGCACGGTATAGGCCAGCAGTTCAAGGGCGAGCAGGTGCTGCACGGGGAGTGGTGCCCGGCGCTGCGGGACGGTGTGACACGGGCGGGCGGCGCACTCGAGCCGCAGGACGTGCGATGCGTCTTCTACGGTGACGTGTTCCGGCCACCAGGCAGGCCGCTGTCGGTCGGGATCCCGCCATACACGGCAGCGGACGTGGACGAGGAGTTCGAACGGCAACTTCTGCTGGAGTGGTGGGCGGAGGCCGCCCGGACGGATTCCCGGGTGGTGGACCCGGGCTCCCGGACCCTGGCGCGTGTACCAGCCGGTGTGCAGGCCGCACTGCGCGCGCTGAGCACGTCCCGGTTCTTCTCGGGGATCGCCGTGCGCATGCTGGTCTTCGATCTGAAGCAGGTCCGCCGTTACCTCCTGGACGAGGAGGTGCGGTCGCGGGTGCATGAGCGGATCGTGACTGCCATGGACAAGGACACCCGTGTCGTCGTGGGCCATTCGCTGGGCTCCGTGGCCGCCTACGAAACGCTGGCGGACCACCCCGCGTGGCCAGTGCGGAGTCTGGTGACGTTGGGCTCGCCGCTCGGCGTCTCCTTCATCCGCGACCGGTTGACGGCACGTCATCCGGGGGGTTGGCCAGGTGGTGTCGAACGGTGGACGAACATCGCCGACTCCGGCGATGTCGTCGCTCTGCGCAAGGCACTCGGCGGGCTTTTCGGCGGCGCCGACAAACGGGTGCACGATGTCGAGGTGAACAACGGCGCCCACGCCCACCACGTCCAGCCGTACCTGACCTCCCTGGAGGCCGGGCGCGCAATTGTGTCGGGACTCCAGTGAACGAGGAGCGTCGGCTGCTGCTGACGGCAGCGGTGACCCGCTACGTCCACTGCCCGGAATGGGACCGTCCGGAGCTGGCCGACGATCAGCAGCGCATGGTGGACCTGTTCACCGAGGACTTCGGCTACCGCCATGTCCCGGTGCTGGGGCTCAGTCCTACCGCCGACCAACTCCGTGACGCGCTGCGGGACTTCTCGATGTCGCCGGACCGCCGCCCGGACGACTACGTGGCGCTCTACGTCGCCGGCCACGGCGACTTCCTGGAGGACCGGGAATCCCGCAAGGAACATGTGCTGCTCACTGCGGACGCCGACCCCCGCGACCTGAGGCACCGCGCCGTGAAGACGGCTCACCTCGCCGAGTGGCTGCTGGCGGGCACCATGATCCGGCGGCTCCTGCTCATCCTCGACACCTGCTACTCGGGCGGAGGCGGCGGCGACGCGGCCCGTGAGGCTCTGTGGTCACTGTCCGACGTGGGCGGTGGTGCCACGGCGGACATCGAAGGGACGGGTGTGGTGCTGGTGACCGCGACCCGCCCCAACCAGATGGCCCAGCCAGGAGCGTTCACCACCGCCTTCGCGCGCGCCGCCCGTCATCTGGCCAGCGGCGGTTACTCGCAGCCGCAGCTGCGCGTCGACTCCGTCCTCAACGTACTCAAGGCAGACGGGGCGACGCCTACGGAACAGACGGCGACCTGCCACCTGCTCGGGCTGGAGGGCGAACAGCCGGCGTTCCTTCCGAACCCCCGCTTCCGGCGGGAACTGCTCGACCTGGACTTGATGCTGCAGGACCAGCTGCGCCAAGCCGATCTGCGCGCCGAGGAGTTGCGCAACCGGTTCGTCCCTGCGACACAGTGGTTCACCGGACGGCACCGGGCCCTCAGCGAACTGGCACAGTGGCTCAACGAGCCCGGTGACGACGACCGCGCGCGGGTGGTGACGGGCAACCCAGGTTCGGGTAAGACGGCGCTCCTCGGGCTGCTCACCACGCTTAGCGACGCCGAACGCCGGCCGACCGTGCCGCGAGGCGGCCTCCCGGAGGCGATCCCGGACATCGGAGTGATCGACGCGGCGATCTACGCGGGGAACCTGTCCACCGACCAGGTCCTGGCGGGGATCGCCGCCGCCGCGGACGTCAGAGCCTCCGCCGTGGGCGATCTGCTCGACGAACTGGACCGCAGGGAGCACCCGCTGACCATCCTGGTCGACGCCTTGGACGAGGCGGGCGACCCGGAGGGGCTGATCGCCTCCCTGCTCCAGCCGCTCCTCACCCGCGGACAGCGAAGAATCAGGTTGTTGCTGGGCACCCGCCCACACCTCCTGCCCGCCTTCCGCACGCGCAAGCGGATCGTGTCGCTCGATCTGGACGACGAGACCTACGCCGATCCGGACAGCCTGCGCCTGTACACGCGACGAGTACTCACCGAGTCGCGGCCGGACAGCCCGTACCGGGGCACCGACGGCGCGGCCGTGGACGCGGTGGCCGCCGCCATCGCCGAGGCCGCCCAGACGTCGTTCCTCGTGGCGCGGATCGCCGCGCAGACCCATGCCGCGCTGCCCTCGCCGCCGGCCGCGGCCGACCCCGCGTGGCGGCGCGGGCTGCCCAGGCTGGCCGGCGAGGCCATGCGCGCGGACCTGGAACTGCGGCTCGGCGAGCGGCAGCAGCAGGCCAGGGAACTGTTGCTGCCACTCGCCTACGCGCAGGGCTCCGGCCTGCCGTGGGAGGACATCTGGCCGCGGCTGGCCACCGCTCTCGCCCGCGGTACCGCCTACACCAACGAAGATCTGCTCTGGCTCCGCCGGTCGGCCGGCTCCTACGTGGTGGAGACCCGGGCCGGCGACGAGTCCGCCTACCGTCTCTATCACCAGGCACTCGGAGAGTACCTGCGCGAGGGTCGCGACCACGCCGAGGACCAGCGGGCCATCGCCGAGGCGCTGCGCGGGCATGTTCCCACCTCAGGCCGGGCCGTACGTGACTGGGAGCGGTCCCACCGCTACATCCGTACGCATCTGGTCACGCACGCCGCTCAGGGCGGGCAGATCGACGATCTGCTGACCGACCCGCGGTTTCTCCTGGTCGCCGTCCGCCCCCAGTTGCTGGCAGCGCTGCCGGGGGCGCGTGGCGTGGATGCCTACTCTGCCGCGACCGCGTACCGGCAGGCGGTGCATCACCTGCGTGGGAAGGCACCCGAGGAGCATGCCGCCTATCTTGCGCTCGCCGCGCACTGTGCCGGCGCCCGCATGCTGGCCGCAGCCGTGGCCGACAGTGGTCTCGCCCGGCCCTGGTCGGTGCGCTGGGCTTCGTGGCGGCCGGAGCCGCCGCACCGCTCGCTCACCGGGCACACGGCGAACGTCGTTTCGGTCGCGACGGGTCAGGTGGGCGGGCATCCCAGGGTGGCGAGCGGCGGCGCAGACGGTCTCGTACGGGTGTGGGACCTGACCAGGCCCTCGGAGAGCGCGAAGTTCACCGGCCACCGTGGTCGTGTCCACGTCGCTCTGGGCGAGGTGGATGGACGTGCGGTCGTCATCAGCGGCGGCGAGGACCGCAGCGTAAGGGTCTGGGACGTGGACTTGGGCCGCGAGTCGGCGGGACCGTTGACCGGGCACACCGACTACGTCTCGGCCGTGGCGCTGGCCGAGGTGCACGGTCAGCCGGTCGCCGTCAGCGGCAGCTTCGACGGCACGGTGCGGGTGTGGAATCTGCAGACCGGCGACCCGATCGGAGATCCGCTCCGGGGCCATGAAAGCTATGTCTCGGCCGTGGCGCTGGGAGAGCTGGATGCAGAGCCCGTCGTCGTGAGCGGCAGCTATGACGGCGCACTGCGGGTGTGGAGCCTGAAGACCGGGCGGACGCTGAACGTCCTGCGGGGTCACTCCAGCTACGTCTCCTGTGCCGCTCTCGGCGAGCTGGACGGGCGCCCGGTGGTGGTCAGCGGGAGCGACGACCGCACACTGCGCGTCTGGGACCTTGCGACCGGCACGGCGGTGGGGGAACCCTTCACCGGGCACAGCGGTCGGATCGAGTCGGTCGCGCTGGCCGAGTTCGACGGCCGCCCCGTCGTGGTCAGCGGAAGCTACGACGACACCGTGCGCGTATGGGACCTGCGCACCGGGCAGTCCTGGGGCAAGCCGTTCGGCGGTCACGGCGGCCGCGTGCATTCCGTGGCTGTGGAAGAACTGGACGGCTGGCCCGTCGTGGTCAGCGGCGGTGACGACCACACCATACGGCTGTGGGATCTGGCGGCAGGGCTGGTCTCCGGCAAGCCGTTCACCGGTCACACCCACCGCGTGCAGTCCGTGGCGCTGGGCGAGTTGGACGGCAGGCCCATTGTGGTCAGCGGCAGTGCGGACCGCACGGTACGGGTCTGGGACATGGCAAGCGGGCAGTCGATGGGCATGCCGCTCGTCGGC
The DNA here is from genome assembly GCF_040426375.1 of Streptomyces sp. NPDC096012. Taxonomy (NCBI): domain Bacteria; kingdom Bacillati; phylum Actinomycetota; class Actinomycetes; order Kitasatosporales; family Streptomycetaceae; genus Streptomyces; species Streptomyces sp. NPDC096012. Next base: position 86,651 of record NZ_JBEOTD010000035.1, read on the forward strand.
CACGAGGGATGGGTGCTCTCGGTGGTCGCCGGTACATTCGACGACACGCCCGTCGCAGTGAGTTGCGGAGAGGACCGCGGCATCCGGGTGTGGAACCTCCTCACCGGGCAGCCCATGGGCTCCCCCCTCACCGAGCGGTTCGGTTATGTCTCCTGCCTCGCGCTGGGACGATGGAACGGCAGGCCCGTCATCGCCGCCGGGACCAGACGGTCGGTGCGCATCTGGGATCCCGGCACAGGAGAGACGGTGAGCGAGCCGTTCATGCGTCACGACGGTTATGTCTCCGCGGTCGCGATCGGCGAGTGGGAGGAACGCTGTGTCGTGGTCAGTGGCAGCTACGACCGCACCGTGCGGGTGTGGGATCTCGACGCGAGGCGGGCGGTCGGCCCCCCGCTCACCGGCCACGAAGGACTGGTGCACTCCGTGGCCATCGGAACCCTGAATGCGCGTCAGGTCATTGTCAGTGGGAGTGCGGACGGTACCGTCCGGATCTGGGATCTCGTCACCGGTGAGCCTGCCGGGGCTCCGCTCACCGGCCACAACGGCCGCGTCAGGGCGGTGGCGACGGGTGAACTGGACGGCGTACCCATCGTGGTCAGCGGCGGCGCGGACGGCGCGCTGCGGGTCACGAACCTGGCCACCGGAGAGGTGGTCGGTGAGCCCCTCGCTGAGAGCACTGGGGAAGTGCTTTGCGTGACAGTCGGTGTGATGCAAGGCCGGCCCGTCGTGGTCAGTGGGAACACCGACCACAGCATCCAGGTGCGGGAACTTTCGGCCGGGGCCGCCACCGGCCGGTGGAACGCAAACGAGCCGGCTGAGCGCTTCGTGGGGCATGCCGACATCGTCTCGGCCGTGGCGACGTCAGCCGCCCCTCATGGTGGTGTGGCCGTCAGCGGCAGTCACGACTGCACGCTGCGCGTCTGGGACCTCGCGACGGGTACGCCGGTCGGCGGTGAACTCGTGGGGCACACCGACTGGATCATGGATGTGACCACCGGACGGCTGGAAGACCTGCCCATCGCCGTCAGTGCCGGCGACCGCACCGTACGGATCTGGGACCTGACCACCAGGAAGCAGCACGGGGCACCGCTCACCGGACATGACAGCTACGTCTCCGCCGTGACGTTGGCGGAGTCGGGCGCCGGGACTCCCCTGGTGATCAGCGGCAGCTACGACACCACCATCCGCCGTTGGAACCCCACCACGGGCACAGTGCAGGGCGACCCCCTCATCGGCCACACCGACTGGATCACGGCGCTGGCGGCAGACTGTCCGGGTGGAGTCCCCATCCTCGTCAGCGGCAGCGCCGACGGCACCGCCCGCATGTGGAACCCTGCGACCGGGCAGTCCCTGGGCGAGCCGCTCACCGGTCACAACGGCAACGTGACCAGCGTGGCGGTGGCCACGTCCAGCCAAGGCTTCACCATCGTCACCGGCGGCGAAGACGGCACGGTCCTCGCATGGGGCCCGCAGTACCTCACAGGCGCACCTGCCGACGAGGATGCGCTGCAGCACCACAGCCTACGACGACGGGGCACGCCGACCGTCCTGCTGTCCTGCGACGCTCCCATCACGACGCTGGCCTTCTCCCCGGCAGGAGACATCCTCGCGGCGGGGGCCGGCTCGGAGACGGCGCTCATCCGGGTCGGCGACGGCCACCGGCGTGAGATCGAGTTGGGCGCACGCGTCCTCGGGCTGTCCTTCGCCAATGATCACCTCCTGGTCGTGGCCACAGAACAAGGGCTCGTGGCTGTCAACCTCAAAAGTTGGTAGGCGAGTCCGGGGACGGGGCGCCTCAACCAGGGTGCGTAGTGAGTCTTGATCACTCGCTGGTCCGGGCGAGTTCCTTGATCCGTACGGTGACAGCGTTGCAGGTGGTGGAGAACGGATTGGCATCGCGTCCCCGACGCGCCCAAGACCGGCGCGGGAATCGTCACCACATGTGACCCCAGGCAGAGGCGGCACACCAACCTACGGGCCCCCGATGCGACGTCGTCACCGATCGACGGACCGACGCTTGACGGCATGCCCGCTTGCGAGCGTCCATGGTCGCGGCCGACGCGCCAAGCGGGATCACGGAAACCACCGTGATGCCCACGCATCGGCTTGTCCGTCCGGAACCTCGCGATGCGCACGCGCCGGCGACACCAGCGGCCCCACGACCGCGCCCCGGCCGGGGACCTCACTCCTCAAGCCCTTCGGGAAGCGAGGCCCTCTTCATGTCCGACACCACGATCAGCGACCGATTGACGGGGTTGTCCCCCGCCGTCATCCACGTCTACACCCACCTCGTCGCCTTCACCGACCCCGCCACCGTCGACGACATCGCCCAAGCAGCCGAGACCGCCCGCTCCAGCACCTTCAAGGCCCTCGTCGCCCTCGAGAAGCTAAGTCTCGCCCACCGCAACCGAGGCATCAAGAACGGCCCCGATCGCCGACCCGACCTGTGGCACGCCACCCACACCGCCCCGGCCCCGACGTTCGAACAACCCGACGCTCCTGAGGAACCCGTTGCGCAGGCAGTCGCCGCACCCCAGGCGGCTGCGCCAGCGCCGGACAGCAGCCATCCGATGAGGGAACCGTACAAGTCCACGGCTCATGGAACCGACGAAAAGTCGGATGTGTCGACATCGAAGCGGACTGCCTCATCCGGTCCGCCACCTGTCCGGTGCCCCGCAGCCCTCCAGCCGAAAGACGCTATCCCCGCGACCGCCTCACCCGGCGGCAGCAGGCGCCTTGCCCGTGGAGCCCTCCGACAGCTTGTCATCGACCACCTCAACGCCCACCCCGGTGAATCTTTCACCGCCACGAGGATCAGCCGCGTGATCGATCGTTCGTCCGGTGCCGTCGCCAATGCGCTCGTCACCCTGTCCACGCAGGGCCTCATCGAACAGGTCACCGATCGCCCGCGCACCTATCGGGCGGCCCCCCAGGAGCCGACTGCATAGTCCGGCAGCGAGCCGACGCCTGCCGTGCCGTTCCAGTCTGCGTGAGGAATCGGCACGGCAGCTTCCGTCATCAGCGTCCATCCGACCCACACTTGGCGGCCGTACGGGTCCGGCCAACCGGCAGGCATGGCGGTCCAGGCTGACCCGGAAGTCCGTTTGGGCCTGACGAGCCATCGGTTGCTGTACAACAGAAGTGGCTCAACCAGTTCCACATGTCGTGGTCTGTCCGTCAGATGGGTCGGCCACGGCCACAACCGGTTTGCGTTCTGTGGGTACGGGTCGTTCGGCTTGCGTCCCGTGGCCTGCTCAACGTCAGCGCACGGTCGCACACTCTGGTCGGGCTGACCGCCTTGGTGAAGGTGAGGACGTCCTCATGCTGGATCACCGCGAGCGGGATGCCCTGGCGGCGGGCGTCGCGAACGTTCTTCATCTGAAAGAACGACGGCCGGGTGATCAGACGGCCGTCGCGGATGCCCGCGAGGAGGGCCACGCAGCGTTCGGTGGGAGTCAGGCCTGCGGCTTGCCCGGCGGCGAGGACCGCTGATGGCAGGTCGATGAGTTCGCCGCGTTCGCGCCACGGGCGGGTGGTGACCACGACGGTGCCGCCTGGCCTGAGCATCAAGCGGCACTGAGCGAGGATCTCGGTGAAGGCGTCCAGGAGCCGGTCGGTGGAGACGTGGGCGAGGTTGGAGGGGTCGTGGCTGTAGCGGTAGTCCTTCTTGACCACGCCGCGTTCGCCGGTCTCGCGGGTGGAGCGGACCTGCCCGTGCACGGAGCTTCCGTACGGCGGTGAGGTGAGAACGAGGTCTACCTGGCCGTGGAGGGCGGCGGGGATGAGCTGGGTGAGTTTTCGGGCGTCGCCGCAGTGCACGGCCCCGGCGCTGGTGCCGTCCTCTCGGGTGGCGGAGGCGGCGTTGAGGCGTGCGAGGTCGGCCCATTTGGGTTCGTACTCGACGCCGAGGGCGCTGCGGCCGAGGTGGATGGCTTCGACGAGGGTGGTGCCGATGCCGCACATCGGGTCGAGGACGAGGTCGCCGGGACGGGTGTAGGTGGAGATGGCGTGGGCGGCGATCTTCGGAAGCATCTTGGCGGGGTGGGCTGCGGAGCCAGGCACGTAGCGGCCCTTACGCTGCGCCGGGGCGGAGGTGGGGGCGGTGTTCCACACCGAGAGGGGGAAGGGCACGGCGGTGTCTCCTCTTTCCCTGATCTAGACGTGGCGGATCGCGGACAGGGCAATCAGGTCGCAGTGCGCGATGCCACGGGAGATGTCCGCGGGAAGGACGGGTTCGAGGTGGTCGCCGACCGGGTGGGCGTAGGCGACGACGATGTGCTGGAGGTAGTGGAAGCCAGCAGTGCGGGCGGAAGCGATCAGTGTTCCCAGTGGGTCGGTGAGGTGTCCGGCCTTCCGGCTCTGGCGGGTGGCCAGCAGCAGGAGTCCGTAGTCGGGGAGGAGTCGGTGGGCGCGGTGGAAGAAGCCGGGCCAGCCGTCCTCCAGTGCGCCGGGAATCCCGCTTTGGTCGGATGGCAGGTCGTTGGTGTGAGCGGGGAGGGTGTCGGGGTGGAGTTCGGCCAGCAGGAGGGACGCTTTCCTGTCACCGTCCTCGTCGTCGCCCGGGTTGGTGAAGGGGGTGGTCGGGATGCGGGTGTCCATGCCCGCTGCCGTGTCCCGGATCGCGATCTTGAGGAGTGGGGCGGGCCGGTCGGCGGGGCGTCCGACGAAGTCGGTGCGGATCGTGTCGAGGGCCCATGCGGGCAGTACCGCGCTCGGGACGGGAGCGGCGTTGGGCTCGTCCGGGTCGGGGAGCCACACGGTCGTCGGCAGCAGGTGGGCGGGACGACGGCGGCGCGCGATGGGGTTCGGCATGGGCTGAGCGGCGCCCGGGGTGAGGGTCCGGCCGTGCTCGTGCTGACGTGGGTAATAGGGACTCGCTGGTCGATCTTCGCCATCGCCTCATAGGTGTTCGATCTCCTTGGCAGTCGCTCTGCGTGCGAGGGGGGGCGCCGCGGCCTTTCCTCGCCGGGTGTGGCGTTGACGCAGGTCACCTTGTAGGCGAGCCAGTCGCGTACCAGCTGCGAGCCACTACCGAACCACCGGGGGTGAGCCCCATGACGGCGATGAGATCGAGGGCGAAAAATTCCGTGTTCGAATTGCGCTGCCCCGGCTGAGGCGTCGTTCCAGCCCATCTCGGGAGTGGCAGATCCGGGCCATCGCACATGCCGGTCCATTCGACCGGTGGTGACGCGGCACTGGCGTGTGGGTGGGCCGGCGGTGACACGGGGGCCTGGGAGAGGTGGCGGCGGAAGTCGTCCACACCGTCACGGGAGATGCACCATGCACCACCGTCACCACGCCCACCGCCCCACCGCCGCCCGCCTGCAGAACGCCCTTCGTTCCCCGCTCGGAGAGCTGGAACAGACATTCCTCGCCCTCGCCCACGGCTCCGAGCCCCTCACCTTCCCCGCGCACCTGGTTTCTGACGAACCCGACCGTGCGGCCTGGCCGGTCGACCGGATCCGCACTCACCTGGCCCACCCCCCCACCCGCGCCGACCTGCGCGAGCAAACCTGGCGCGAGGTGATCCGGCGCGCCCGTGACCTCGGCGAACCGTGGGATGTGGTCGCCGTGGCCATGACCGTGCCGGTGCTGCGCCGGATGCTCGCCCGGCTCGCCCGCCCCGTCCATCTGGAGCGCGCCGAGGTCGAACAGGAGGCCCTGGCCGCCGTGGCCACGGCCCTGCGCACGGTTGACCCCGGCATGGAGCGTGTGGACCGGGAACTGTTCAGCGCCGCCGACCGCGCCGTGCACCGGCTGGTGTACGCAGCACGCCGCCATGCCACCCGCGAGACCGGCGCGCATGCAGTGCCGCTCGACCACCTGTGCTCCACGTACACGGTGGATCGCGGTGAGCCGGTGGACGAGCTGACGGTGCTGGCCCGTGCCGTGCAGGCCCGGGTCGTGGACGTGGCGGAGGCGCGCCTGATCGCCCGTACCCGCCTCGACGGCGAGCCCATGAGCCGGATCGCGGCAGAGCGTGGGGTGAGCGTGCGTCAGCTCTACCGCCACCGCAGCGCCGCCGAGCAGCACCTGGCCGCATATCTACGACGCCAGGTCGAGAGCCTGTAGGGCGCCCGACTGGGTGATCTCCGATGGCTGGATGTCAATTCCAGCTATCCGCCTCCCTATTCACGAGTGACGGCGGCCCAGCCCGGCTTCGGACGAAGCCGCCGGCTCCGCTCCGGGGCGGCGGCCGACGCCCCGGGCAGGGCGCCGTACGGCGCGCGGTGAGCACGACCGTCTCGTGCTGACACCCGAGAAACCCGTTCCGTGGCACCTCGAAGGAGGCCGGCCCCGGGTCCAGGGTTCTGCTCACCGCGCGCCTGCCTCTCCCACGCCTCCGGGCGCTCCCTCTCCTGCACCCGCTTCCGTCCTGTCCGGCTGTGTGCCCTTGGAGGTTTGCTGCCATGCTCGCAAGGCTCCGTCGGCCGTACCAGCCAGTGGTCCGGTCGCTCGGCCGGTGGTTCTTCCGGCTGGGGTTCCTCGCGGCCTGCACCGCTTGGGCGCTGCTGGCGGATCCGCCGTACGTATGGGCGGTCGCGGACATCCCGACCGTCATCACGAATCTGCGGAACTGGATCATTGGCATCCTCGCCGGGCTCGCCACCCTGTTCCTGACCTTCGGCGGGCTCCGCTACCTGATGGCCAGCGGTGATCCCGGCGAAGTAGAGGCCGCCAAGCGGGGGTTGAAGGCCGCGGCGATTGGCTATGGGCTGGCGATCCTGGCCCCGGTGATTTCGCCCCCAACCGGCTCACCGCCACGATCACCGCACTCAGCCAGGCCAGCATTGCGGCAAGCACCGCGCAGCCCCAAACCCCCGAGCTGGCCCGAGCCCGCCAAGCTCTCAAGGAATGCGAGCGGCGTCTTGCCCGCTATCAGGCCGCCCCCGACTCCGGAGCCGACCCAGCCGTCGTCACCCAGTGGATCAACGACGCACAACGAGACAGGGAAGCGGCACAGAAGAAGCTCGACGCACTGCCCAGCGTCACCCGGAAGAAGGAACCACCCCTCACCGCCGATCAGATCCGGGATATTACTGAGAGACTCGGAGACATCGCTCAACGCATCCAAGCCGCCGACGATGACAAGAAGGAACCCCTCTACGACGCCCTGGGCATCACGATCACATACGACAACGCAAGAAGGACCGCGACCGTTAGGTCGAGGCCCTCGCTTGCGTATCGTTATAAGGAGTGTCCGAGGGGGGACTTGAACCCCCACGCCCGATAAAGGGCACTAGCACCTCAAGCTAGCGCGTCTGCCATTCCGCCACCCGGACCAGGTGTCTGCCGCCTGACCGGGGGCTTCCCCGCGGCGACGAGACAACAATACCAAGGTTTCGCAGTGCGTTTCACCTGCGTATCCGTCCGCCGGGAGGCGGCAGGGGCGCGACCCGGACACCCTGGGTCGTACGATCGCCCACTGTCTACGGTCGGCAACATCCCGTGCGCAGGGCGTGAGACCACCCGTGTCGGCCGCGCAAAGGCCGCCCAACCCGCTCGGTCGCAGGTCAGACGGCCTTTTCGCCG
>NZ_JBEOTD010000036.1:0-89596 GCF_040426375.1 Streptomyces sp. NPDC096012
GGGGGGCCGGGGCCGGCCCGGCGCGGCGGCCGCGCGCGCGCCCGGAGCAGGACCGCCGCAGGCGCCCGGCGCGGTCTCAGCCGTGCCAGGACCGCCACAGCGCCGCGTAGGCGCCGTCCGCCGCCACCAGTTCCTCGTGACTGCCCAGCTCGCTGATGCGGCCGCTCTCCACCACGGCGATGACATCGGCGTCGTGCGCGGTGTGCAGTCGATGGGCGATGGCGACCACGGTGCGGCCGTCCAGGACACGGGCCAGGGAGCGCTCCAGGTGCCGTGCCGCGCGCGGGTCGAGCAGCGAGGTCGCCTCGTCCAGGACCAGCGTGTGCGGGTCGGCCAGCACCAGCCGGGCCAGCGCGATCTGCTGGGCCTGCGCCGGGGTCAGCGCGAGGCCGCCGGAGCCGACCTCGGTGTCCAGGCCGTCGTCCAGCGCCCGCGCCCAGGCGTCCGCGTCGACCGCTCCGAGGGCCGCCCACAGCTCGGCGTCCGCCGCGCCGGTCCGGGCCAGCAGGAGGTTGTCGCGCAGCGAGCCCACGAACACGTGGTGCTCCTGGTTGACCAGGGCGACGTGCGAGCGGACGCGTTCGGCGGGCATCCGGGACAGCTCCGCCCCGCCCAGGGTGATCCGGCCGTCCCTGGGCGCGTAGATCCCGGCGAGCAGTCTGCCCAGGGTGGACTTGCCCGCTCCCGAGGGACCCACCAGGGCGAGCCGAGTGCCGGGCGCGACGTCCAGGGAGACCTTGCGCAGCACGTCGACGCCCTCGCGGTAGCCGAAGTGCACCCGGTCGGCGCGCACGTCCCGCCCCGCGGGGGCCAGCGAGCCGTCCCCGGCGTCCGGCTCGACCTCGCGCACACCGACCAGCCGGGCCAGCGACACCTGGGCCACCTGCACCTCGTCGTACCAGCGCAGGATCAGGTTCACCGGGTCGACGAGCATCTGCGCGACCAGCGCACCGGTGGTCAGCTGGCCCACCCCGATCCAGCCCTGCAGCACGAACACCCCGCCGACCATCAGGACCGAGCCGAGCACGAGGATGTGGACGGCGTTGATGACGGGGAAGAGCACGGACCGAAGCCAGAGGGTGTAGCGCTCCCAGGCCGTCCACTCCTTGATCCGCCGCTCCGACAGAGCGATACGGCGGGCGCCGAGGCGGTGCGCCTCGACGGTGTGGCCGGCGTCCACGGTCTCGGCGAGCGCGGCGGCCACGGCGGCGTACCCGGCGGACTCGGAGCGGTAGCCCGAGGGTGCCCGCTTGAAGTACCAGCGGCATCCGGCCACCAGCACCGGAACGGCGACCAGGACGGCGGCCGCCAGCGGCGGGGCCGTCAGGACGAGCCCGCCGAGCAGCAGCAGGGCCCACACGACACCGATCGCCAGCTGCGGTACGGCCTCGCGCATGGCGTTGGCCAGGCGGTCGATGTCGGTCGTGATGCGGGAGAGCAGATCACCGGTGCCCGCTCGTTCCAGCACGCCCGGCGGGAGCCCCACCGACCGGACGAGGAAGTCCTCGCGCAGGTCGGCGAGCATCCATTCACCGAGCATCGCGCCGCGCAGCCGCACCTGCCGGACGAACAGCGCCTGCACGGCCAGGGCGAGTACGAACACCCCGGAGACCAGGCCGAGACGAAGGTCTTCCGACCCGTCCGACACCCGCTCGACCAGGTCGCCGAGGAGGTACGGGCCCACCATGGAGGCGATCACGGACACCGTGTTGACGGCGATGAGCAGCAGGAAGGCGCGCCGGTGCCGGCGGAACAGCTCGGCGACGTAGTCGCGTACGGTCGCGGCCCCTCCGACGGGCAGGGTGGTGGCGGTCGTCGGGGCCGCCGGGTCGTACGCCGGTGGCGCAACGCCGATCATGCGCTCTCCTCGATCTCTTCGAGTTCACCGAGGGCACTCAGAAGGGCGTCCTCGTCCGACAGGTCCGCAGCCACGCCGGTGACGGCGGGCTCCTGTCCGTTCCCGCGGGTCGCCATGGCCCGTTGCGCGTCGGTCTCGTGCGTCGCCATGGCCGGCTCCTGTTCGCTCCCGTGCGTCGCCATGGCCCGTTCCGTGTCGGTCTCGTGCGTCGCCATGGCCGGCTCCTGTTCGCTCCCGTGCGTCGCCATGGCCCGTTCCGTGTCGGTCTCGCGTGTCACCACGGCCCGGTATCTCGGCTCGGCGTCGAGCAGTTCACGGTGCGCTCCGGTCGCCACGACCGCGCCCTCGTGCACCAGCGCGACCCGGTCCGCCCGGTCGAGCAGCAGCGGCGAGGAGGTGAACACCACCGTCGTCCGCCCCGAGCGCAGTCGGCGCAGCCCCTCCGCGATCCGTGCCTCGGTGTGCGAGTCGACCGCGGAGGTGGGCTCGTCCAGCACCAGCACCTCCGGGTCGGTGATCAGTGAGCGGGCCAGGGCGAGCCGCTGGCGCTGGCCTCCGGAGAGGGAACGCCCGCGCTCGGTGATACGGGCGTCCATCGGGTCGGCGGCGTCCACCGATCCCTGGACGAGCGCGTCCAGCACGTCCTCGCACTGCGCGGCCGCCAGCGCGTCCGCGGCCCGTACGGCACCGGATGCGGGCACGTCGAGCAGCTCGCGCAGGGTGCCGGAGAGCAGCACCGGGTCCTTGTCCTGGACCAGGACGGCGCTGCGGGCACTGTTCAGGGGCAGTTCGTCCAGGGGCACCCCGCCCAGCAGCACCGAGCGGCCCGGTCCGGACGGCACCGCGTGGTCCGGTTCGGCGGGGTGGCCGCCCAGCCGCTCCGCGAGCCTGCCCGCCGCGTCCGGGTCGCCGCAGACCACCGCGGTGAGCCGGCCGGCGGCGGCGAGCAGACCGGTGCCGGGGTCGTACAGGTCACCGCCCGGGACCTCGGCGGAGCGGGTGCCGTCGGTTGCCGTGGACCGCTGCAGCGACAGCACCCGCGCGGCCCGGGTGGCCGAGGGCCGGGAGAAGGAGTAGGCCATCGCGATCTCTTCGAAATGGCGCAACGGGTAGTTCAGGATCATCACCGCGCTGTACACGGTGACGAGTTCACCGACCGAGATCCGGCCCTGGCGGGCGAGGTGGACGCCGTGCCAGACGACCGCGATCAACAGCAGCCCGGGCAGCAGCACCTGGATGGCGGAGATCAGCGACCACATCCGGGCGCTGCGCACGGCGGCCTGCCGTACCTCCTGCGAGGCCCGGCGGTAGCGGTCGAGGAACAGGTCCTCGCCGCCGATGCCGCGCAGCACGCGTAGCCCGGCGACCGTGTCCGACGCCAGTTCGGTGGCCCGGCCCGCCTTCTCGCGCTGCGCGTCGGCACGGCGGGTGGCGCGGGGCAGCAGCGGCAGCACCGCGAGCGCCACGACCGGCAGTCCGAGGGCGACCACGGCGCCCAGGGCGGGCTGATAGACGAGGAGGGCGGCACAGACCACGACGACGGTCAGCGCGGCCGCGGTGAACCGGGACACCGCTTCGACGAACCAGCCGATCTTCTCCACGTCACCGGTGGACACGGCCACCACCTCACCGGCGGCGACCCGCCGGGTCAGAGTGGAGCCCAGCCGGGCCGCCTTGCGGGCGAGCAGTTGCTGGAGGCGGGCGGCGGCGGTGATCCAGTTGGTGACGGCGGCCCGGTGCAAAAAGGTGTCGCCGACCGCGACGCCCGTGCCGCACATCAGCAGCAGACCACCCGTCAGGGCCAGCCGGGTGCCGGAGCGGTCGACGACGGCCTGGACGGCGAGGCCGACGCAGAAGGGCAGGGCTGAGACGGCGACGAAGTGCAGAAGGCCCCAGGCGAGGGCCTTCAGCTGACCGCCCGTCTGATTGCGCCAGAGCCACCACAGCAGGCGAGGACCGGAACGTGCGTCGGGCACGCCCGGATCGGAGTACGGAAGGTCTTGGATCTGCATGACGTCCCAGCGGCTCGTGTCAGAGGGGAGGGAAAACGGCGGTGAGGGGCAGCAAGCCGTGAAAGGTTCGCGTCGCAGAGGGGACAATTTCAAACGGTTTTCCCGGACGTCCGGCCCCGTCCGCCGACTTCCGGCCACGGAAACGTCCTCCCGGCCGCAGGGCCGACTTCCCGTCCCGGCCGGGCCGCCGTAGCAGCGGGACGGACACGCCTGTGCGTCCCCGGACGACAGGAGGGCGCGGCACACGGACCACCCGAGCGGCACCTCGTCCCGTGCCGGCGTCCGCGAGGAGGCCGGGAAGTGCCCGCGCGCCCGTACGGCCCGGCCCGCGCCCCGGCCGCCGGATGCGGAACGGGCGCGGCCGGGGGGATCCGGCGGCAGAGACGGGCTCGGCGGGCTCGGCGGGCTCGGCGGGAGTCAGCGAGGACGGCGGGCTTCCGCGACATCGGGCGGGAGGAACACGCGCGACGGGAGGAACACGCGCGACGGGAGGAACGGGCCGGACGGGAGGAACGGGGAGCGGGCTGGACGGGCGGGGCAGGACGGCCGGCCGGCATCCGCCCGAGCAGGACCAGGCGGCCCAGGGGGGGAACCTCCGGCCGGTGGGACCGGGGCTCGGGTGGGACCGGCCTGACGGTGGGACCGGCGGTGAGGCGGGATCGTCAGGTCAGGCGGGACCGTCCGGCCAGGTGGGGCTGCCCGGTCGGATGGGACCGGGCGGGTGAAGCCGGGCGGGCGGGTGAGGTCGGCCGGTCGGTCGGGTGGGACCTGCCGGCTAGCGCCCGGCCGGCGGGTTCTCCGGTGCCGCGGGCGGCCCGGCCACGGCGGGTGCGGCCAGTACGTCCACGTCACTCGCTCGGACGTAGGCGAGCCGGTGGCCGAACTGGATCTCGTAATAACCCTCCTGCCCCTTGATCACGGGCTCGGGTGTGTCGCCGAAGGACGACCTGTCGACGTACGAACCGCCAAGGCGGTCCTGCGTCACGTACCGCTGGCCCGCCGTGAAGCGGTAGGGGAGCGGGGAGTCGCTCGGCTCCTCCACGTCCTCGGGGAAGGCTTCCGGTTCCGGGAGGGCACGCCCGTACACCGGGACCTCGTTCAGTCCCTCCTTCGGCGTCACCATGCGGCCCGCGGCACCGACGGCGGTCAGGTGCTTCTTCGGGTTCTTGAACCAGGCCTTGTTCCCCTGGAACCAGATCGCCGTCCAGTCGCCGCTGCGCCCGGCGACGGCGAAGGTCTGGCCGGCGGAGACGCGCGACCCCAGGTCGTTGACGTCGACCGTGGAGGGGTCGCCGTCGGGCTTGCGGCCCGGGTCCTGGATCAGCGGGGCGTTCTCGTCGGGGGCCGTGTGGAGGCGGACGGCGCTGGAGCCGTGCGCCGGACACGGCCGGCCGCTGCCGGTGCATCCCGTGAACGGAGGCTTGTGGGTGGAGTAGTCCGGCAGGATCGTCACCATGTCGCTGTTCGGGCCCGCGGTTGCCCGCAGTGGCGCGCCGAGAAGGTCGAAGTAGTGCCGCCAGTCCCAGAACGGGCCGGGGTCGTCGTGCATGTCGGGGATGCTGTCGGCGGTCGGCGACGGCACGTTGTCGTGGCCGAAGATGTGCTGCCGGTCGAGTGGGATGGCGTAACGTTTCGCCAGGTATCGCACCAGGCGGGCCGAGGCCTGGTACATCTGTTCCGTGTACCAGGTGCCGGGCTGGGTGAGGAAGCCCTCGTGCTCGATGCCGATGGAGCGGGCGTTCACGAACTGGCTGCCGGAGTGCCAGGCCTCGTCCTTGGTCTTGACGTGCTGGGTGACGTGACCGTCACTGGAGCGGATCGAGTAGTGCCACGAGGCCTCCGTCGGATCCTGCACCGTGTCGAACATGCGGGGCAGCTTCGCCTCGGTGTCGTGGATGACGATGTACTCGATCTTCTGGTCGCTGGGCCGGTCGGCGAGGTCGTGGTTGCCGTACGCGCCGTCGTCGTCGATCTGTTCGTACGGCGCGCTGAGCCAGTCGCAGGACAGCTCCGCGGGGCACTCGACGTCCTTGGACGGGCGTGCCGGCTGGGGGGTGGCGATGTGCGGGCGTACGCCGGGGCTGGGGGGGAGGGTGACGTGCTGTCCCTCGGCCGTGGTGCGCCGCGCCCCCTTGCGGATCACCTCGAAGACGTCGTTCGCGTAGGTCGCCGCCGACGTGATGTCAGGCGTGCCCGGGTAGCGCTTCACCGTCTCCCACCAGTCCGCCGGGTTCTCGCTCAGGGGCTTGCCGAGCTGCCGTTGCAGGGCCGCGAGCAGTGCGGCGCCGCCTCGGACGTTGGCGACGGCGTCCGTCCGCAGGCGTACGGCCGGGACCTGGATGAGCTGCGCGGCGCGCTCCAGGTCCGCGGGCCGCACGGCGTGGTCGACGGTGGCCTCGTCCTGCGGCACGGGAGCTGCCTTCGCCTTCCCCTTGGCCGGCCGGGTGTCGAGGTCGGGCGGGGTCAGCGGTCCGGCCGCCGCGGCCGGGGGACGGAGCCGGGCGGTGTCCAGCAGGTGCATCGGCCCGTAGCCGCCGGCGACGCTGGGGGAGCCGGGATGGGCGTCCCAGCGCGTCTGCACGTAGGACACGCTCATGACCACGCTGCGCGGCACGTGGTACTCGCGGGCGGCGTCCTCGAAGGCGTCCTGCAGCCGCTGCTCCGGTGATCCGTCCTCGCCGGACATCGGGATGAGCAGCAGCGGTGCCAGCACCGCCGCCGACGCGATCACGCAAGCCGTTCGGCGGTACCCGCGGAGGGCGTCGGGAACACGTGGGGTGGCCGGTCTTCTCATTTGCACGGTTCTCCAGACATGCTCGTCACCACCAGGACAAAGGGAGTTGTCCTGGACGCCACCCCTGGTACGTTTCCGTGCTTGGCGCGCCACGTCGCGCCAAGGGTCACCGGGGTGGCCGAGCGACCGGCCAGAGGCCACTCGGTCGGCGGCGTGCGGCTCAGTCCTCGACCGGGTCCACCTGCCAGTCGGGGTGACCCGGCATCGGCGGGGTGTCCGGCCCGTACAGCCACGGCGTCAGAAAGGGTTTCAGATCCTCACCCGCGACCTGGGACGCCAGCGCGACGAAGTCCCCGGTTCCGGCCGCCCGGCCCCGGTACTTCGTCACCCAGGACCGCTCGATCCTGCCGAAGGTCTCGGCGCCGACCTTCTCCCGCAGCGCGAACAGCACCAGGGCCGAGCCGTCGTAGCGCATCACCTTGAACAGCGTCGGCTCCGTGGGCTCGGCGGGCGCTCCCTCGTCGTGCCGCCACTGGTCGTGCTGCTCGTAGGCCGCGCGCATCGCGGACTCCAGGCTGACGCCGCCGTGCTCGTCGGAGTACAGCCGTTCGTAGAAACGGGCGTGACCCTCGCTCAGCCACAGGTCGGACCAGCGTCGGATGGCGACACTGTCACCCGTCCAATGGTGTGTCAGTTCGTGCACGAGGTTGCGTTCGGCGTCGACCCGGTCGCCCAGCAGGTCCTCCTTCGGCACCACGGACAGCGACTGCGTCTCCAGTGCCACGGGCAGCTCGGTGTCGCCCACCAGCACGCCGTAGCGGCGGAACGGGTAGGGCCCGAGTCGCTGTTCCAGCCAGGCCAGGTGGTCCGGGGTGAGCGAGCGGTAGGCCGCGGTGTCCTCGACCAGATCCTCGGCGACGACGTCCCGGACGGGCAGCCCGTGCGGGCCGGTGCCGTCGACGAACGCGAACCGGCCGATCGCCAGCTGGACCAGCTGCGCGGCGATCGGCTGCTCGGAGTCGTAGGTCCACCGGGTGCGTCCGTCGGGTCGCCGGACCCGGTCGACGAGCCGGCCGTTGGCCACCGCGCCGAGTCCCGCGGGGGTGGTGATGCGGAAGGTCACCGGGGCCCGCAGGCTCGGGTGGTCGTTCACCGGGAAGATCATTTTCGCGCCGTCGGGCTGAGCGCAGACCACGGTGCCGTCGGACGTGGGCACCCAGCCGTAGTCCTGGATCGCGTCGTCGCGGTGCCGCCGTTGCGTCGGATCGGCGGTGTACTCGACGCGGACGGTGAACGCGCCGCCGCGAGCGATCGGCCTCGCGGGGGTGACGACGAGTTCGTCGCCGTCGCGTACGGCGGCGGCCCGCACGCCGTCGACCGTGACCCGGTGCAGCGTGTTGCCGGCGAAGTCCAGGTCGAAGCGGGACAGGGGCTGCGTCGCGGTGGCGCTGACGACGGCGTCGGCGGCGAACGGCGTCCGTGGTGCCTGCCAGTCGAAGTCGAGCGCGTACCGGCGGACCGTGTAGCCGCCGTTGCCGGCGAGTGGCATCAGCGGGTCGCCGACGCCCCGGGCGCCGGGCGCCGGGGCGGGACCCGACGAGGCGGCCGGGCCGGGGGTGGGCGGGCGGTGGGACCCGTGCGGGAGAACGCCGGCGAGCACGGCGGCGCCGGTGACCGTGCCGGCGAGGGCGAGGGCCCACACCGCGCGGCGGGTGCGCGGGATGTGACGGAGACGCACCTGCCGGGGATGTCGGTGTGCCGATCGCGTGCGTGACCCCTTGGTGATCTCCATGTCGGCACTATGTCAGCAAGGTGTGCTTATCACACTGAATGTGCACTGCTTGTGGCGTCGTCGCACACCCGCACGGGGCAATGCGGCCGCCGGTCCCCAAGTCCCGTCAGCGCCGCGCCTTTCGGCCGGTCTGCCCGTTGCGGCGGGGGGCCGGCGCGCCGTAGAACACCGGCCATGAGAAGACGGATCGTCATGTCCATGCTCTCCGGGGCGGCCCTCCTGGCGGGCACGCTGCTCGGCACCGGAGCCCCTCCCGCGCACGCGGCGGACGTGCCTGCCGGGTCCGGCAGCGGAGCCCCTCCCGCGCACGCGGCGGACGTGCCTGCCGGGTCCGGCAGCGGGGCCCCTGCCGCGCACGCGGTGGACGTCCCCGCCGAGTTCGGCACCGACTGGCACGACCCGGTGACCGCGGCGCCGCCGCCCGACCGGCCGCACACCAGATCCTGCCGGGTCACCCTCGCCGACGCCCGGTTCCGCGACTTCACCCCCTACCGGGGCGCGTACACCCCGCCGAAGGGCTGCGGCGACCACTGGAGCAAGGTGGTCCTGCGGCTGGACGGCACGGTCAAGGGCCGCCAGTACGACCGGCTCGGCTATCTGCACGTCGGCGGGGTCGAGATCCTGCGCACCTCGACACCGGAGCCCTCACCCGACGGTGTCGAGTGGCACGTCGAGAAGGACGTCACCCGATACGGCGACACCTTCCGCGCGGCGCGGGACGTCGAGATGCTCATCGGGAACGTCGTCGACGACACCTACACCGGGATCATCGACGTGCACGTCACCCTGACCTTCTACGCGGGCCGCCCCAAGAGCCCCGCGCCCGACCGTGTCCTCACCCTCGCCGACACGCCCGAGGGCACGACCCTCACCACCCCCCGCAACAGCGAGCGGATCGTCGCCGAGGTGTACGCGACCGGATCGGGCGGCGGCTGCGAGGAGTTCTGGTACCTGACCGTGGCCGAGCCGGCGGCCTACTCCTGCAAGGCCGACCACGGGCCCTACCGCGAGGTGCAGATCAGTGTCGACGGCCGGCCGGCGGGCATCGCCGCGCCCTTCCCTGACGTCTGGACCGGCGGCTGGTCGAACCCCTTCCTCTGGTACGTGCTCCCGGCGCCCCGCGCCTTCGACGTGCGTCCGATCGAGTACGACCTGACGCCCTTCGCCGGTCTCCTGAACGACGGCCGTCCACACCGCGTCGAGGTCTCCGTCGCCGGCGTGCCCGCGGGCGGGTCCGGCTGGAGCGCACCGGTGAACGTCCTGGTCTGGCGGGACGCGCACCGTGCGCACGTCACCGGCGCGCTGACCGCGGACAGCGCGCCGGACCTCGCCAACTCCTCCACCTTCACGCCCGGTCCGGTCAACCGCGTGGACACCGATGCCGGGCACCGGCTCAGCGTCTCCGGTTACCTCGACACCTCGCACGGCCGGGTGACCACCACCGTCAGCCGGACCCTCGCCAACACCTCGGCCCACCGCTGGACCGACGGCGAGACCACGGACGGGCTCGACGCGACCTGGACCGACGACGAAACGGTCACCGTCGGCGGACACGGCCCCGCGCGCACGACCCGCACGCACCGCACCTACACCATGAACGGCGCCACGACCATCGGCTCGGACCACCGGCTGCGCACCACGCTGACCCTCGGCGACCGCGCCTCGGTCGTGGAGCGGCGCGACGGCCGGCGCACCGCGTGGTCCCGGTCCGACGACACCTACCGCGGCGACGCCACGTACACGCTCGACGTCCCGCGCGACCAGCGGCACGCGGTGGGCACGTCGAGCGAGAGATACCGGCTGTACGGCTCCGGCGGGTGCTACGACCGCACGCTGACCACGGTCCAGGGAACGCTCACGCGCGACCGCCGCCGCTGCTGACCCGGGGGAGCGGGGGGCGGTGTGCGGTCCTCCGCCCCCGGCCTCCGCTCCGACTCTTCCGGGGCGGGGTCGGGACCGTTCAGCAGTGCTTGGGTGCGTCCCCGCCGACCAGCGTGTCCAACAGCACGCCGAGCACCTGGCGCTCCTTCTCCGTCAGCGGAGCGAGTATCTCCTCGGCCGCCGAGCGGCGTGCGCCGCGCACCTCGGCCAGGGTCGAGCGCCCCTCGTCCGTCAGCTCGATCCGGGTCACGCGCCGGTTCGCCGGGTCCGGCACCCGCCGCACCTTGCCGCTCGCCTCCAGGCCGTCCACCAGCGTCGTCACCGCACGGGGCACGACCTCCAGGTGCTCGGCGAGGTCGGCCATGCGCGGGGGCGAGCCGTAGTGCGCGAGGGTGCGCAGCAGGCGGGACTGGGCCGGGGTGACGCCCAGGTCGCGCTGTTGCAGATGGCGCTTCTGGATCCTGTGCACCCGGCGGGTCAGCCGCAGCAACTGCTCGGCGAGCGGGCCGTCCGGATCGGGGGTGGTCATGCGGGAACAATATCAGGATGCCGTTCATTGTGAGTATAGGTAACAATGAGCTAAGGTCCGTTCTGTTCTCACCGGCCCACCCCGGCCGGCGACCGTTCATTCCGTAGGAGCCCATGAACCCCGACCGTGAACCTTCCTGGACCCCACCTGCCGACGCCGGCGAGCAGCCGCGGCAGGTGCGCCGCATCCTGCACCTGTTCCGTCCCTACCGCGGGCGGCTCGCGATCGTCGGCCTGCTGGTCGCCGCCTCCTCCCTGGTGTCGGTGGCCACGCCGTTCCTGCTGAGGGAGACCCTGGACGTCGCGATCCCGCAGGGCCGCACCGGTCTGCTGAGCCTGCTCGCGCTCGGCATGATTCTCAGCGCCGTCCTGGCCGGCGTCCTCGGCGTGCTGCAGACGCTGATCTCGACCACCGTCGGCCAGCGTGTCATGCACGACCTGCGCACCGCCGTCTACGGCCGGCTGCAGCGCATGTCACTCGCCTTCTTCACCCGCACCCGCACCGGCGAGGTGCAGTCCCGCATCGCCAACGACATCGGCGGCATGCAGGCCACCGTCACCTCCACCGCCACCTCGCTGGTCTCCAACGCCACCAGCGTCGTCGCCACGGTCGTCGCCATGATCGCGCTCGACTGGCGGCTCACCGTCGTCTCGCTGCTCCTGCTGCCGGTGTTCGTGTGGATCAGCCGCCGCGTCGGCAACGAACGCAAGAGAATCACCACCCAGCGGCAGAAACAGATGGCCGCCATGGCCGCCACCGTCACCGAGTCGCTCTCCGTCAGCGGCATCCTGCTGGGTCGCACCATGGGCCGATCCGACTCCCTCACCTCGTCGTTCGCCGAGGAGTCCGAGCGCCTGGTCGACCTGGAAGTGAAGTCGAACATGGCCGGGCGGTGGCGCATGGCCGTGATCACGATCGTCATGGCCGCGATGCCCGCCGTCATCTACTGGACCGCGGGCCTCGCCCTCCAGCTCGGCGGACCCGAGGTCTCCCTCGGCACCATCGTCGCCTTCGTCTCGCTCCAGCAGGGACTGTTCCGCCCGGCCGTCAGCCTGCTCGCGACCGGCGTCCAGATCCAGGCCTCGCTCGCCCTCTTCCAGCGCATCTTCGAGTATCTGGACCTGCCCATCGACATCACCGAGCGCGAACAGCCCGTCCACCTCGACCGGGTCAAGGGCGAAGTCCGCTTCGAAGACGTGCAGTTCCGCTACGACGCCGACGGCACGGCCCGCCCGGTCCTCGACGGCATCGACGTCACCGTGCCCGCCGGGGGCAGTCTCGCCGTCGTCGGCCCGACCGGCGCCGGCAAGTCCACGCTGGGCTGTCTGGTGCCCCGTCTGTACGACGTCACGGGCGGACGCGTCACCCTGGACGGCGTGGACGTCCGCGACCTCGACTTCGACACCCTCGCCCGAGCGGTCGGCGTCGTCTCGCAGGAGACCTACCTCTTCCACGCCTCGGTCGCCGAGAACCTGCGCTTCGCGAAGCCGGACGCCACCGACGAGGAACTGCGCGCGGCGGCCGCCGCGGCACAGATCCACGACCACATAGCAGCGCTCCCCGACGGCTACGACACGATCGTCGGTGAACGCGGCCACCGCTTCTCCGGAGGAGAGAAGCAGCGTCTGGCCATTGCCCGCACCATCCTGCGCGACCCGCCGGTCCTCATCCTCGACGAGGCCACCAGCGCGCTCGACACCCGCACCGAGGCCGCCGTGCAGGACGCCATCGACGCCCTCTCGGCCGACCGTACGACGGTCACCATCGCCCACCGGCTGTCCACCGTCCGCAGTGCCGACCAGATCGTGGTGCTCGATGCCGGGCGCATCGCGGAGCGGGGCACGCACGAAGAACTGCTGGAGCTGGACGGTCGCTACGCGGCCCTGGTGCGCCGGGATGCGCAACTGGAACCGGCCGGCTGACGCAGCGGCCGCCAAACTGAACATTTGCCGGGTTTGTAGCGGTATGCGTACTACCGTTCCCGCATGCAGACGAACACTCCGCCACGGAGCATGATCCGGCTGACCCGCCGAGGCAGACTCGCCCTCGTCGTGGCCGGCGCCGTCGTGGTCGGCACCGCCGTGGCGGTGCCGCTGCTGACGCTGGGCAGCGCTCACCAGGAGGCGAAGCCCGCCGCCCTGGTCATCCCGGAGGGCTGGCGTGCGAGCCAGGTGTACGACGCCGTCGACAAGGCCCTGAGTCTCCCCTCGGGCACCACCCGCAAGTCCATCGGCAAGGCCGGTCTCAAGCTGCCGAGCGAGGCGGCGGGCAACCCCGAGGGCTACCTGTACCCCGCGACGTATCCCTTGCGGAAGGGCACCACACCCGAGTCCCTGCTGCGGGCCATGGTCACCACCGCGGAGCGGAAGTTCACCGCGGCCCCGACCGCGGCCGGTGCGCAGCGCAACCCGATGAACCTCTACCAGGCCATCACCATTGCCAGCATCATCCAGGCCGAGGGCGTGAAGAAGGCGGAGATGGGCAAGGTCGCCCGGGTCATCGCCAACCGGCTGGAGCGCGGTATGCCGCTGCAGATGGACGCGACCGTCCACTACGCGCTGAACCGCGGCACCGCGCCCATCACCCAGGACGACATCAACGTCGAGAGCCCGTACAACTCCTACCAGCGCGTGGGCCTGCCGCCGACGCCGATCGACAACCCGGGCGAGGATGCGATGCGCGCCGCCCTCAATCCGCCGCAGGGCAACTGGCTGTACTTCGTCACGGTCAAGCCGGGAGACACCCGCTTCACCGACGACTACGCGACCCACATGCGCAACGTGGCGGAGTTCAACGCGCTCCAGCAGGGCACCGCGCAGAACCAGAGCCCACAGCAGTCCCCGGCCTTCTCGCAGCCCGCCGGCTGAGCCGACGGGACGTCACGCGGCGACCGGTGGCCCCTCGGCCGTCAACCGCCTGATGTCCCGGACGGCCGCGCGACCGGCCCGGTTCGCGCCGATGGTGCTGGCCGACGGGCCGTAACCCACGAGATGGACACGCGGATCGGCCACCGCGCGGGTGCCCTCGAGACGGATGCCGCCGCCCGGCTCGCGCAGCCGCAGCGGAGCGAGGTGGTCGAGTGCGGCCCGGAATCCGGTCGCCCACAGGATCACATCCGCGTCCACGCGCCGGCCGTCGTTCCAGGCCACACCGTCCGGGGTGATCCGGTCGAACATCGGCCGGCGGTCCAGTACACCGTCCGCGAGGCCCTGCCGGACGGCGTCGTTGAGGGGCAGTCCCGTGACCGCGACCACACTGCGCGGAGGCAGTCCCCGGCGTACCCGTTCCTCCACCAGCGCGACCGCGGCCCGGCCGGCCTCCTGGTCGAAGGGCCCTTCGCGGAACACCGGCGGCCGCCGGGTCACCCACGTGGTCTCGGCCGCGTACGGGGCCAGCTCCAGCAGATGCTGGGTGCCCGAGGCGCCGCCGCCGACGACCACGACCCGCAGCCCGGCGAACTCCTCGGGACCGGAGTACCGCGCGGTGTGCAACTGCCGTCCGCGGAAGGTCTCCTGGCCCGCATAGCGCGGCCAGAACGGCCGGTCCCAGGTGCCGGTCGCATTGATCAGCGCCCGCGTCGACCAGACACCGTCCGAGGTCTCCACCCGCAGCCGCCCGTGCTCCCCCTCGCGTACCGCCCGAACATCCACGGGCCGCCGTACGCGCAGGTCGAAGGTACGCTCGTACCGGTCGAAGTACTCGCGGACCACCTCCGCCGACGGCCGGGACGGATCGGCTGCCGTCAGCTCCATGCCGGGCAGCGAGTGCAGCCCGTGCACCTTGCCGTAGGTCAGCGACGGCCAGCGGAACTGCCAGGCGCCACCCGGCCCGGGGGAGTGGTCCAGCACCGCGAAGTCGCGGACCGGCTGGTAACCGGCGCGGCGCAGGTGGTAGGCGCCGGACAGCCCGGCCTGACCCGCGCCGATGACGACCGCCTCGACCTCGTGTGCTGCGTTCACGCCTCCCCCAACACCCGGCCCCGCACGGATCTTCCCGCCCCCCCGACTCCCCAGCCGCACGGCTCCCTGGGCGCCCGGCTCTCCGGCTCCGTGGCTCCCCGGCTCCTCGGCCGCCCGGTTCCCTGGGCGCCCGGCTCTCCCGCGCCCGCCGTATCGCGAGCGCAGGCGGCCCCGTCGGACACGTGCCGGTCCACGGCGTCTCGGTGAGGAGGCACCGGGAGCGGTCGACGGCGTCTCGGGGAGGCAGCGCGGGGAGCGGAGCCGGTCGACGGCGTCTCGGTGAGGGGGAGCACGGGGAGCGGAGCCGGTCGTGCCGCGGGGTGTGGAATCCGGCGGATGGGTCAGGATGGGAGCATGCCAGATGCCTTCACCACCCGAATGCTGAGCGTTTCCACCGGGTCCCGGGAACGCGTCGTCGACCTCACCGGGGACTGCGAGGACTTCCTGCGGGAGGCGGCGGCCGGCCGCGACGGCCTCCTCAACATCTTCGTCCCGCACGCCACCGCGGGAATCGCCGTCATCGAGACGGGAGCCGGCAGCGACGACGACCTTCTCGCCGCCCTGCACACCCTGCTCCCCGCCGACGACCGCTGGCAGCACCGGCACGGCAGCCCCGGTCACGGCCGCGACCACGTCCTGCCGGCCCTCGTCGCACCGCACGCGACCCTGCCGGTCATCGCCGGCCGCCTGGAACTGGGCACCTGGCAGTCCGTGTGCCTGGTGGACACGAACAAGGACAATCCCGATCGGCAGGTGCGGCTGAGCTTCCTGGGCTGAGCAAGATCATCCTGAGTGTGGCCGCCAAGTCTCCGTACCTTGCGTTCTCGAAACGGAGAAGTCCTGCGCGGTACGGACCTGAACATGCTCGACCGCCTCTACGACGGATGCGGGAAGTGCCTGCTCGGCGTGCGACGGCTGTCGCGGATGAAGCTCGTCACGTCGTCTCCGGAGCGGCAGCGCGAGGACGTGCTGACCGCCGCGGCGTCTGTCGGGGGTCACATCATCGGCTGGGCCGACGACTGAAAGGTGTCGGCGCCACAGATCCGATGACCCGGCCGGAACTGGGCCCTTGGCTTCGTGACGAGAGGGGTGCGTACGACGGGTTGGTGGCTGCAGCCGTGGACCGGCTCGGCCGCAATGTCATGGACTGCCTGAACACCGGCTACAAGATGCGCGACGAGGGGCGGTCGTCATCCTGAATCTGCTGAACGAACTCGGGCTGCCGGCCGCACGTCAGCGAGAGGTCGTGCGTGACCACCCGCAGTTGCGCGCCACGGCCAGGAGCGCACGGGCCTGGCTGAGCACGTCCGAGGCGGACTCCTGAGCCGGATCGTTCGGCTCTCGGGTGGGGACATCTGGCAGCCACCGGTACTCGGTCCACTTGATCCGGTCGTATCCGGCCGGCATCAACTCCCCGGCCGGTGCCGCGGTTGGCTCAGCGGATCTGGTCAATTCGGACTGCTGGCTGATCACTTGGAGTGGCCCGATGGCGGTACCCGTCGAAGCCGTAGCCCCGATCGGCTTGCAGGCAGGGAGGATGCGGCGGGCCGGGGGAGGGACGCGGCACGCTGATCGGTGGTTCGGCGGGCTGAAGCCCGTCGGCATGCTCGGTTGTGGCAGGTTCCGGTCAAAGAATTCCCCAAGACGCTGACGGCCCCTCGCGCTCGTGATCGGGTCTCCCGCGACGGCTGTATCCACGCCCGTTCGGGAGGACCTCGTGCCAGCACCAAGCCGTAAGAGACGGTGGCTCACGATCTGCGCCATCACGGCAACCGCAGGACTTGTGGCGATACCCGCGAGTGCCGCGCCAGGCCGCCACGGCAGCCCCTTCGGGGTCGGCGCACTCGCTCAACTCGCCAAGAAGCGAGAGCATTCGGTGGGCGCCGCGAGCCCCAGGCTGAAGGGGGAGGGCGACGACGGCAACGAGGCCGATGAGATCGCCGAGGGAGCGGACCAGTACGCCGAGGCCCGCACCTCACCCGGTGTCGTCGCGCCGGGCGCGTACGGCGCCGCCTGGCGCAGCCTGACCAACCTGCCGAGCACCAAGGGCAGCTGGCGGCACCTCACCAACCGCCCGTACGACTCCGACGATCCGCGCTACCGCGACATCGACTCCAACTCCAGTGGCGGCTCGGGCAAGGTGACCGGCCGGATGGCCGCCATGGCGGCTGACGACGACGGATACGTGTACGCGGGCAGCGCGGGCGGCGGCGTGTGGCGCTCGCGCACCGGCGGCGGGAACTGGCGGCCGATCAGCGACCGGCTGCCCGCGCAGTCCACCGGCGCGCTGGCGGTGGACGGGGCCGGGCGGCTCTGGCTGGGCACCGGCGAGGCGAACACCAACTCGGACGCCTACCTCGGCAGCGGCGTCTACGTCCTGTCCCACCCCCACCACGGCACCTTCTCCACGCGCAGCCGGGTGGGCGGTGACGAGCTGGAGAGCACCACCGTCCGACAGCTGCGCTTCGGTGGCGGCAAGGTGTG
The DNA here is from genome assembly GCF_040426375.1 of Streptomyces sp. NPDC096012. Lineage (NCBI taxonomy): Bacteria > Bacillati > Actinomycetota > Actinomycetes > Kitasatosporales > Streptomycetaceae > Streptomyces > Streptomyces sp. NPDC096012. The sequence continues at coordinate 17,250 of NZ_JBEOTD010000036.1, forward strand.
GGCGGCGACCGGCGAAGGCGTGTGGAGCCACTCCACGAAGACGCTCAGCGGAGCCTGGAAGCTGGAGTTCGCGCCCAACCCCGACTACCTGCCCGGCGGTTCCAAGGCGAACGACGACGGCGCCGCGTACAAGAACATCACCAACGACATCGTCGTGGACCCCCAGGACCCCTCGAAGGTCATCCTGGCCGTGGGCTGGCGCAGCGGTGACGACTACAACGGCTTCTACACCAAGGTCGGCAGCAGCTGGCAGCGCGTCACCAGCGGCTTCGGCGACCTGCCGACCGACGCGGCCGACGTCGGCACGGTCACCTTCGCGCATTCCGCCGACGGTTCGCGCTACTACGCCATCGACCAGTCGCCCGCGCAGATGGCGTCCAACCCGGACAGCGGCCTGGAGGGGATCTACAGTGCCTCCTCGCCGTTCGGGCCGTGGACGAAGGTCGCCGACTACAAGCAGCTGGCCGGCGACGGCTCGGCGCTGACCACCACCGGCTACATGCCCGGTGTGCAGGCCTGGTACAACCAGTTCCTCACCGTCGACCCGTCCGACCCCAAGCACGTGTACGCGGGCCTGGAGGAGGTCTACGAGTCCAGGGACGGCGGCAGCACCTGGTCCACGGTCGGCCCGTACTGGAACTTCACCTTCCCCTGCTGGAGCATCGACCCGGCCAGGCAGACGGGTGACTGCAACCCGACCACGCACTCCGACCAGCACGGGGTCGCGATCGGCCGCTACCACGGCAAGGCCTACGTGTACGTCGGCAACGACGGCGGTGCCTACCGGCGTCCCGTCAACGGCTCGCAGGACGCCTCCGGGCACGCGACCGACTGGACGTCCCTCAACGACGGAACGATCGACACCCTCCAGTACTACTCGGTGGGCGTCGGCAAGGACCTGGACAACGGTGGCGTCTCCATCACCGGCGGCCTCCAGGACAACGGCCAGTCCATCCTGCGCAGCAACGACCGCGTGATGGGCTCGAACTTCGGGGGCGACGGCGGCGACACCCTCACCGACCCGGCCAACGGCTGCAACATCGCGGAGGAGTACGTCTACCTCTCCGTCCAGGTCACCCAGAACTGCGGCCTGAACGACGGCTCCTGGACCACCGACCCGGCCAAGGCCACGTCCTACAACGTCGCCCCGGCCGACAACGCCACCAGCGAGGCCCGCTTCATCGCGCCGCTCGCGGCCGACGCCAAGGACAGCTCCACGTGGGTCGCGGGCGGCCGGCACGTCTGGGTGCAGACCCACGGCTACGCCATTCGCAGCGGCTCGGAGTGGAAGAGCGTGTACGACCTCGGAGCCGGTCGTACGGCCACGGCGGTCGCCGCCTCGGGCGGCAAGGTGTACGCGGCCTGGTGCGGCCCGTGCAACAACCAGGGCTTCGCCCGCGGCATCTCCGTCGGCAACGCGGACGGCACCGGCTGGCACGACATCACCCTTCCGGCCACCGGTACGGTCCCCAACCGCTACCTCAGCGGTTTCGCCATCGACCCCGCGAACGCCGGCCACGTCTTCCTCGCGGTCAACGGCTTCTCCCGGCACTGGACCGAGGGACCCGGCGCGGGCGTCGGCCACGTCTTCGAGTCCAAGGACGGCGGCAGCACGTGGAAGGACGTCTCGGCGAACCTTCCCGACGTGCCGACCAACTCGGCGGTCGTGACGGCGAACGGTGGCCTGGCCGTCGGCACCGACCTGGGTGTCGTCTACCGGGCACCGGGTCAGGCCAAGTGGCAGCGCGTCGGCTCGCTCCCCGCCGTCGCCGTGCTGCAGCTCAGGCTCAGCGCCGACGGCGGCACCCTGTACGCGGCCACGCACGGCCGCGGCCTCTACTCGATCAAGGTGCGTGACCGCGCCCGACCCTGAGGTGACGTGGCCGCGCCCGACCCTGAGGTGAAGGAGGGGTGATCCCGGTTTTCGGGGTCACCCCTCCTTCGGGTACGGGACCACGCTCACGTCGATCGTGAAGGCGGCTCGCGCCGCGCCCGCGACGTCCGGCGTCTTCGCCAGAGCGGTGACCCTGGCCGTGCCGCCCCGGGTGCCCGCACACCGCAGCGAGGCGTGGGCGGTGCCGTCCGCCTCGGTCTTCCACCCGGACGCCAGGACGAACATCGGCGCGGAGCTGTCCACGGCCGACCAGCGCTTGTCGTCCGAGCGTGCCCGGAGGACGAGGGACACCACGGTGCCGGGCCGCACGCACAGCCGCCGCTCGGCGGCGTCACCGGGTACGACGGTGACGGTGACGTGCCCGGCGGCACAACCCGCCTCCGCCGCGGAAGGCGCGGTGGCCCGCCCGGACGGATCCCACGACGGGCTCCCCCGCGTCGCGCTCGCGGTCGGGTCCGCCGACGCGCCGGGCGACGGGACTCCGGACGCGTGCGTCGGCGCACCGGCCGAAGGGCCGGTCGAGGTGCTCCCGGGGGGCCGGCCTGACGATCCGTCACCCGGTGACCCGCCGCAGCCTGCCAGGATCACGGCCCCGGCAGCCATCCACGCCCCGGTCCACCAACGCATCCCTTTGCCTCCAGGCCTGCCCGTACGGACGTCGGCATCCCCTACCGGCTCGGTGAACGAACCGGCGCCGAAGCACTAAAGTATCGATCCTCGCCCCGCGGACCCGGACGATCTGAGAACCGGACGACCTGAGAACCGGACGAGCTGACCGACGGGAGACCGCGAGACCAAGTGACAGCGACTCTCGACCGGTTGACGTGAGCGATTCCAGGAGGACACCGTCAGCGGCCACGCTGCCACACCTCCACCGACGCCTCGGAGCGGAGGAGCGTTCTCTCCTCACGCCCGTACCCGAGCGACGCGCCCTGGGCGCGCGACGGGAATCCCGGACCGCCCGAGGCGGCGAACCACGAAAGGGACACCAAGAACATGCAGTACCTCGCCGCCGGGGCACACGGACCGTCTCCGGTGATCTACATCGTCTTCGCCGTGGGAGGCGCGGTCGCCCTGTGGTGCGGCTCGAATTGGGCGTTCGACGTGCGCGGGATCTCCACGCGCAGAGCGGAACGGATACGGCGCAGGAGCGAGGAGGCGTCGATGGCGGCGGGCCGTCTCGGCGGGGCTCCGACCCTTTTCGCGACGCCCGGGTATCTGCGGTTCCTGGGCGCTGTCATGGCAGGTGCGGGACTCCTCCTGCTCACGGTGGCGTATGCCTTGTGGCACCTGGGCTGAGCTCCCGCCGTGCTGCGGGAGCGGGTGCGGGTGCGGGTGCGGCGGGCCGGTGACCGCACCCGCTCGGTCGGCTTGGAGGGGCGGTGACCGCACCCGATCGGTCCGCTTGGAGGGGCGGCGTCGGTGACACCGGCGGACTGTGCCGCGCGGCGTCCTAGCCCGCTCCGTCCGGCGGTCGCCCGGGACGACGGGCGGCCCGCCGTCCCGGCGCGGCCGGGGCGGGGGACGGGATGAGGCCGAGCCGCTGGGCGCGCAGTACGGTGCCGACGCGGTCGCGGGTGCCGAGCTTGCGGTAGACGTTCTCGACGTGTTTGTGCACGGTGCGGACCGAGATGCCGAGACGGCGGCCGATGCTGTCGGCGGTGAGTGCCTCGGTGAGCAGCAGCAGAACCGTGGTCTCACGCGGCGTCAACGCGCAGTCGGCCGCCCGCTGGTCCGGCGCCCCGCCCGGACCGAGCGACCGCCGCCACTCCTCCAGCAACTGCCGCTGCCGCTCGACGGCGGCCAGCAGCGGCTGCGCGCGCTCGGCCATGACGAGGTGGTCGTCGCCGAAGTCCGTACCCGAGCGGTACACGAGGCACCCCGTGACCGGGGTCGTGCTTCCCGGGAGTGGCACCCCCAGTACGTGATCGACGTCCAGAGCCGCACCGAGCAGGTGCGCCGTCCGGCTGGCCGGCCAGCCGCGGCCCGCCACCCGGCGGGCGCTGACCGGGGTGCGGTCGGCCCTGGCCGCGTAGTGCCGGGCGAAGGGGTAACCCGCGCGGAACAGCCGCAGATCCGCCTCGTCGAGCCGGTACAGCGGAGCTGCGGCGGCGCCCGGCGTGATGCCGAAACCGCCCTGGCTCTCGGTCCAGTCCTCGAGTTTGTGGACGACCGCGTCGCCTCCGCACAGGTCGGCGAGAGCGCCGGACAGCAGCGGCCACAGCCGGGCGGGCTCCCGCTCGTGCAGTGCGGCCACGGCGACGGCCGTCATGTGCTCGTAGGCCCTGTCCAGCTCCACGTGTCCTCTCCGGTCGACCTCCGCCCCGCGTACACAGCCCCGGCATCCCATCCCCGTACGTACTTCTACGCATACCCCTCTCGGCGCGGGCTGTGCAGACTTCAACCCGGACACCGGCCTGCTCGGACACACGTCCGACGGGCCGCCGGCACGGGGGAACGGCGGCCCGGCCGGTGTCACCCGTCCCCTACCCTCCCCGCGCGCCACACGGCCCACCCGGACGGCGCGCGCCGGCCCTCCGTGAACGCGACGCCCCCACCACCGTGTGGACCGGCGGCAGGGGCGTCAGGAGAGTGAGGCACCGCGGACGGCGCTCGGTGTCAGCGGTCCTCGCGCTCGGCGTTCTTCTTCTTGATCCTGGCGCCTTCCCGGCGGACCTCGGCCTGCGTGGCGCGCTCCTTCTCCAGCCACTGCGGCTGCTCCTGCTTGAGCGCCTCGATCTGCGCCGTGGTCAGGGGCTCGGTGACCCCGCCGCGCGCGAGGCCGGCGATGGACACGCCCAGCTTCGCGGCGACCACGGGGCGCGGGTGCGGGCCGTTCTCCCGCAGCTCGCGCAGCCACTGCGGCGGAGCGGCCTGCAGTTCGTTCAGCTCGGCGCGTGAGACCACACCCTCCTGGAAGGAGGCGGGGGTGGCGGGGAGATACACACCCAGCTTCTTCGCCGCGGTCGCGGGCTTCATCGTCTGGGTGCTCTGCTGCGAACTCATGAGGTCAAGGGTATCGGCCACGTGCGGGCGGGCCGACCACGGCCGGTAGCCTGGCCTGGTGACAGGCTCGGAAGAACCACCCAAGTCGTTCCGGCTCGCGTACGTCCCCGGAGTGACACCCGCCAAATGGGTCAAGGTCTGGAACGAACGCCTGCCCGACGTCCCGCTCACCCTCGTCCAGGCAGCCGCCGCGGAGGTGCCCGGGCTGCTGCGCGCCGGAGAGGCCGACGTGGGCCTCGTACGACTGCCCGTGGACCGCACCTACTTCAGCGCGATCCCGCTGTACACCGAGACCACGGTGGTGATCGTCCCCAAGGACCACCTGGTCACGGCGGTGGACGAGGTCACGCTCGCCGACCTCGGGGACGAGGTGCTGTTCCACCCCCTCGACGACGTCTTCGACTGGGACGGCCCGCCCGGCGAGCCGGCCTTCGAGCGGCCAGCGACGACGCCGGACGCCGTCGAGCTGGTGGCGGCGAACGTCGGCCTCCTGGTCGTCCCGCAGTCCCTGGCCCGCCTGTACCACCGCCGGGACCTCACCTACCGCCCGGTCGTCGACGCCCCCCGGTCCAGCGTCGCCCTGTCCTGGCCGGAGGAGGCCACCACCGATCTGGTGGAGGACTTCATCGGCATCGTCCGCGGCCGCACGGTCAACAGCACGCGGGGCCGTACGCCGGCGAAGGCCGGTGCCGGGCAGCAGGGCAAGCCGCCGGAGCAGGGGGGCGCCCGGCAGAAGAAGCCGGCCGGCACGAAGGCGGGGGGATCGAAGGCGGCGGGGGCCAAGGCGGCGGGCGCGAAGGGCACCGGCGGGAAGGCGGCGGGCCGCGGCGGGGGCGGCCGCGCGGGCTCGGGGGGCGGCAAGCCGGCCAAGCGGGGGAAGCCGCGCCGGAGCTCCTGAGAGGGACCGCTTTCCGCACCCGGTCTCTCAGGAGCCGGGCCCGACTCGCTCCTCGGTCCCGCCCTCCTCCGCGCCCCGGACCGGCTCCGCGACCCTCTCCGGTTCCGGGTGCACCTGCCGTTCGCGCAGGTCGGCGACGGCCAGCACCAGGGCGATCAGGATGATGCCGACGGCGGTGAGCAGACCGAGCTGAATCGCCGTGGCGGGCCGCCCGTCGTTGGCCAGGTGCGCGAAGTACACCGCGCCGACGACGGCGATCCCGGCCGCCGAGCCGACGCGCTGGCCCGTCTGCAGCACGCCGCCGGCAGCACCCGCACGGTGCACGGGGACCCGGGTGAGGGTGAGGGTGGTGTTCGGCGACACCGCCAGACCCGAGCCGATGCCTCCGACGAGCAGCGGCAGCGCCGCCGCCCAGCCCACCTCCGGCCCGGGCACCAGCTGCACCGCCGCGACCACCCCGAGCAGCCCCAGCGCCACCCCGCTCAGACCGATGACCACGAGTCTGCGGCCGAAACGCACCACCAGCCGGCCCCCGAGAGCGGCCCCGATCGCCGAGGCGGCCGCGAAGGGCAGGACGCTGACACCGGCCGCGAGCGCGCTGTAGCCCACGTTGTTCTGCAGGTACAGGGTGAAGACGAAGAACACCGTGGTGAAGCCGGCGAAGTAGCTGAAACTGATCAGCGCGCCGAGCGTGAACGAGCGCAGCGAGAACAGTGCCAGGTCCACCAGGGGAGCGGCGCCGCGCCGCGCCTGCCGCCGCTCCCAGACCCAGAAGGCCCCCAGCAGCATCGCGGCCACCGGCATCAGCGCCCACTTCTCCCGCCCGGGCCACTGCTGCTCCTGCACCAGGGGAAGCATCAGCGCGAGCACACCCGAGCCCAGCAGCAACACCCCGACGGGATCGAAGTGCTCGCGCTTCCCCGTCGACGCCGGCAACCGGGGCAGCAGCCGGAGGCCCGCGGCGAAGGCGGCCACCCCGATCGGCAGGTTGACGAAGAACACCCAGCGCCAGCCGTCGTCCGTGCCGACGGCGTTGATCAGCAGGCCGCCCGTCAGCGGGCCCGTCGCCGTCGACACACCGATGACGCTGCCGAGGAGACCGAAGGCCTTGGCCCGCTCGGCGCCCGGGAACATCTGCTGGATCAGACCCGAGGTCTGCGGCGCGACCACGCCCGCCGCAGTGCCCTGGATCAGCCGGAACAGCACCAGCCAGGAGGCGCTGGGGGCGAGACCACACGCCGCCGAGGCCACCGTGAACAGGGCGAGGCCGCACAGGAAGGCCTGGCGCCGTCCGCGCATGTCGCCGAGTCGGCCCGCCGGTACCAGTGCGAGCCCGAAGGTCAGGGCGTACCCGGAGACCACCCACGACTGGGCTGCCTCGGAGGCCGCGAGCCCGCGCTCCATCGAGGGCAGCGCCACGTTCACGATCGAGGTGTCGAGCAGCGAGATGAAGGCCGCCGCCAGACAGACCCCGAGCGCCTTCCACCGCCGGACGTCGGGGGCGGGCGGGGTTTGGTCTGTGGTCATGCGGTCACGCTATGCAGCCATGGCCCCCCGCGCACGCAGAACCACCGCGCGGCACCCCGTACACCGCCCTCACGCACCTGCGCCCACCGGTGACGACGACGCGGCCGCACGTGTGCCCGCGGGCGACGGCCCGACCGTACCCGGGCTCGCGGACGACGACCGTCCGGCCGTACGTACGCATGCCCGCGGAGGACCACGGCTGGGTCGTGTGCGTGCCGGTGGCGGCTGGGTCGTGTCCGCGCCGGTGAGGGCTCGCCGTACCCGAGTTCGCGGACGGCGACGGCTCGTGCGGTCCGGGACGCCAGGGGTCAGGCGCGGGCCGCCCGGCCGACCGACTCGACCAGGGGCAGCAACCGGTGCGGGACGCGTTCGCGCAGCGCCACCTCGGTACGGGTGCGCACCACGCCCGGAAGGCTGATCAGTTTCTGGATCACGTCCTCCAGATGCGCGTTGTCCCGTCCCACCACGCGGGCGAGCAGATCCCCGCCGCCCGTGATCGAGAACGCCTCCACGATCTCCGGCACGGCCGCCAGAGCGTCACCCACGTCGTCGAGATGCCCCTGGGTGACCTCGATGTGCACGAACGCCAGCACGGGATGGCCCAGGGCGGCGGGGGAGAGGGACGGGCCCGTGCCGGTGATCACGCCTTCCCGCTCCATCCGGTCCAGGCGTGCCTGGAGCGTGCCGCGCGCGACCCCCAGGATCCGGGCGTACTCGCGCACGCTGGTACGCGGCTGCTCCAGGAGCAGCCGCAGGATACGGGTGTCGAGTTCGTCCACGGCCATGGTCTACGACTGTACCAATGGCCCAGCCGCCTGGCGGACCCACCTCGCTCCCCACCTGGCCCTTTGGTATTCCGGGCGGCGCCTGTCCCAGCCCCGGTCTGCGCCAATGGATCAGTGATTCGGGCAACACTTGAGCCAGTGAGGTCGGGGATGGTCTCATGGGCGTGTCGATGGCGCTGCGGACCCCGCGGCGCCTTTTCTGTGCCGTGTCGCAAGCCGTGTCGCAAGGGGGACAGCAGTGCTGAAGAGGGTGTTCGTGGCTCCGGACCCGGGGCGGGTGCGTCGGCGCTTCGCCGCCCGGGCCGTCCTCGGCGTCGGACTGGCCGTCCTGGTCTGTCTCCTGGCCGGACACTCCCTCGCCGGCGCGGTCTCCGGTGGTCTCGCCGCGCTGCTCGCGCTGTTCACCGTCGGCGACCCCACCGTGCGCGGCCAGGCGGTCACCACCGCGCTGCTGCCCGCCGTGGGCGTGCCGGTGCTCGCCGTCGCGGCCGTGCTGCACGACCAGCCCGTGACGCGCGACCTGGCCTTCCTGGCCGTCGTCGGCGCCGGCGTGTACGCGCGGCGCTGGGGCCCGCGCGGCCACAGCCTCGGCGTGTTCGCCTTCATGATGTTCTTCGTCGCCCAGTTCCTGCACGCCACCGCGGCGCAGCTGCCCGAGCTGTACGCCGCCGTGCTGTGGTCGGTGCTCAGCGCCGCGGTGGTCCGCTTCGGCGTGTGGTGCTACGAGCGCCGGCTGCCCCCGGCCGCCGTCCCCGTGCCGCCCGCCGGAACCGGGCTGGCCAGGGTCACCACGCGGCAGGCGGTCCAGGCGACCGCGGGTGCCGGGTTCGCGCTGGTCGCCGGTCAGCTGGTGTCCGGGCAGCGCTGGTACTGGGCCGTCGGCGCCACCTGGTGGATCTTCGTCAACACCGCCTCGCGCGGCGAGACCCTGGTACGCGGCTTCCGGCGCGTCCTCGGCACGGTCGTGGGCATCGGCCTGGGCTTCCTGGTCGCCGTACCCGTGCACGGCGCCGCCGTCCCGACGGCCGTCCTCGCGGCGGTCGCCGTCTTCGGCATCTTCTACACGGCCGCCGTCTCCTACACCTGGATGATGCTCTGGGTGACCCTGCTCGCCGAACTGCTCTACGGCCTCCTCGGCGTCCTCAGCCCCGGCCTGCTGGCCCTGCGCCTCGCCGAGACCGGCGTGGGCGCCCTCGGCGCCGCCCTCGCCGTGCTGTTCGTGCTGCCGGTCACCACGCACGCCACCACCGACGCCTGGATCCAGCGCGCCCTGCGCTGCGTGCACGCCTGCACGGCCGAGGCCGCGGCCCGGCTCGCGGGCTCGGCCACGGCCGACCCGGCACCGCGCGTGGCCGAACTGGAGCAGCTCCTGGGCCGGGTCCGGCTCTCGGTGGCTCCCCTGGTGCACCCGCTGAACCCGATGCCGGCCCGCAAGCGGCGCGCCCGCCGGGTCCTCGCGCTGCTCGACGACTGTGCCCGCGAGATCCGTGGCCTGGTCGCGGTCGCCGCCGACCCCGTGGCCTCCCACGACGCCCGCCTGGCCGCCGCCTGCTGGCGCGTGGAGATCGCCGTGGAGGCCGTGACCGCGGGCGGCGCCCAGCCTCTGCGGCGCCTCGCCGAACCGCCCGCCGAACCCGCGCTGGCCCATCTGCACGGTCTGGAACGCGCCCTCGCCGACCTGGCCGAGCCGCTGCGCACCCCTTCGGGCTCCCGACTGGTCGGGGCCTGAGCACCGGACGCGATGAGGCGTCGCGGCCGACGGGCGGACCGGGGCGGGCGCACCGTCCCGCCCTCGTTCCTCGGCAGGCGGACGTGCGTGCCCACCGGCTCGCCTTTCGGCAGGCGGGGCCCGCTGCGCTGACCGGCTCGCCTTTGCGGCAGGTGGGGCGTGCGCGCTGACCGGCTCGCTTTTCGGCAGGCGGGGCCTGCTGTACTGACCGGCTCGCCTTTGCGGCAGGTGGGGCGTGCGCGCTGACCGGCTCGCTTTTCGGCAGGTGGGGCCTGCTGTGCTGACCGGCTCGCCTTTGCGGCAGGTGGGGCGTGCGCGCTGACCGGCTCGCCTTGCGGCAGGTGGGGCCTGCTGCGCTGACCGGCTCCCCTTTGCGGCAGGTGGGGCCTGCGGGCCACCGGCTCATTTCGGCCGGCGGGACGTGAACGGCGCCCGCGCCCGTCGCGGCCTCGGCGGTGCCGAGGAGGGACGCGCACCTGTGCGATGAGGCCGGAACCGACACCGGAACCGCGCGGCATCCGGAGGGTTCTGGAAGAACCGCCCCGTCACCGCGCCTCTTGGTCTAGACCGCCTGTGATCGACTGCTACCGTCGGCCCCGGACCGGCTCCACCGGCTCGACCGGGGCTCGACCGAGAGGGGACAGCGTTGGCACAGGACGGCAGGGCGGACAGGCTCCGGGCGTTCATCGGCTCGTTCACGGCGGCGGGCGGACCCGGACTGGTGACCGCCGAGGTGGCACCGGACGGCGGGGCCCTCAGTCTCGTGGCCGCCGTGAAGGACGTGCCCGACCCCTCCTACCTGGCCCTGGCGCCGGGGGGCGGCACGCTGTACGCCGTCAGCGAGACGGCCGAGGGGGCCGTCGCCGCCTACCGCATCGACGGCGACCGGCCCGAACTCGCCGGACCGCAAGTGCAGGTGGACGGCAGCGGACCCACCCACCTCAGCCTGTACGACGGCCACGTGCTGACCGCCAACTACGGCTCCGGCAGCGTCACCGCCGTGCCCGTGCGCCCGGACGGGCTTCTCGCGGCCAAGCCGTCCGGCGTCCTGCAGCACACCGGATCCGGCCCGCACGACCGGCGCCAGCGCGGCCCGCACGCCCACCAGGTGCAGCCCGACCCGACCGGCCGGTGGGTGGTCAGCGTCGACCTCGGCACGGACTCGGTACGGGTGTGCTCCCTCGAGCGAGGCGCTCCCGTCCTGCACCGCGAGTTCGCCCTGCGCCCCGGCTCCGGGCCCCGCCATCTGGCCTTCCACCCGGGCGGCGAGCACGCGTACGTGGTCAACGAGTTCACCCCGACCGTGACGGTGTGCCGCTGGGACGCGGCCGGCGGCTCCCTGAAGCCGCTGACCGAGATGCCCCTGCTGCCGGGCGCCCCGGCCGGCGACGCCTACCCCTCCGGCATCGCGGTCTCGCCGGACGGGCGCTTCGTGTGGACCGCGACCCGCGGCGAGGACGTCCTGTCGGTCCTCGCCGTCGAGGGGGACGCCCTCCGGCTGACCGGCACGGTGCCCTGCGGCGGCCACTGGCCGCGCGCGCTGGCCGAGAACGGCGGGTATCTCTACGCGGCCAACGAACGCTCCGGAGACGTGAGCTGGTTCGCCGTGGACGCGAGCACGGGGCTGCCCTGCTACGACGGCGCGGTGCAGGTCACCGCGGCCTCCTGCGTCGTCTTCGGCTGATCCGGCTCCCGTCCGGCCCTCCGGCCCCCGTCCGGCCCGCCCAGCCCGGGAAGGGCGCGGGACGGGCCTGGGAAGGGCCGGGGGCCGGTCCGGAGAACGGCGCGGGGTAGTCCTGGGGGCGGCCCCGGGGTAACGGCGCGGGGTAGTCCTGGGGGCGGCCCCGGGGAACGGGCGGCAGGGGATCGGGAGACGGTCGCGGGGCGGGCCTGGGGGCGGCCCCGGAGAACGGCCGGCAGGCGATCGTGAGACGGGCCCGGAGCGGGGCCGACAGGCGGGCCCGCAGCCGACCCTGGGGTGGGGCCGGGAAAGGTGAAGGGCCCGCTTCCGAGTACGGAGCGGGCCCTGTGGCGTACCGAGATCCGGTCCGGTCAGCGGACCGGGGTGCCCTGCGGCTGCTGCGGGACGATGCCCAGCGACGTCGTGTACTTCGCCAGCGCCAGCTTGCCGATCGCCGGGTACGCGCCCAGTGCCTCTGCCGTGGCGCAGCCCGCTTCCTCGGCGGCCGCGGCGAGCAGCCCCGGGTCGATCTCGGGGCCGACGAGGTACGGCGCCAGGGCCAGCTGCTGCGAACCGGAGGAACGCAGCTGCTCGGCGACGGAGGAGATGGAGCCCTCCTGGTCGAGGGCCGCCGCCATCACGGGCACGGCGAGGCGCGCGGCGAGCAGCATGCCGGTGATCCCGGCCGCCTGCACGGCCTCGTCGCCGCCCACGGAGGCCAGGATGATGCCGTCCGCGGCGGTGGCCACGGTGAACAGCCGGGCGCGGTCGGCGCGGGCCAGACCCGCCTCGGACAGCCGCACGTGCAGCGCCTCGGCGAGCAGCGGGTGCGGGCCGAGGACGTCGGTCAGCTCGGCGGCGACCCGGCTGTCCATCACCGACTGGCGGATCCGGCGGAGCAGGGCGCTGTCCGGGCCGGCCAGCAGCGGGACGACGACGGCGACGGGGCCGTCGGGCTCCTTGGACTCGACACCGGCGGCGACGGCCTGCTCATGACGGGCCGTGCGCTCCTCGGCGGCACGGGCCAGCACCGACCGGAGGGTGGGGAATTCCGAGTCGTCCCCGTCCAGGTACCCGATCCGGGCATCCAGGCCGGGCAGCTCGGAGCGGGCGATGCTCACGACCTCCTCGGCGAGGCCGCGGGTGGCGGGGCTGGGCGCACCGGGCACCACGAGGACGAGCGCGGGCGCGCCCTCGGGGGCCACCAGCGGTTCCGGCCGGCGGTGCCGTCCGGGCTGGCGGGGTCGCGGCATTCGTACTGGCAGGCCGGACGCGGGTCCAGTGGGGGAGCTCATGGCGCCGCATGTTACTGGCTTCTCCGGCCCCTCTGTTCGGGGAGGGTGCAGGTGAGCGGTATCCGTCCGGTTTTGTCTGATGAGTTACCTGCCGAGAGCACATGTTCCCGGCACGTGCCGGGAACATGTGCGCTCAGCGCGATCAATCGGCCTTTGTCCGGATCCCGGGTGATGTCATGTGAAACACGCAGAGCAGGGATGGTTCACCCGGAAGGGTGAGCCGATCGGCCGCGAGGTCGAGGGCGATCCGGACCGAGCCGTGCAGGGGGTCGCCCTCGGACGGCACCTGCCGTGCGTGCGGCAGCCTGCGCGTGAACTCCTCGCGCAGCGGCACGAGGAGCGGATCTCCCAGCTTGAACAGGCCGCCCGTGAGCGCCACTTCGGGCTCTCCCGCCGCCGGGCACACGGCGGCGGCCGACTCGGCCATGTGCCGGGCCGCCGTGCGCAGGACACCGGCGGCGACCGGGTCGTGCGCGGCGCACGCGGCCACCCGGGGCGCGAAGGAGGCCAGCACGGCGGCCCGGTCCGCGCGCGGGTACAGCAGGCCGGGCAGCCCGGGCACCGGGCCGAACTGCTCTTCCGCGCAGGCCAGCAGCGAGGCGGAACCGCCGTCCCGGCCGTCGTACGCGCGCAGGGCGGCCTCCAGGCCGGCCCGTCCCACCCAGGCACCGCTGCCGCAGTCGCCCAGCAGGTGCCCCCAGCCGTCGGCCCGCCGCCAGCGTCGCAGATCGGTGCCGATCGCGATCAGTCCGGTGCCCGCGGCCAGCACCGCACCCGGGCGGGACCCGAGGGCGCCGACGTAGGCGGTGACGGCGTCGGCGGCGAGCGCCACCCGCCGTACGCCCAGTTCCCGGGCGAGGACACCCGGCAGTTCGGCCCGCAGGGCGTCGCCCAGTGTGGCGAACCCGGCCGCGCCGACGACGGCCGTGTCCAGCGCGTCCACCCCGGCCTCGGCGGCCGAGGCGCGGGCGAGAGGGAGGAGTTGCGCCGTCAGATGGCCCGGGTCGATGCCCCGCGCCCCCGTGCGGACCGGTTCCCGGGTCTCGCGCTGGACCGAGACCGTCCGCCCCGGGGCGCCGACGAGGACCCGGAGACCGGAACCCCCGGAGTCCACGGCGAGATACCCGGAGACGGTCACGGCAGACGCCAGTCCACCGGCTGTCCTCCCTGCTGGACCAGCAGATCGTTGGCCTGGCTGAACGGACGCGAGCCGAAGAACCCGCGGTCGGCCGACATGGGTGAGGGGTGCGCCGACTCCACGGCCGGCAGCCTGCCCAGCAGCGGGCGCAGATTGCGGGCGTCACGCCCCCACAGGATGGACACCAGCGGCTTGCCCCGCGCCGCCAGAGCGCGGATCGCCTGCTCGGTGACCTCCTCCCAGCCCTTGCCCCGGTGCGCGCCCGGGCTGCGCGGAGCGGTCGTCAGCGCTCTGTTGAGCAGCAGCACGCCCTGCCGTGTCCACGGGGTGAGGTCGCCGCTCGCGGGCTGGGGCAGCCCGAGGTCGCTGTTCAGCTCGCGGAAGATGTTGATGAGGCTCGGCGGCAGTGGGCGCACATCGGCTGCGACCGAGAACGACAGACCGACCGCGTGCCCGGGTGTGGGGTACGGGTCCTGACCGACGATCAGGACCCGTACCTCGTCGAAGGGTTGCTGGAAGGCGCGCAGGACGTTCGGTCCGGCCGGGAGGTAGGTGCGTCCCGCGGCGATCTCCGTGCGCAGGAAGTCGCCCATCTCGGCGATCCGTCCGGCGACGGGTTCCAGGGCCTTCGCCCAGCCCGCTTCGACGATTTCATGCAAGGGTCGTGGTGCCACGGGCGTCACCCTACTGCCGTAGCGGGGCGGGTGATCAACCGATGGCCCGAGCCCGACCGGGCAGTCCCGCACGCCCCGGACGACCGGCCGCCGTTCATGGGCGCACGGCGCCGCACCCCCACCGTACGGGCCGGCCCCCCACCGTACGGGCCGCGCCACGGCGTGATCCGGCGCGTGTCGGGTGCGCACGGCCGCGGGTCATGGGCGCAACCCGCGGCAGGCGCCTCAATCCAGCGCAGTCAGGGCGTGATCCGGCGCGTGTCTGCGTGCACGGCGGCTTCGGGTGATCCGTCCGCCCGGTCAGCCGACCACCGCCGCGCGGACGCACAGCACGTCGGGCAGGTGGGCGGCCAGCTGCCGCCAGCTGTCTCCGTCGTCGGCGGAGGCGAACACCTCGCCGTTGCGATTGCCGAAGTACACGCCGGCCGGGTCGGCGTCGTCGGTGCACAGGGCGTCCCGCAGCACCGTGCCGTAGTGGTCCTGCTCCGGCAGCCCCTTGGACAGCGGATCCCACGTCCTGCCCGCGTCCGCGGTGCGGAAGACGCGGCAGCGGTGCTCGGCGGGCACCCGGTCGGCGTCCGCGTTGATCGGGAAGACGTACGCCGTACCGCCCCGGTGCGGGTGGGCCGCCACCGCGAAACCGAAGGTGGACGGGAGGTCCCCGCCGATGTCGGTCCAGTGCGCCCCGGCGTCGTCGCTGCGGTACACCCCCCAGTGGTTCTGCAGGTACAGCCGGTCCGGATCACCCGCGTCCCGCGCGACCTTGTGCACGCACTGTCCGAACTCCGGATTCGGGTCCGGCAGGAACACCGCGGACACCCCGGAGTTGGAGGGTGCCCAGCTCGTGCCGCCGTCGGTGGTGCGGAAGACACCGGCCGTCGAGACGGCCACGGTCACCGCCCGCGGGTCCCGGGCGTCGGTCAGCACCGTGTGCAGCCCCTCGCCGCCCCCGCCCGGCACCCACCGCGAGCGCGTCGGATGCTCCCACAGCGGACGGACCAGCTCGAAGCTCTCGCCCCTGTCCAGCGAGCGGTACAGCGCGGCCGGTTCCGTGCCCGCGTACACCACGTCGGGCTCGGCGGCGGCCGGGTGCAGCTGCCACACCCGCTCCAGGGAGGCACCGGTGTCCTTGGGGAACCTGACGGCGGGCTCCGGCGGTTCGGTCCAGGTGCGGCCCATGTCGTCGGAGTGGAACACCGACGGGCCCCAGTGCGTGCTGTCGCCGCCCGCCAGCAGCCGCGGCCGGGCGCCCCTGGTGTCGATCGCGACCGAATAGATCGCCTGCGCGTTGAAATACGGACTCTCGTCGAACCGCCAGGCGTCACCACCCCGCCGCCGCCCGATGAACAGGCCTTTGCGGGTGCCCACCGCCAGCAATACCTCGGTCATGCCGATCACCTCCGGGACGCCGTCGTCCGAACAGCCGTCAGTTGTCGGCCAGTCTGCACCCCACCACTGACAACGCCCCTCGCATCGCGCCTATGCGCAGGTCACGGCTGTGTCGCCGGGTCGCGGCACGGTTCCGTGGTGGTTCGTTGCCGGATGCGCCTGCGAGAAGGGGGTATCTCGTGCGACCGTCGAGCGGACGGCTCGTCGTGAGCAACGGAGCGATCCCTCCCGTATGGGAGGGCGGTCCGGCCGGTCGGTGCGCTCGTGAGGAGGATGCCTTGAAGGCGTTCCGTGGTCCGAAGGTGTGGTTGTGGCGCTGGCGGCGCAACCCGCTCAAACGCCGGGCCGACGTGCTGGAGGCCTGGGTGGTGCTCGGCGCCTGGCTGCTCACCGTCCTGGCCGGGGTGGCGGCGGGGCTCGTGGCGGACCGCTCGGTGGAGCACGGGCTCGCCCGGGAACGCGCGGCCTCGCGCCCGGCCGTGGCCCGGGTGGTCGGACGGGCTCCGGGACCGCCCCACGCGCACGGCCGGCATGCCTCCGGTGAGCGGGTCTGGGCCGAGGTGCGCTGGACGGTGGCCGGCGGATCCGCCCGCACCGGCCTGGTCCGGGTGCGGCCCGGCAGCGGGGCCGGCTCCCCGGTCACCGTCTGGACCGATCCCGAGGGGTATCTCGTGAGCCGGCCCTCCTCCCCCGCCGAGGCCGCGTTCCGGGCCGCGCTCATCGGCTGTCTGGTCGGCGTGAGCACAGCCGCCGTCCTCTTCATCGGCGGCCTGGTGCTGCGCGGCCGGCTGGAACGCCGCCGCATGGCCGCATGGGACACGGAATGGGCCCGGCTGGGGCCGCAGTGGGGACGGATGGTCTGACCGCCGCCGGGTGGGCCCCGTGCGCACCCGGCGCGAACCGGGTCCTACAGCCGGGCCAGCACCTCCCGGCACGTTCTCAGCAGCGCCTCGTCCTCGGGGATGTCGTGAGTGCCGCCGCAGCCGCCCTCGCGGGCCGTGTGCCGGCGGGGGGCCGCCAGTTCGGCCGCCACCAGGTCCCGTAACGGGGCTGCCGCCGGGCCCATGCCGGTGAGGCACCGGGCGATCGGACCGCGGGTGCGGGGGGTCTCCGTCCAGGCGGCCCGCAGCACCGGAAGGACGGGTTCGGGATCGGCGTCGATCTGCCAGACCGCGCACGCTGCCGTCGTCCGCTCCCGCACCGGCGCGGACGCCACGGCCCGGCGCAGCTCCGGCAGGGCGGCGCGGGCCGCCGGGCCAAGCCTGCCCAGCTGACGGGCGGCGATCCGGCGGTTCGCGGGGTCTGCCTGTCTCAACTGGTCCAGCAGTACGGGCAGTACGGTCGCGGTGTCGCCCTCGGCCGACCACAGTGCGCCCGCCGCCGTGGCCGCGTGCCGGGTGCGCAGCAGGGCGTGGAGGAGCGGTGCCGCCCGGGAGGCGGCGCCGAGTGCCTCCAGCGTCCGGATCGCCTCCTGCGCGACGGTGTCCCGGGCGCCCAGGTCGCCGGGCGCTCCCGACAGCAGTCGCAGCACCTCCGGCACGGCCTCCCGGTCCCCGACGGCCCGGACCGCCGACAGCAGCGGCGCGGCCAGCCGGGCGGCGGACGGGGAGGCCAGCGGGATCCGGCCGAGCCGGTGCCGCAGCGCGGGGGCGAGCGGAGCCGCGGCCCGGCCCAGTTGCGCCAGCTCGAAGCCCAGATCGGCGGGTGCCGCCGGGCCGGCCAGCAACTGGGCGAGGGCGGGCACCGCCCGTGGGTCGCCGCTTCTGGCCAGCGCCTTGAGCGGAGAGCCGAGGATGGGGGAGCAGCGCTCCCAGCGGTGTGTCCACAGATCGGGCCGAGCGGCGACCAAGGCGTGCAGGTCGTCCGCGGCGGGCGCGGCCAGCAGGAACAGTTCCGCCAGGACCGAGACCGCCCCCTCCCGTAACCGGTCGTGCTCCGTGGGCAGTTGGGCACCGAGCAGCTGCACGGAGCCGGTGTGCTCGCCGCGCCAGCCGCGGAGAAGTGCCGCCGCCATCCATACCGCGTTGCACCGGTCGACCGGGTCCGGGCTGGTCAACTGCCCGGCCAGCAGGGCGCTCCGGTCGTCCGTCCGGTCGCCGAGCGCGAGATGCAGGGTCCGCAGCAGATGAGAGCCCTCCTCGTCGGAGGGCCGCAGTCGCCGTATCCGGCCCACCAGGGTGTCCGAGCCGGCAGGCCGTGTCTCGCGGAGGCGGTGCGCGGAGCGCTCCCGCAGCAGCCGGACCGCCGTCGGCACCAGGTCGGCGGGCAGCCGGTCCGGCGCACCGAGCGCGAGCTGTCCCAGCGCCGCGAGCCGCAGCCCGGGGGCGTACGGCGCCGCGCTCTGCTCGGCCAGCAGGTCCACCGCGCCGTCGGCGTGCGCGGGGTACCGGCGGACGAACAGGCCGAGCGTCTCGGTGAGCGCGAGCAGCACGTGGTCGTCCCGCTCGGCCCGGAGGCGGCGCCCTAACACCCTGAGTGCGCGGGCGGGCCGGTCCAGGAACCGGACGAGCGCGCCGGCCGCCGCCGCGCGCACCGCCGGATCCGGGTCGCCGGTGAGGGCGACGAAGCCCTCGGCGCCCGCACACACCGCCTCCCGGGCCCGCCCGTCCCGGTCCTCGCTCTGCGCGCCGATGCTGACCAGCAGTTCCAGGACGGCGCCCCGGTCCCGCACCTCCTCGCGGGCCGCGAGCCGGAACAGGAACGGGACGCAGGCCAGCGTCGAGTCGTACACCCGCCCCTGGTGGTGCACGGTGCTGTAGATCCCGTCGAGCGCGGTCGCCCGCTCGGCGGGGTCGGTGGAGGCCAGTGCCCGTAACCACCCGGGCACGTCCTCCGCGCTGCCGTACGCATGCCGCAGCGAGGCCCAGTCGACCTCGTCGATCCCCGTGAACACGTTGTCCTCCCCAGGCGAGTGCCACCCTGAGCGCGAGTCTGCACCACGGCACCGACAACGGTCCGGAACCGTACGTTGACTGTGTGCGATCCGTCGGCTGTGATCGGCCAGCGGCACGGCCGCGCGCCCGACGCGGGGGAGGGGGTGCGGAGGGGGTGCGGGAGGGGTCAGTTCCGGTCGGGCAGGGCGCGCTCCAGGATCTCCGCCAGGGCGGACCGGGCGGGCAGGGTGCCGAACGCGTGTCCCCAGTCACCGCCCAGCCGGGACGCGCAGAAGGCGTCCGCGACCGGGGCCGGAGCGTGCCGGATGAGCAGGGACGCCTGCAGGGCGAGAGCCATCCGTTCGACCAGCCGGCGGGCGCCCACCTGATCGGTTCCGGCCAACTGGTCCTTCAGGCCGGTCACGGCCGCGTCCAGGCGGGCGTCCGCACCGCGCGCGAGGGCGAGCTCGGCGAACAGGGCCTCGGCGCTGTCCGGTTCGCGGTGCAGGGCGCGCAGCACGTCGAGCGCGTTGACGTTCCCTGAGCCCTCCCAGATCGACAGCAGCGGGGCCTCCCGGTAGTGCCGGGGCATGCCCGACTCCTCGACGTACCCGTTCCCGCCCAGGCACTCCAGGGCCTCGGCGGTGAACGCCGGGCCCCGCTTGGTGACCCAGTACTTGCCGACGGCCGTGGCGATGCGCCGGAAGGCCCGCTCACCGGCGTCGCCGCGCACGGCGCGGTCCGCGGCCCCGGCCAGCCGCAGCGTGAGCGTCGTCGCCGCCTCCGACTCCAGCGCGAGATCGGCCAGGACGTTGCGCATGAGCGGCTGGTCGACGAGGCGGGCGCCGAACACGCTGCGGTGCCGGGCGTGGTGGCCCGCCTCGACGAGCGTCTTGCGCATCAGGGCCGCCGAGGACATCACGCAGTCCAGCCGCGTGCAGTTGACCATCTCGATGATGGTCTTCACGCCCCGCCCCTCCGGACCCACCAGCCAGGCCACGGTCCGGTCGAACTCCGGCTCGGAGGAGGCGTTGGACCGGTTGCCGAGCTTGTCCTTCAGCCGCTGGATGCGGAAGGTGTTGCGGCTGCCGTCCGGCAGGATCCGCGGCACCAGGAAGCAGGACAGCCCGCCCGGCGCCTGCGCGAGCACCAGGAAGACGTCGCACATCGGCGCCGACGTGAACCACTTGTGCCCGCGCAGCGTGTACACGCCCGGCTCGTCGGTGGGCGTGGCCGTGGTGGTGTTCGTCCGGACGTCCGAGCCGCCCTGCTTCTCGGTCATGCCCATGCCGGCGAGCAGCCCGGGCTTCTCGGTCGGCACGCGCAGTTCCGGGTCGTACTCCCGGCTGGTCAGCAGCGGCTCGTAGACCTTGGCCAGATCCGGCTGGGCGCGCAGCGCGGGTACGGCGGCGTACGTCATCGACGTCGGACAGCCGTGACCGGCCTCCGTGTGCCCCCACACCAGCCCGCCCGCCGTTCGGGCCACGTGCGCGCCGGGACGCTCGTCGGCCCAGGGGGACCCGGCCAGGCCCTCGGCGACCGCCGTGCGCATCAGGTGGTGCCAGCTGGGGTGGAACTCCACCTCGTCCACGCGGTGGCCGTAGCGGTCGTGGGTCCGCAGGACGGGCTCGTGCCGGTTCGCCAGGTCCCCCCACTCCTGCGCCTCCGCGCCCCCGGCGCGCTCCCCGAGCCTGCGGATTCCCTCCTCGGCCCAGCCCGCCCCCTCCCGGCGCAGCCCCTCCAGCAGGGCGCGGTCGTCGGAGGCGTCGTACGGCGCGAGCGGCGGTGCCTGGTTGGTGACGTCGTGCGTGGCGGACTGCGGCTGGGGCGGCGACTGCGCGGGGATCAGGTCCATGCGAGGTATGTTGCACTCTTCCTGCGGCCGCAGCAATACTGCAACATGCGCCGCACGTACAGTACGTGCCCATGCGCATGAACGTGTCGGACGAGACGGACGCGGCCGGCCTGCGGCCGCTGTCCGCGCGCTCGGTCGTGCTCAGCCTGCTTCTCGGCGCACATCCGCCGGAGCTGCCCGTGAAGGACCTGGTCCGGCTGGTGGAGCCGTTCGGGGTCGGTGGCTCCACGCTGCGGGCGGCGCTGAGCCGCATGGTGGCCGCGGGCGACCTGCGGCGCACGGACGCCGTCTACCGGCTCAGCGAGCGGTTGCTCGCCCGTCAGCGCCGCCAGGACGAAGCCGTGAACCCCGGCACGCGCGCGTGGGACGGCGAGTGGGAGATGGTGGTGATCACGGCGACGGGGCGCGGCCCGGCCGAGCGCGCCGACCTGCGCGCCCGGTTGGCCGCCCTGCGCCTGGCCGAACTCCGCGAGGGCGTGTGGCTGCGCCCCGCCAACCTCGCCCGCCCCCTGCCCGTCGACCTGCGCGACACGGCGAGGACGTACACCGCTCGCCCCGACGAGCCCCCGCGCGACCTGGTCGCCCGGCTCTGGCCGCTGGACGCCTGGGCGGCCTCGGCCCACGCCCTGCTCGCCCGCGCGAGGGCGGCCGGACATCCGGCCGACCGCCTCACCGCCTACGCCGCCGCCGTACGCCACCTGCTCACCGACCCGGTGCTGCCGCCCGCCCTCCTGCCCGCCGACTGGCCGGGCGACGCCCTGCGCGCCGCGTACACCCGCTACCGACGTGAACTGGCCGGCTCGCTGGGCCTGGGAGACGCGGAGGATCTGGCGCACGGCGCGGGGAGGCATGGGAGGCGTTGACCCGCCACCCGTAGGGCCCGAAGCCGCTTCTTCGGGTTCGGCCGGGCGATGCGCGCGGTGCCCCGGATGCCTCACGGCGAAGAACCCGGCCGCCCGGACGGGGCGGGAGCCGGTCCGGCGGTGGCGCGGAGGCGGTCCGAGGCGCTCCTTTGGGTGTGCCTTCACGGAGGCGGGTGCGGCGCGGGGGGACGCCCGCGCAGGGCGCCCGGAAGCCGGTGCCGCCTGCCCGGTAGCCGGTGTCGCCTGCCTGGAAGCCGGATCCGCCGTACGGCAGCCGGGTACCGCCGGTACCTCCCGCGGGTGAGCGGGATCTGCCCGCACGGCAGCGGGTCGCCTCTGCACGGCGGCGAGTCTGCGCGCGCGAAGCCGGTGGCTCTCGTGCGGTAATGGGATGACCAGAGATGAAGCGGGGCACTCAGGGACATATAGAGGAATCTCACCCGAGGAGAGTCATGTCTGAGCAGAAGTCGTCGTCGGTCCTCACGGCGCCCCTGCGCGGCGCGGCCTCGGTCCTGCGCAAGGTGCCCGGCGCCGGGACGGTGAGCAGGGCGGCGGGAGGAACGCTGGACAAGGTGGGCGCGGTCTCGCCCCGCGGCCGGCGCATGGCGGTGTACGCCGGGGCCGGGCTGCTCGGCGCCGCCGGAGTGGTCGAATGGCCCGTGGCCGTGACCGGCGCCGCCGTCGCCTGGCTCACCCAGCCCCGGCCCGCGCATCAGCCGCAGGACGGCCTCGAACCACCGCACGACATCGGCACCGCGGCGCTCAGGTCCGGCCACGGCGGCGGGCACCCGGGCCATGAGCCGACGGCCGCAGCGCACACCGCCGACCGGAAGCCGCCCCCGGAGACCAGGACGCACGGTCCGGCCGGGACGTCCCAGGCCGGCAAGGCGCCGGCCGAGGGGGTGGAGCCGAAGCCGTCCACCGGGCCGCTCGGACCGACCGCGCGGCCCGACCGCACCACGCTCTGAGGAGGCCGACGGTGCCCGGTCTGCTGACGGTGCCCTCCGCCGCCGCCCGCCTGCTGCCCGCCGCCCCGCGGCTCCTCGCCCGGGCGGCGGCGCCGGCCCTGGGGATGGCCGCGGGCGCCGCGGCCGGTACGGCACGCGCCACCGTGCGCGGCGCCGACGCCACCGTGCGCGTGGCGCGCGTGGCCCGCAGCACGCTTCCCGGCGCCGGCGAGCACTGGCGGGCCGGGGCCCGCACGCACCTGGTCCTGCGGCCGGCCGAGCACGACCGGGCACGGCGCGCGGGCGGCACGGCCGAGCTGGCCCGGCGGATGGCCGAGGCCCTGGCCGAGCGGCCGGACGTGCTCGTCGCCTACTGGGACCAGGGACTCGCCCGCCTGGTGATCACCGCGACCGGGGAGGCGGCGGCCGACCGGATCGTGGAGCACGCGGCCGAACTGGCCGAGCGGCACGGGCTGGTCCTGTCCGGCGACGACGTGGAGGAGACCACGCACCCGGCCGACCCGGCGGGGGTGCGCGCCGCGGTGGCCGCCCTCGCGGTCGACGGCGCGGGCATCGGCCTGGCACTCGGCGCGAACTCGATGCGCCTGCCGCCCTCGCCGCGCATGCTGACCGCGGCGGTGACGCTGCTGCGGGAGAATCCGCGCTTCCGCGCCTGGCTGCGCGACCGGCTCGGCGCCACCCCGATGGACCTGGTACTGGCCTGCGCGAACGCGGCCGCCCACGGCGCCGGCCAGACACCCAGCTCCCTCGTGCTCGACGGCGCCCTGCGGGCCTGCCAGGTGGCCGACACGGTGGCCCGCGCCGCCGCCTTCGAAGCGATGCACGACCAGTTGTGCGCACCCGACCGGGTCAGCATCGCCCCGGGCGGCCCCCCACGGCCGCCGCTGCACCGCTCCCCGGCACAGGAGTACGCCTCCCACGCCTCGACGGGCAGCGTGCTGGGCGCCGCGGCCACCCTGCTTGCCAAGCACAGCGGCGCCGAGGCGGCGGAGGCGGTGCTCGCCGGCTCCCCGAAGGCGGCCCGCTACGGCCCCGCCGCCTTCCACGCCCTGCTCGGCGTGGCCCTCGCCCAGACCGGTGTGCTGGTCCGGGACCCGGACCGGCTGCGCCAGCTGGAGATGGCCGAAACGATCGTCCTGCACCCCGGTGCCCTGTGCACCGAGGAGGGCGAAGCCGATCCCTGGGCCGAGGTCGTGCTGGACGCCGCCCGCCGGGCCGGGCTGCGGGTCGTGGTCCTGGACGATCCCGCGCTGGAGGACTTCACCGGGCTCGCCGACCAGGTGATCGACGCCCGCCGGCCGCTGGACGACGTGGTGTACGAGGCGCGCGGCGACTCGGCGGGGACCGTGATCACCGTCGCCCGCGTGGGCACCGCCGGCGACCACGACATCCTCGCCGGCCTGCGTGCCAGCGACGTGGCCATCGCCCTGACCGACCACGACGGTGCGGTGGTCTGGGGCGCGGACATCCTGGCCCTGCACGGCCTGCCCGACGTGTGGCGGGTACTGACCGCCGTCCCGGCCGCCCGGACGGTGGGCCGGCGCTCCCAGACCCTGGCCCGTTCCGGTGCCGCGCTCTCCGGTCTCCTCGTGGCCGTCGGCGAGTCCGGGGACGGCCACGGGCGCCGCGCGCTCCTGCCCGGGCTCCGGCACGCCCCCGTCGACGCGGGCGCCGCGCTCGCCCTGCTGTCCGGGGCCCGGGCCGCGTTCGGGGTGGCGACGGCCCGGGCCCCGCACCCGCGCCCGCGCGTGCACTGGCACGAGCTGGACCCGGACGAGGCCCGCGAGCGGCTGGAACACGAACCGGCCGCCCAGCCCACCGCCTTGGGGGAGGCCGCGGCCCGCCTGCGCAAGGCCACCGCCGGCGCCTACCGGCATCCGGCCGCGACGCCCGTGCGCTGGTCCTACCGGCTCGGCCGCGCGGTCCGCGGGGAACTGCAGGACCCGCTCACCCCGGTCCTGGCGGTCGGCTCGGCGGCGTCGGCGATTCTCGGCTCGGTCACCGACGCCCTGCTCGTCGTCGGCGCCCTGGACCTGAACGCCCTGGTCGGCGGTATCCAGCGGCTGCGTGCCGAGGAGGCGCTGTCCGGACTGGTCGCCGAGCAGAAGCAGAAGGCGCGCCTGGTGCCGCCCGA
Organism: Streptomyces sp. NPDC096012; assembly: GCF_040426375.1. Taxonomy (NCBI): domain Bacteria; kingdom Bacillati; phylum Actinomycetota; class Actinomycetes; order Kitasatosporales; family Streptomycetaceae; genus Streptomyces; species Streptomyces sp. NPDC096012. The sequence goes on from NZ_JBEOTD010000036.1 coordinate 41,959, forward strand.
GGCGGAGGCACCGGCGGGCGGCACCCGCACCGTGGAGGCGGGCGGGCTGATGCCGGGCGACGTGATCCAGCTCAAGGCGGAGGACGTGGTGCCCGCCGACGCCCGCCTGCTGTGGCAGGACGGCCTGGAGGTCGACGAGTCCGCGCTGACCGGTGAGTCGCTGCCGGTGGAGAAGCAGACGGATCCCACCCCGCACGCCCCCGTCGCCGACCGGAGCTGCATGGTCTTCGAGGGCACGACCGTGGTGGCGGGCGAGGCCCGGGCCATGGTGGTCGACACCGGCGACAGCACCGAGGCCGCCCGCGCCGTCCACCTCGCCGCCCGCACGCCCCCGGCGGCCGGCGTCCAGGCCAGACTCCAGGAACTCACCCGCAAGGCACTGCCGTTGACCCTGGCGGGTGGCGCCGCGGTGACCGGCCTGGCCATGCTGCGCGGCACTTCCATCCGCGAGGCGGTCAGCGGCGGTGTCGCGGTGGCCGTGGCGGCGGTGCCGGAGGGGCTGCCGCTGGTGGCCACGGTCGCACAACTGGCGGCCGCCCGGCGGCTGAGCCGTGCCGGTGTCCTGGTGCGCACCCCGCGCACGCTGGAGGCGCTGGGCCGCATGGACACCATCTGCTTCGACAAGACGGGCACCCTCACCGAGAACCGGCTGCGGCTCGTGCGCACCTCCGGCGCCGACGGCACGGTCCGCGCCGTGCACGACGCCGCTTCCGCGGACACGATCCGGGCCGCCGCGCGGGCCTGTCCGCAGCTCAACGGCGGCTCCGACCGTCCCGTGCACGCCACCGACGAGGCGGTGCTGGCCGCGGCCGTCCCCGACCCGGACTGGAACCAGCTCGCCGGCCTGTCGTTCGAGGCGGGGCGCGGGTACGCCGCCGCCGTCGGCCGCCCCGGGGAAGGCCCGCGCGTGCTCGTCGTCAAGGGCGCCCCGGAGACCGTGCTGCCCGCCTGCACCGGGCTCCCGGAGCACGCCCACGACGCCGCGCAGACACTCGCCGGTGGCGGTCTGCGGGTCCTCGCGGTGGCCGAACGACGGCTCGGCGAGGACGAGGAGGAGTCCGACGCCCTCGACCAACCGCTCGGGGAGCTGGAGTTCACCGGCCTGCTCGCCCTGTCCGACGTGCCGCGCGAGACCTCCACGGCCCTGGTGAGCGGCCTCGGCAAGGCGGGCGTACGGCCGGTCATGCTCACCGGCGACCACCCGCAGACCGCGCGGGCCATCGCCGCCGATCTGGGCTGGCCCGAGGACACCGTGGTGGTCACCGGGGACGAACTGGCGGCGGCGGACCGGACGGCCCGGGCCCGCATGCTGCGGGACGCGGGAGTGGTGGCCCGGGTGGCGCCCGAGCAGAAGTTGCAGGTCGTGGAGGCGCTGCGGGACGCGGGCCGGGTGGTCGGCATGGTCGGCGACGGCGCCAACGACGCCGCGGCCATCCGCGCCGCCGACATCGGAGTGGGCATCAGCGCGCGGGGTTCGGCCGCCGCGCGCAACGCCGCCGACATCGTCCTCACCGACGAGGACCTGACCGTGCTGATCGACGCGATCGGTGAGGGCCGCGCCCTGTGGCACAGCGTGGCCGACGCCATCGCCATCCTGATCGGCGGCAACGCGGGCGAGGTCGGCTTCGGCATCCTCGGCGCGCTGCTGTCCGGGCGGGCGCCGCTGTCCACCCGGCAGATGCTCATGGTGAACCTGTTCACCGACCTGTTCCCGTCGATGGCGGTGGCGGTGACGCAGAAGGAGGGCGAGGCGGACCTGGCCCATGTGGAGGAGGCGGCCGGTGTGCTGGGCGAACCCCTGCTGCGGCAGATCCGGCACCGGGCCACCACCACGTGCCTGGGCGCGCTCACGGCCTGGCTGATCGGCCGCTTCACCCCGGGGACCGCGCGGCGGTCCAGCACCATGGCGCTGTGCGGAGTGGTCGGCACACAGCTCGCGCAGACCCTGCTGGACCGGCGCGACAGCCGCCTCGTGCAGGTCACGTCCCTGGGCTCCGCCGTGGCCCTGGTGGCCGCGGTGCAGACCCCCGGTGTCAGCCGCGCGGTCGGGTGCACCCCGCTCGGGCCGGTCGCCTGGGCCGGGGTGGTGGCGGCGATCGCCCTGGCCCTGGCGGCCCAGCGGTCCCTGCCCCGTCTGGAGGAGACCGTCTCCCGCCTGCTCCCGGACCGCACGGGGGACACACCGGCCCGAGACCCGGGCCGCCGGTAGGTCCGACCGCGCCCCAGAGCTCGGACGGGCCGGTGTTGACCACTGAGCTCGGACGGGCCGGTGGGAACGGCTGGGCTCGGACGCGCCGGTGGGAACGGCTGGGCTAGGACGGGCCGGTGGGGACGACTGGGCACCAGGGGTCTCGGGCCGGCGGGTCCCACCGGGCAGCGGCCCGGAGGGAACAGGAGGCCCGGTGCCCCCGACCCGGCCCCCACGGAACTCGGCCCGGCCGGTGGTCCGGCCGGGCCAGAGCCCCCGGCGTCTCAGACCGACCGGTGGTACTGGTCCGGCACCCTGACCTCGCCGCCCAGCTCCCGGGCCGCGTGCCGGGCCCAGGACGGGTTGCGCAGCAGCTCCCGGCCCAGGAACACCGCGTCGGCCTCGCCGTTCGCGATGATCTTCTGGGCCTGCTCCGCGTCCGTGATCAGGCCGACCGCGCCGACGGACAGCGCCGTCTGGGCCTTCACCCGGGCGGCGAACGGGACCTGATAGCCGGGCCCGGTCGGGATCGTGACGCCCGAGGCGTTGCCGCCGGTGGACACATCGAGAAGGTCGACGCCGTGGTCGTGCAGGTCGCGGGCGAGGCGCACGGTGTCCTGCGGGGTCCAGCCGCCGTCCTCGAGCCAGTCGGTGGCCGAGGTCCGGAAGAACACCGGCTTCTCCTCGGGCCACACCTCCCGGACGGCGTCGACGACCTCGAGGGCGAACCGCGTGCGGTTCTCGTACGAGCCGCCGTAGGCATCGGTACGGTGGTTGGTGTGCGGGGAGAGGAACTCGTTGACCAGGTACCCGTGGGCGCCGTGGATCTCCGCGATCTCGAAGCCGGCAGCCAGCGCCCGGCGGGCCGCCGCCGTGAACTGCCCGACGACCTCCCCGATCTGATCGGTCGTCAGCTCCGTCGGTACGGGGTGACGCTCGTCGAAGGGGACCGGGCTTGGGGCGACCGGCTGCCAGCCGTGGGCCTCGGGCCCGACCGGTGCGCCGCCGCGCCACGGCTGGTCGGTGGAGGCCTTGCGGCCGCCGTGGCCGAGCTGGACGGCGGGCACCGTGCCCTGGGCGGCGAGGAAGCGCGTGATCCGGCGGAAGGCCTCCACCTGCGTGTCGTTCCACAGCCCGAGGTCGTAGGGGGAGATGCGGCCCTCGGGGGAGACGGCCGTGGACTCCACCATGATCAGCCCGGTGCCGCCCGTGGCGCGTGCGGCGTAGTGCGCGAAGTGCCAGTCGTGCGGGACGCCGGCCGACGCGCCCTCCGGCTCGGCCGAGTACTGGCACATCGGCGACATCCACACCCGGTTCGGGATGGTCACTTCGCGCAGGGTGATGGGCTCGAAGAGAGCGCTCACGACGGACTCCATTCGTGACGGGACCGGTGGTCTCCTCGTACGATAAGCCTCGTAGTACGAGACATGTCAAACTACGACGGCTCTCGTACAATGCTCGTAGCGAGGAATTCCGCGACGAAGGGCGACCGCCGTGACCGACACCGCCACCACCGGCCGTGCGCTGCCGCACCCGGAGCGGGAGGAGATCCGGCTGGAGGCCGTGCTGCACGCGCTCTCCGACCCGATGCGGCTGCACATCGTCAGCGAACTCGCCGCGCCGCGCGCCGAGTTGTCCTGCTCGGACTTCGACCTCCCGGTGACCAAGTCCACCACCACGCACCACTTCCGGGTGCTGCGCGAGAGCGGCGTCATCCGTCAGATCTACCGGGGTACGGCGAAGATGAACGCCCTGCGGCGGGACGATCTGGACGGGCTCTTCCCGGGACTTCTCGACAGCCTCCTCGCCGCCGCCGCCCGCCAGTCCCTCCGGCTCGGTGACCGGCCCCGAACCTGAACCGGCCTTCCCCGCAAGGTGGTTGAACAGCAGGTTCGGCACGATCGCGGACCGGCACCCCGCGCTGATGCCACCACGGTCTGGAACCAGTCGCGGGACTTCCCGTAGACCGTGGCCCCGCCCATCGGAAGCAGGCCGATCGCCGCGTGCCGGTCACCAGTGGTGGGAAGAGGCGCAGGAGCCTGCCGGAGAGCGGCACGAGCAGGATGACGGCCGGCACGCCCGGAGAACCCGCTCCGGCCGGGCCCGGCCGTTACGACGTCCGCGCCGCACCGAGCAGCGTGTCCCAGTCCGCCAGCTTGACCACGCTCCGGCCCAGGTCCGCCCCCAGCGCGGCCTCGGCCCGTTCGATGGACAGCCAGCCGCTCCAGGGAACCGGGTCGATACCGCCGGCCCGCAGGGCGGCCACCGGATCCTCCGGTACGTCCGCGCGGGCGAGCGTGGCGGCGTCGGCGAGCAGCGAGAGCGCCGTCTCCTTGGCGCAGGGCCGGTTGGTGCCGATGACGCCCGTCGGACCGCGTTTGATCCACCCGGCGACATACTCGCCCGGGGAGGGGACGCCGTCGCGTACGACCCGCCCCGCCACGTGCGGCACCGTGCCGGTGGCCGCGTCGAACGGCAGCCCGTCCAGCGGGACTCCGCGATAGCCGACCGACCGCAGCACCAGCTGGGCGGGCACGTCCTCGAAGCGGCCCGTGCCCGTCACACCGCCGTGCCCGTCCGGCGCCGTCCGCTCGAAGCGCACGGCGCCCACCCGCTCGCCTCCCGGCTCCAGAGCCGATCCGGGAGCCGGGAGCAGAGCGACGGGCCGCAGGAAGAACCGCAGACCGATCCGCCGTCCGGCCGGCGCCCGGGGCGGCACCGCCCAGCCGCGCAGCACCTCCACGTTGCGGCGCTGCGCGGCCGGCAGCGTGGCAGGATCCACCGGATCCAACGCCAGGTCCGCGGGATCCACGGTCACGTCGATGCCGGGCAGGCCGCCCAGCTCGCGCAGCTCCTTCGTGGTGAAGCGGGCCTGCGCCGGTCCGCGCCGGCCCACCATGTGGACCTCGTTGATCCCGCTCGCCGTCAGCGTGTCCAGGGCCGCCTGCGGGATGTCGGTGGAGCGCAGCTCGGCGGCGCCCCGGACCAGCATCCGGGTGACGTCCACCGCGACGTTGCCCACCCCGATGACCACCGCGGAACGCACCCCGCGCAGGAAGCCGGTGTCCGCCGCGTCCGGATGCGCGCTGTACCAGGACACGAACTCGGTCGCCGACCAGCTGCCCGGCAACTCCTCACCCGGGACACCGAGCCGGCGGTCGCTCGCCGCGCCCACGCAGTACACCACCGCGTGGTACAGCTCGCGCAGCCGCTCCACCGGCAGACCGCCGGGGCCGCCGACGCGCACCCCGCCGAGGAACCTCACCCGCTCGTGCTCCAGCACCGTCCGCAGGCTGACCTGCAGGGACTTGATCTTCTCGTGGTCCGGGGCGACACCGTAGCGGACCAGCCCGTACGGGCACGGCAGCCGGTCGAGGACGTCGACGTGCACCTCGGGGTCCGACTGGACGAGGCTCTGGGCGGTATAGCACCCGCTCGGCCCGGAACCGATCACGGCGACTCGCAGCACGGTGGTACTCCTTGCCCGAAGGAGGGTCGGGTGCGGACCTCTCCAGCATGTCACCGCCCGGCGCAAGAGGGCAGGGGCCGACGGGGTGACGCCGAGGGGCGCCCCGCCGCCCGGAGTGTGATCATGCGATCGCGCCATGGGCCCGGCCACCGGCCGCCCCGGCACGGACCGTCGCTCCGTATGGACCGTCGCTCCGCACGGAGTGCGGGTGGTGCGGCGCCTGGCGCTCGGATCGCGGTGACGCCTTGTGCCGGGGCCTCTGCCGGACCCTCCCTTCGCCCGGAGTGCGAGGGCGCGGTCGCGTCGCGGGGCGGCCCCGACCTGGCCTTCGAGGTGCGCGCCCGACCTACTCGTCCGGGTGGCGCGGGCTGGACCTACTCGTCTGGGAGGTGCGGGCCGGACCTACTCGTCCGGGTGGCGCGGGCTGGACCTACTCGTCCGGGTGGCGCGGGCTGGACCTACTCGTCTGGGGAGGTGCGGGCCGGACCTACTCGTCCGGGTGGCGGGGGCCGGTCCCACTCGTCTGGGAGGCGTCGGCCGGACCTACTCGTCTGGGGGGTACGGGCCGGAGCTACCCGCCCCGGAAGTGCCGACCGGACCTACTCCTCAGGGAGGTGCGGGCGTTCCTCCGTCGCGAAGAACCGGGAGAGATCCCCGACCCGCCCTCGCGCAGCCGCCTGCGGATCGTTCTCCGGGGGTACGCCCAGCCCCCAGTCCAGGCCGTAGCGCTGGAACAGTGAGGCCCGCAGCGCCGGGACGGGCATCGGCGCGCCGGGTACCAGCGCCGCGTACACCGCGCCCATCAGCGAGGCGCGGAGCAGGGGATAGTCGGTCGAGACGTCGGGGGAGCCGTAGCGGGCGACGGTGTCGCCGAGCAGATCCGACAGCCGCCGCTGCTCCGGACACTGCACGAAGCCCTCGCCGTTGAGCAGCCCCGCCATGTGCTGGCGCATGAGGACCGGATGGTCCCGGGCGAGACCCAGGATCGCATCGATGGCCCGGGCCAGCCGCTCCCTGCCGTCCTCCGTGAACGGCTCGCGCTCCAGCGCCTCTTCGAGCGTGCGGTGCATCAGCCGGTGCACGGCGGACTGCACCAACTGGCGCTTGCCGGGGAAGTAGTACGACACCAGTCCGCGTGCGGAACCGGCGCGATCCGCGATGTCACCCAAGGTCGTGGCCTCGAACCCGCGTTCGCCGACCAGCTCCACCGCGGCCTGGAGAAGCCGTTCCCGGGAACGCCGCCGCAACTCTTCATTGACCGAGGCGCTGCGCGGGGACATCCTGTAACTCCTGCGTTGACTGGCTGCCAGCCAACTATACTCAACGCGGAAGGCACCGCCATGCGTGGAGCCTGCTGGGAGCTGCCGTCCGTCTGAGGCGACGCGGGGGATCGTCTCAGACGGACGGCGCGGGACCAGCGATGTGCAGGGTGCCTTGGCCGGGGCCCCGGGCAGGGACGCCCGGTCCGCGCCTCGGCGAGTCATCTCCCCACGGCTGACAGCATCTTCGGCACGGCCGGCAGATCGTCGACGCTGCCGGCAGATCGTCGACGTTGCCGGGACAAGTCCCTCTACTCGGGGCGGTCTTCGGGCGACTCCGCGCGGCGGTGCCGTGGCCACTCGTACACCACCACGGCCAGTGCCGCCGACAGCGCCCCGAGCAGCCAGCCGCCGACCACGTCCGAGGGCCAGTGCACGCCCAGCCACACCCGGGTCACGCCCACCCCGACCACCGAGACCAGCGCCGCCGCCACGGCCGTACGCCACAGGGCGCGGCTCACGCCGAGGCGGTGCAGGAGCCACAGCAACAGGCCGCAGACCAAGGTGGCGGTCATGGCGTGGCCGGACGGGAAGGCCGCGTAGTGGGCGGAGTCGACGGGATCCCTCCAGACCGGGCGCGGCCGGTCGACGGCGGCCTTCACCGACTGCTGCAGGATCGCCGCCAGAGCGCAGGTGACCGCCAGCCACACCGCCGTCCACCAGGCCGCCCGCCGCCACACCAGCCACACCGCCGCCGCCGCGCAGAGAAGGCGCATGGTCAGCGGGTCCCAGACCCAGTCCGTCAGCACCCGGAAGGCTCGCGTGACCCCGCGGTCACCGACCGCCCAGCGGTGGGTGGTGCGGGAGATGGCGCCGTCCACGGCGAACAGCGGGTGCCAGCGGACGGCGACGAGGACCAGCAGCAGGGCCGCACAGACACCGAGGACGCCGGCCACGAGGGACGCGGTGCGCGGCGGGTGCGGGCGGGGCGGCGACGGTACGACGGGCGGATGGGGCATGCCGCGATCTTCGCCGACCGGACGGCCGCGAGGCCAGCGGGCGGGGCGGCGAATGCGGGCGCGGGGATACGGACGAGCAAGGTCGGTGGATCGGCGAGGGGTGCGACACCCGTCCCCGCACGGCCCCACGGCCGAGCCCCCCGGAATCAGCCCGTCGCGCCGCCCACACCGCCCGAGGAACCCGCGCAACCGCCCCGCGCGCCGCCCGAGGAGCCCCCGGAATCGCCCCGCCGGGGAAGTCCCCTGCGTCCGCGCAACCGCCCCGCCGGTGAGGTCCCCAGCGCTCGTGCAACGGCCCCGTCCGGGAGGCCCGCGCACCCGCCCCGCCCTGGAGGCCGCGCACCCGCCCCGCGGGAGCCCCGCGCAGCCGGGCCCTTTTCGGTCGCCGGTCAGCCCAGCGTGCGCAGGGCGGGGAGCAGGGTCACCAGTACCGGCACCACGGGTACCAGCGCGGCGGCCGCCGTCAGGCGCAGCCGGCGCAGTGCGGGCAGCCGGTCCGGTGGGGTCAGCAGCCGGTGCACCCGTTGCGGCACATGCGCCTGCGGGGTGGGGCAGGGCCCGAACACGCCCCGCTCCTCGTTGAGTTCGACCAGCGCCAGGGCCGTCGTCAACCGGCCGAAGCGCCGGGAGGCCATGTCGTCCGCGGCCAGCTCCACCAGCCGGTGCATCTCGTCGCGGAACGCGGCGAACACCGGGACCTGCGGGAACCCGCCCGCCAGCGCGCCTGAGCAGTGCAGCAGCCAGTCGTGCCGTGCCAGCGCGTGTCCCTGCTCGTGGGCGAGCAGGGCATCCAGCTGACGGCCTTTCAGGCGGCGCAGCGCGGCGGTGGTGATGACCAGCCGGGGTGCCGTACCCGGCAGCCACCAGGCGTCGGGGCGCTCGCCCTCCAGCACCACGAGCCGGCCGCTCGCCGGCTCCTCGCCGGGCAACAGTGGGGCGCGCACCAGCAGTTCGGCCCGCCGCTCGCGCCGCCGCGTCCGGGCCCGTACGACCTCGCGCACGAGCATCGCGAGGCTCCACAGGCCGCCCGAGGCGAGCAGTGCGGCGGTCGTCGCGGCCCACGGTCCGGCGGCGCCGAGGGCGTACGCGTCCACGACCGCCCGGGGCGCCGGGGCGAACACGTGACCGCGCACCGCCTGCCAGGCCGCCGCGGCGCTGAGTGTCATCGACAGGGCGCAGCACAGCAGTACGGCCGCCACGACGCACTGCCACAGCCAGAGGGCGACGACCGGCTCACGATCCGGCCAGTCGGTCCGGGCGAGCAACCGCGGGGCGATGACGGCGGTCAGGGCGCCGAGCAGCAACAGGGTCACGGGGACCATCATGGGCAGCACCCTATGAGCGTGAAGCCGCTCAGGGGTACGGTCCGCGGCACGGAAGTGACGCAGGCAACGCGGGTGCGCGCCGCGGCATCCGGGGTCTCACATCGACAGCAGCATCGCCACCATGCCGATCCCCATCGACAGCCGGCACGCCCGTGCCAACTCGGGGCGGTCGCCCCACCGGGCGGCCGCCGCGCCGCCGGGGGAGACCCCGCCGCCGGGGGAGATCGTGCCGCCGGGGGAGACCGCGCCGGCCGCGGTGGCGCCGGCGGGTACCAGCCGGGCGCCGGAGAGCAGGATGTACCCCGCGAAGTACAGCAGGAGTGCGCCGGTCAGCACGGGCACCCCGGAGCCGCCCTGGGCATAGTGCGGGCCGCTCGCCACGGGCACCCCGGAGCCGCCGTGGGCGTGGTGCGCGGCGGGCGGTGCCAGGGCCATCGCCACCGACATGTAGATCATGGCCGCCGTGCCCACCAGGTGGTGCAGATGATGCGGGCTGCTGCGTGCGGCCCACAGCGCGCGCAGCGCCGCGGCGCCGAACACCGCCGCGTACACCGGCCATGCCCAGTCCGGTGGGGTGAACGCCGCCGCCGGTACGGCCATCACGGCCATACCGAAGCCCATCAGGGCCTCGCCGCCCGCGGCCCGGCGCTGCTCCTCCACACCGCTGCGCATGCGCAGCACGCAGTAGGCCCCGGTCGCCGCGCACAGGGCCACCAGCAGCCAGGCCGCCGACACCGGTCCGTGCATGCGCACCTCCCCGTCCGACCATCGGTCGTGGGGGTGATGCCCGGGGCGGACGGAGCGTACGCGAGCGCAAGGGAGTACGGGGGGAGCACTCGGCGGAGCACGGCCGGTGAGCGGGGCCGCCGCATAATGTTTACGAGTAAAACACATGTTAAATTAAATGCATGAGCAGTGCGACCCCCCACCGTCTTCCCCTCGCCGGCGTGCTCCGCCTGGGGCGGCCCTCCGACATCTGGTTCAAGCCCGCACTGAGCGTGGTCGCCGCGGTCGCCCCGCCGAACCTGATCCTGCTGGCCCTCGGCCGTCTCGACCTCGCCATGTACACCATGGCCGGCTCGCTGTGCGCCCTCTACGGCCACAACCGGCCCTACGCCGCCCGCGCCCGGACCCTGGCCCGGGTGGTGCTCGGCATGGTCGGCGGCCTCGCCCTGTCCCTGCTCGCGGCGTCGCTCACGTCCGACGCCGTCGTCCTCGTCACGGTCGGCGCGCTCATGGCGGCCGTCCAGAAGACCGCGTGCGACGCCACCCGCGTCGGACCGCCCGGGAACGTCGTCCTGACGTTCATCAGCTCGGCCTCACTGTTCGCGCCGCAGACCCTCGGCCAGGTACCCGGACACGTCGGGCTGGCCCTGGCGGCCGGCTCCTGGGCCTGGCTGGTCGGCATGGCCCCCGGACTGATACGCCCGAACGGACCCGAACGGCGCGCCACCGCCCAGGCCCTGGACGCCGCCGCGGTGTACGCCGGCACGCACGGCACCGAAGGCGGACACGCCCGAGCCCGGGCCGCGAGCGCCGCGGCCGTCCACGCCGCCTGGCAGTCGCTGCTCGCCGGCGGCGGCCGCCCCGACCCCACCCGGCGCGCCCTCGAACAGCTCCTCGTCCGTGCCGAGGTCGCCCTCGCCGCCCCCGCCGACACCGACCCCGCACCACTGCGCGCCTGGGCCCGCGCACTGCGCGGCACCGGCCCGATCCCGCGCGTCGCGCCCCCGCGCGACGACGCCGGCGAACTCCTCGGCGTCGACGCCGAACTCGCCGTACCGCGGCGGCCGTTGCGGCAGCGTCTCGCCCCGTTCGCGCCGCTCGCCGCACGCACCGCCATCGGCTGCGCGCTGGCCGGCTACGCGTCCCTCGCACTCGGCGTCGGCCGCCCCTACTGGGCCCTGGTCACCGCCGCCTCCCTCTACCAGGCCAACGTCGCCCTCACCTGGAGCCGGGGCGTCCAGCGCGTCGTCGGCAATCTCCTCGGGGTCCTCCTGTTCGCCGCCCTCGTCCCGCTGGCGCACCTCCATCCGGCCGTCCTGGTCGTGTGCTGCGCCGCACTCAACTTCGGCGCCGAGGCGCTGATCGGCCGCAACTACTGGCTCGGCAGCGTCTGCGTCACCCCGATGGCGCTGCTCGTCACCGAGTTCGCCCACACCCAGGACCCGGCACGGCTGATCACCGAGCGCCTGGCGGACACCGTCGTCGGCGCGCTGGTCGGCTTCGTCGCCGCCGTCGCCGTCACCAACCGCCGTGCGGGCGACCGCCTGGAACAGGCGCTGGCCACGGCGGAACGCGCCCGCGAGACCGCCGCCGGGCTCCTCGCCGAGCCCTCGCCGGCGCTGCCCGCCCTCGGGTCCGCCCGCCGCCGGCTCGCGGCCGCCCTGGTCGACCTGCGCGCCACCGCCGACGCCGCCTGGGGCGAGTGGTGGCAGCGTGCCCTGCCCGAGGAGCGGGTCGTGCTCACCGAACAGGCCGGACACCGTACGCTCGCCGCGACGGTACGTCGGCAGGGCCTCGTACCCCAGGACCACGATCCCGGCAGGACGACGGAGGACATACGGCCATGACGGCGACGAACGGCGAGCCGGTGCCCGGGAGCGATGCGGCCGGTGTGCCGCCGGAGGCCGGGGCGGCCGGGGCGCGACCGCCGCACGCACCCCTCGGGGCCGGCGCCGCCCGGAGCGACACGGTCGCCGCCGTCGTCGGCCAGTGGCAGGCCGTGCACCCGGAACTGGACACGGGCCCCATGGAGGTGATCGGCCGGATCAACCGCTGCGCCGCCCTTCTGCAGCAGGCCGAGGACGCCCCGCTGCGCCGCGCCGGCCTCAGCCGCGCCGAGTTCGACCTGCTCGGCGCGCTGCGCCGCACCGGCCACGAACTGACCCCGGGCGAACTCGCCCGGGAGACCTTCTCCTCCGGGGCCGCCGTCACCAAGCGCCTCAAACAGCTGACCGGACGCGGACTCGTCGAGCGGCGCGGTGACGCCCGCGACCGCCGCGTGGCCCATCTCCGCCTCACCGACGCCGGCCGCGACCTGGTCGACGGCATCCTTCCCGAGCAACTCGCCTACGAGACGGCGGTACTGTCCGTGCTCGCCCCCGGACGTCAGAGCGAACTGGCGGGACTGCTGGGCGAGTTGCTGAGCCGCCTGGAAGGGCGGATGGACGCGCTGCGGGCCTAGAGGACCTGTCTGGCAAATCGCGTCTGCCGCGCGACGCCCTGCACACACTCTCGCCGCACCGGCCCCGGACCCGGGTACGTCCCGTACGAGCGCCTGAGGCCGGCACGCCGAGAGCACGCACCTGATGCCGCGCGGCCGCCCTTCGGGCCACGACGCGAATGGTCAGACAGGACCTGGCGGCCGCGGCGGACGTCGGGCGCCCTCCCGGCCGCCGCCGGGCCGCCGCCGGTCCGGTCTCCCCGCCGGGCCCGCCTAGATTCCGGGCCGGTAGCGCAGCGGATGGTCCGCCGGTACCTCGACCAGCACGATCCGGGTGCCGTCCGGGTCGGCGATCCACATCTCGAGCAGGCCCCACGGCTCCCGGACCGGCGGACGGACGATGCCGACGCCCTTGGACCGCAGCTCCTCGTGCGCCGCCGACACGTCCGGGACCTGCATCCAGAGCGCCGTGCTGGGCGTGGCCGGGATCTCGGAGCGTCCGGACACCTCGAGGAATCCGCCGCCGAGGAAGTAGACCGTCCCGCGCTCGGGGCCCGTGCCGAACTCGCGGTAGACGGCCAGTCCCAGCTGCTCGCCGTAGAAGGCGCGGGAACGTTCGGGGTCGGTGGGCCGCAGAAGTGTGCGGCCGCTGAGTACATGCACCATGCAGGCGGAGCCTAGTGGCGGGGATACCCTCGTCCGAGGTTCTGCCACGCCCGAGATCGGAGACCGCCCCATGGACACCGCCGCCACCGGACTCACCTTCCGCGACGCCACCGACGCGGACGTCGACGTGCTGGTTGCGCTGATCGAGTCGGCGTACCGCGGGGACGCCAGCCGGGCCGGGTGGACCACCGAGGCGGACATCCTCCAGGGGCAGCGGACCGACCCCGAGGGCGTGCTGGAGGTGATCAAGTCGTCCGACAGCCGGCTGCTGACCGTCGAGCAGGGCGGCCGGACGGTCGCCTGCTGCCAGCTCGAACACCGTGGTGAGCACGTGTACTTCGGCATGTTCGCGGTCAGCCCCGAGCTGCAGGGCGCGGGCCTCGGCAAGGCCGTCCTGGCGGAGGCCGAACGGTACTCGCGCGACGTCTGGGGCGTCAGCGAGATGCACATGACGGTGATCTCGGTGCGCGAGGACCTGATCGCCTGGTACGAGCGCCGCGGTTACCGCCGTACGGGAAAGATGTCCCCGTTCCCGTACGGCGATGAGCGCTTCGGTGTCCCCCAGCGCGCCGACCTGCAGTTCGAGCTGCTGGTCAAGTCGCTGGTGTGACGTCCGCGCGGGCGATCGGGCGCCGGGTCACGCGGTGAACCGGCCCGTGCGCTTGATCTCCGGATAGTCGGTCGTCGCGCCGTCCAGCTCCAGCGCGCGGACCAGCCGCAGATGCTCCTGCGTGTTGACCACCCAGCCGATGATCCGCAGACCGGAGGCGCGCGCCCGCTCGACGACCTCCAGGGTGAGCCGGCGGATGTCGAGGCAGAGGGTCGGGGCGCCCACGGCGAGGGCGCGGTCCACGACGTCGGTGCCGTACCGGCTCGCGACCAGCGCGGTCCGCACGCCCGGCACCAGCCGGGAGATCTCGGCGATGGCGTCGTCGTGGAACGACGACACCTCCACGCGTCCGACCAGGTCCCGCCGGTGCATCACCTCGGCCAGCGCCTTGGCCGCCGCGACATCCTTGATCTCGGCCTGCAGCGGCGAGCTGACCGCGTCCAGCACCTCCTCGAACACCGGCACGCGCTCTCCACGGCCGGCGTCCAGGGCGCGCAGCTCCGCGAGGGTCTTCTCGGCGATCGGGCCGGAGCCGTCGGTCGTCCGGTCCACCTCCGCGTCATGCATGACGACCAGGGTGCCGTCCTTGCTCAGGTGCAGATCGAGTTCGATCAGGTCGAGGCCGGCGTGCTGCGCGGCGACGAAGGAACGAAGGGTGTTCTCGGGCTCGACACCCATGACCCCGCGGTGACCGATGGTAAGGAAGTTCAAGGTTCGACTCGCTTCCGTCGACGGCGGCTCGGCACGCGCGTGACGGGCGGACGCCGTCGTCCGCGCGGGCAGAATCGCAGCCTAATGGCCGGGGCCCGCGATGAACCCGCATGTGCGCGGGTGATCGGGGCGCGTGGCGGGCGCCGACTGGCCGGTATCCGTTCTCGCCGTCACCCGGCTGTGGGCGATTCCCCACACCGTTGACTGTCCGGTCTGACCACATCACTACGACTCTGTCCTCGATCAGAGAAAGTGAAAGTGATCGTCGTCACGGTTTGTGGCAGGAAAAACATCCGTGACAGCGGGGCTGGGCAGAATAATTTCCGGAGCTGCCTCTTGCTGGGAGAAACGGGGTATGCATACGGTGTCCATACGCGAGGTTCTCCCGTGGAGGATGGGACATGACGGAAATTCTTGTGCAGGCCGGTGCGGAGGAGCAGGTTTCTCCGCTGATCAGGGTGGTTGAGCACCCGGCTTGGCCCGTGCTCAAGAATGCCGTGGAGCAGATCCGGCCATGGCAGTCCAAGGACGGATCGATCGACTTCGAGGCCGAAGGCGCCCCGCGGCGGGCCGACGCCGTGGCGGCCGTCGAGCGTGTCGCCGGCGCGGTCGAGCAGCTCGCCGAGCTGCTCCCGCACGACGCCGCCTACCACCAGGCCCTCGTGCGGGACCTGCGCCGCTGGTCGGAGGGCGGCTTCGCGGTCCCGGACTTCCTGGACTCCCTGCTGGCCTTCCAGCCCGCCGCGAACCGCGCGGACGGACTGCAGCACCTGGTCGTCTTCCCGATGTACACGCAGAACGGCAACCCGGACCGCAATCTGGAGGCGGTCGTGCTGCGCATGGTCTGGCCGGACTGGCTGGCCGAACTGGAGCGCACCCGCTACGACAACCCGCTGTTCTGCGGCATCGCCTTCGAGGACTTCACCTCGGGCTACGACACCAACTCGGCCGTGCTCTTCCCGGAGACCATCGCCGTACGCGAGGCGCCGGAACGTTTCTCCTGGGGTGGCATCTTCTGCGACCGCGAGGCCGCCCGCTTCCGCCGGGTCACCGACGCCGCCGTCGGCATCCTGGGGCTCGACCTGCCCGAGGACATCGCCGCCATGGTCCACGACCAGAAGCGCTCCGAAGAGGCCTTCGTGCTCTGGGACATGGTCCACGACCGCACCCACAGCCACGGCGACCTGCCCTTCGACCCGTTCATGATCAAGCAGCGCCAGCCGTTCTGGATGTACGGCCTGGAGGAGCTGCGCTGCGACCTCACCGCCTTCAAGGAGGCCGTGAAGCTCCAGGCGGACGGCGTCCCGCAGGCCCGTGACGTGCAGTACGCGGTGCTCTTCGACCGGATGTTCCGCTTCCCGGTCACCGGCGACCGCAACCGCAACTACGACGGCCTCGGCGGCCAGCTGCTCTTCGCCTACCTGCACAAGCACGACGTCGTCCGCTGGACCGACAACAAGCTCTCCATCGACTGGGAGCGCGCGCCCCACGTCACCAACCAGCTGTGCGCCGAGATCGAGAAGCTCTACAAGGACGGCATCGACCGCCCGAAGCTGGTGCACTGGTTCGCGGGCTACGAACTGGTCGCCACCTACCTCGCCCCGCACCCCGGCTCGAAGTGGGCCAAGGGCCCGGACGCCCTGGACCTGACCCTGCCGCCGCGCAAACTCGTGGACGACGTGCTTCCGGACGAGTTTCCGCTCAGCATGTTCTATGAGGCGCTGTCCAAGAAGCTGAAGAACGTGATCGCCTCGACCAAGGGCATCACGGCGGACGGCGCCGAGCGGCTCGCCGCGTGAGCGACCGCGTCCGGAACACGGGTCAAGAGGGGAAGAGCATGGTGGGGAACGGGTCTCTCAGTGGTGCGGTGATCGCGGTGGCGGGCGCGGGCGGACCCGCCGGGCACGCGACGCTGGTCCGGCTCGCCGAGGCGGGCGCGGTCGTCGTCGGGGCGGACAACAACCCCCAGCGCCTGGCCGAGGCCGTGGACGCGGCGCGCTACGCCGGCGGCGGCGCCACGGTCACCGGTGAGACGGTCGACCTGCTCGATCTGCAGTCGACCCGGGACTGGGCCGAGCGCATCGAGAAGGACCACGGCCGCATCGACGGCCTGGTCCACCTCGTCGGCGGCTGGCGTGGCAGCGCGAACTTCGCCGCGACCGACCTCGCCGACTGGGACCTGCTGGAGAAGCTGCTGGTCCGCACCGTCCAGCACACCTCCCTGGCCTTCTTCGACGGCCTGCAGCGCAGCGACCGCGGCCGGTACGTGCTCACCAGCGCCGCTGGCGCCTCGAAGCCGACGGCCGGGAACGCGGCGTACTCCGCGGCCAAGGCCGCGGCCGAGGCCTGGACGCTGGCGATGGCCGACGGCTTCCGCAAGGCCGGGGGCGAGGCCGGCCCGCGCTCGGCGGCTGCCATCCTGGTGGTGAAGGCGCTGGTGCACGACGCGATGCGCGCCGAACGCCCCAACGCGAAGTTCGCGGGCTTCACGGACGTCAAGGACCTGGCCGAGGCCATCGAGGACGTCTGGAGCAAGCCCGCCGCCGAAGTGAACGGAAACCGTCTGTGGCTGACCGAGAAGCCGTGAACCCTCCCAGGACCGATGCGCGTCGCCATCACGACCCGCAGGTCCGCGGTTTCGCCAGCGACAACTACGCCGGCGCCCACCCCGAGGTGCTGGCCGCCCTGGCCCTGGCCAACGGCGGCCACCAGGTGGCGTACGGCGAGGACGACTACACCGGGAACCTCCAGCGGATCGTCCGCGGCCACTTCGGGTCCACCGCCGAGGCCTTCCCGGTCTTCAACGGCACCGGCGCGAACGTCGTCGCGCTCCAGGCGGTCACCGACCGCTGGGGCGCGGTGATCTGCGCCGAGAGCGCGCACATCAACGTCGACGAGGGCGGCGCGCCCGAGCGCATGGCGGGCCTGAAGCTGCTGACCGTGCCCACGCCCGACGGCAAGCTCACGCCCGAGCTGATCGACCGGCAGGCCTGGGGCTGGGAGGACGAGCACCGCGCGATGCCGCAGGTCGTCTCGATCACCCAGAGCACGGAGCTGGGCACGCTCTACACGCCCGAGGAGATCCGGGCGATCTGCGAGCACGCTCACGCCCACGGCATGAAGGTGCACCTGGACGGCTCCCGGATAGCCAACGCCGCCGCCTCCCTGGACGTGCCGATGCGCACGTTCACCAACGCGGTCGGTGTCGACATCCTCTCGCTCGGCGGCACCAAGAACGGCGCGGTGTTCGGCGAGGCCGTCGTGGTGATCAACCAGGACGCGGTGCGGCAGATGAAGCACATCCGCAAGATGTCGATGCAGCTGGCGTCCAAGATGCGTTTCGTGTCGGTGCAGTTGGAGGCCCTGCTCGCCAAGGACCTGTGGCTGCGCAACGCCCGGCACGCCAACGGGATGGCCCAGCGGCTGGCCGAGGGCGTCCGCGCGGTGCACGGCGTGGAGATCCTCTACCCGGTGCAGGCCAACGGCGTCTTCGCCAAGCTCCCGCACGAGGTGGGCGAGCGGCTGCAGAAGCGGTTCCGCTTCTACTTCTGGGACGAGGCCGCCGGAGTGGTGCGCTGGATGTGCTCCTTCGACACCACGGAGGAGGACGTCGACGCGTTCGTGGCGGCGCTCAAGGAGGAGATGGCGCACTAGGCACCCTGCATAGATATGCGATCGCCCGGAATTTCATTGACCGCCGGGTGATCGCATACCTATGCTCGCCGGCATGGAGCTGATCCAGATCAACCCCGACCTGTCCGCCTACCTGGCCGCGGACGAGGTCATCGACCATCATCATCCCGTGGTCCGCGAAACGGCCGCGCGGCTGGCCGCAGGGGCCGCCGACTCGTATGAGTATGCGCGAGCGGCCTATGAATTCGTGCGCGACGCCATTCCGCACTCCCAGGACTCCGGAGACCTCCGGGTCACCTGGCGCGCCTCCGACGTGCTGTCGCGGCGCACCGGTGTCTGCTACGCCAAGTCCCATGCGCTGGCCGCCCTGTTGCGGGCCGAGGACATCCCGGCCGGCCTCTGCTACCAGCGCCTCGCCGACGGCGAGGGCGGTCACGAGATCCACGGTCTGGTCGCCGTCCGCTTCAACGGCGCCTGGCACCGGCAGGACGCCCGCGGCAACGCGCCGGGCCTGGACGCGCGGTTCTCCCTGAACGGCGAGCGGCTGGCCTGGGTCCCCGACCCGGACATCGGCGAGCTGGACTATCCGGAGCTGTACGCCGAACCGCACCCCGCCGTGCTCGCCGTCCTGCGGGCCGCCCCCGACCGGCCGTACCTGTCGAGGACGCTTCCGGGCACACTCTGACCGCGGGGCACCGGCCACGCCCGAAGGCGACACTCCCGGCCGCGTCCGCGCGGCTCGCCGGAACCGAGTGCGCACCGGCGCGACCACGCCGTGCGGCGCCGAACCGCCGGGATCAGCGCGCTTCGGTGGCGTGCGGCTGTTCCGCCGGGACCAGCGGGCTCTTCGGTCGCGTGCGGCTGTTCCGCCGGGGCTAGCGCGCTTCGGCCGCGCGCAGCTGCTCCGCCGTCGGGGCCGTTCCGCCGAGGTGGGCCGGCAGCCACCAGGTGTCCTCCGCCCCCTTGGGGCGGCCGGGGTAGGCGCGCTGTGCGGCCTCCAGCAGCTCCTGGACCCGCTCGCGCAGCCGACGGGTGATGGCACCGGCGTACTGGTCGCGGGGTGCCTCGACCGCCTCGCCGACGCGAATGGTGACGGGCAGGTGGCTGCGCTTGAAGTTACGGGGGTGGCCCTTGGTCCACAGCCGCTGCGTGCCCCACACCGCCATGGGGATCAGCGGGACGCCGGCCTCCTGGGCCAGGCGGGCCGCGCCGGACTTGAAGCCCTTCAGTGTGAAGGACTGTGAGATGGTGGCCTCCGGGAACACCCCGATGACCTCGCCGGAGCGCAGCGAGTCCAGCGCGTGGGCGTAGGCCGCCTCGCCCTGCTTGCGGTCCACCGGGATGTGCTTCATGCCACGCATCAGCGGGCCCGAGATCTTGTGGCGGAAGACGGCTTCCTTCGCCATGAAGCGCACCAGCCGCTTCTGCGGCAGGGCGGCCAGACCGTTGAAGACGAAGTCCAGATAGCTGATGTGATTACTCACCAGCACGGCGCCGCCCGAGCGCGGGATGTTCTCCGACCCCTGGCAGTCGATCTTCAGGTCCCAGACCTTGAACAGCGACTTCGCGAAACCGACGACGGGGCGGTAGACCAGGTCTGCCATGGGCGGGGTGGGCCCTTTCTGCTCTGCTCGGGTAAGGGGCTCCCGGCGGAAAAGTTACGCAGCCGTAGGTTTACGGCGTATCGCAGATCGTGCCCGAAGAACGGACGGGTAGCCAGTCCTGGTGCCCCGCGGCGGCGAGATCCTCGTCACGTCGGCCCACACTCCGTCCCGGACCGCGAAGTGCCGCCAGGTCCGCGTGGGACGGGCGGTGCCGCAGGTGCGGGGGACACGGTGCCGGAAGGCGGCGCGAGGGTGGGGCGGGCGACGCGGAGAGGCCGGGAGGGGGAATCTCCGGGGTGTCGGGGATGCTTGTGGTGAAGGACGACCGGACAGGCGGCGGGTGCGCGGCGAAGGAGAGTGGCGGGTGCGCGGGCGGGACGACGGCAGGCGGTTGGGGGCGGCCGAACTGGGCGGCGAACGCGGCGAGCGGGCCACCCTCGTCCAGTTCTCCAGCGCGTTCTGCGCGCCCTGCCGGGCCACCCGGCGCATCCTCGGCGAGGTCGCCGCGATGGTGCCCGGTGTGACCCACGTCGAGATCGACGCCGAGGCCCGGCTGGACCTCGTACGCGAACTGCGGGTCGTCAGGACTCCGACCGTCCTGGTCCTGGACGCCGAGGGCCGGGAGGTGCGGCGCGCCACGGGGCAGCCCCGCAAGGCCGACGTCATCGCGGCGCTGGGGGAGGCGGTGTGAGGGGCCCTCAGGACGCCCTGCGGGAGCCTCGCGGTCCCGGACCTTACTTGACTGTGCGCACCACCTATCGTCAGTCTGACCCGATGCCGATCGAACTCCTTTTCCACGGACGGGTTCACGTCGACCTGCTCCGCACCGCGAGCGCGCGCTGTCCGGGCTGTTGAGTACCGACGACCCCGTTTGTGACCTCCGGCAGAAGGACCACTCCATGAGGGCCACGCCCGATCTCGGCACCGCC
Organism: Streptomyces sp. NPDC096012; assembly: GCF_040426375.1. Classification (NCBI taxonomy): domain Bacteria; kingdom Bacillati; phylum Actinomycetota; class Actinomycetes; order Kitasatosporales; family Streptomycetaceae; genus Streptomyces; species Streptomyces sp. NPDC096012. Next base: position 62,538 of record NZ_JBEOTD010000036.1, read on the forward strand.
CGGCTCGCCGCCCCCGACCTGTTGCGCTCCACCTTCCGCCGGCACGCCGCCGGTGTCGCGGTCGTCACCGCCCGCGGTGACTCGGGCCCGGTCGGCTTCACCGCCACCTCCCTCACCTCCGTCTCGGTGGAGCCACCGCTGGTGTCCTTCGGTATCGGTGTGGGTGCTTCCAGCTGGCCCGCCGTCGCCCGGACCGAGCACGTCGGCATCCACATACTCGGCGAGCACCAGAGCGAGCTCGCCGCCACCTTCGCCCGCAGCGGCGCCGACCGCTTCGGCGCGCCCACCGCCTGGCGCGAGGGCCCGGAAGGCGTACCGGTGCTCGACGACGTGCTCGCCTGGCTGGTGTGCCGCATCGTCGGGCGGGTCCCTGCCGGTGATCACCGCATCGTGCTCGCCGAGGTCGTGCTCGGCGACCCCTCGGGCACCGGCCGTCCCCTTCTCTACCACCAGGGTCGCTTCAACGGCCTGCGGGATTGATCACGCCCGCCGCACCTGCGCCGCCGTCGAGTTCCGGTTACGCTGCGTTGCGAAGGTCACAGTTCAAAGCGCTTGCTTAGCGGGCAGGAACTGGGTGTACTGACGAGTAATATTTCGGTCGGAGCGCGCGGACGCCCCGATCGGGATCGGCCGCTTCAGGCGCCTATGCTGCCTGCAAGAGGCAGCCCGGAAATGACGATGCAGTAGGAGAGCCGGCGTGAGCTTGAGGATCGTTGTCACTGTGAAGTACGTGCCCGACGCCACCGGCGACCGGCACTTCGCCGATGACCTGACCGTCGACCGCGACGACGTCGACGGTCTGCTCTCCGAGCTGGACGAGTACGCGGTCGAGCAGGCGCTGCAGATCTCGGAGAACTCCGACGACGCCGAGGTCACCGTCCTGACCATCGGCCCCGAGGACGCCAAGGACGCGCTCCGCAAGGCCCTGTCGATGGGTGCCGACAAGGCCATCCACATCGAGGACGACGATCTGCACGGCACCGACGCCATCGGCACCTCCCTGGTGCTGGCCAAGGCCATCGAGAAGGCCGGTTACGACCTGGTGATCTCCGGCATGGCCTCCACCGACGGCACCATGGGCGTCGTGCCCGCGCTGGTCGCCGAGCGCCTGGGCGTCCCGCAGGTCACCCTGCTGTCCGAGGTCTCCGTCGAGGACGGCACGGTCAAGGGCCGCCGCGACGGCGACGCCGCCTCCGAGCAGCTGGAGGCGCAGCTCCCGGCGGTCGTCTCGGTCACCGACCAGTCGGGCGAGGCCCGCTACCCGTCCTTCAAGGGCATCATGGCGGCCAAGAAGAAGCCGGTGGAGTCCTGGGACCTGTCCGACCTGGACATCGAGGCCGAGGAGGTCGGTCTCGACGGCGCGTTCACCAAGGTCGAGACCGCGACCGAGCGCCCGGCCCGCACGGCCGGCACCATCGTCAAGGACGAGGGCGAGGGCGGCAAGCAGCTCGCTGAGTTCCTCGCGGGCCAGAAGTTCATCTAAGGGCCCGCGCCCGCCGACCGCCCCTCAACTTCGTTACGCAGGAGAGCAATCCCATGGCTGAAGTCCTCGTCTACGTCGATCACGTGGACGGTGCCGTCCGCAAGCCCACCCTGGAGCTGCTGACCCTGGCCCGCCGGGTCGGCGAGCCCGTCGCCGTCGCGCTGGGCAACGGCGCCGCCGACACCGCCGCCACGCTCGCGGAGCACGGCGCGGTGAAGGTCCTCACCCACGACGCGTCCGAGTACGCCGAGTACCTGGTCGTGCCGAAGGTGGACGCGCTGCAGGCCGCCGTCGAGGCCGTCTCCCCGGCCGCCGTGCTGGTCCCCTCCTCCGCGGAGGGCAAGGAGATCGCCGCCCGCCTGGCGCTGCGCATCGGCTCCGGCATCATCACCGACGCCGTCGACATCGAGGCCGGCGACGAGGGCCCGGTGGCCACCCAGTCGGTGTTCGCCGCGTCCTTCACCACCAAGTCCCGCGTCGTCAAGGGCACCCCGGTCATCACGGTCAAGCCGAACTCGGCCGCCGTCGAGGCCGCCCCGGCCGCCGGTGCCGTCGAGGCCCTGTCGGTGTCCTTCTCGGACAAGGCCACCGGCACCAAGGTCACCGGCCGCACCCCGCGTGAGTCGACGGGCCGCCCGGAGCTGACCGAGGCCGCGATCGTGGTCTCCGGCGGCCGTGGCGTCAACGGCGCCGAGAACTTCGCGATCATCGAGGCGCTCGCCGACTCCCTCGGCGCGGCCGTCGGCGCCTCGCGCGCCGCGGTGGACGCCGGCTGGTACCCGCACACCAACCAGGTCGGCCAGACCGGCAAGTCGGTCTCGCCGCAGCTCTACATCGCCAACGGCATCTCCGGCGCGATCCAGCACCGCGCCGGTATGCAGACCTCCAAGACGATCGTGGCCGTCAACAAGGACGCCGAGGCCCCGATCTTCGAGCTGGTCGACTTCGGCGTGGTCGGCGACCTCTTCGACGTCGTCCCGCAGCTGACCGACGAGGTCAAGGCCCGCAAGGGCTGAACCCCTGACGGGCTGAGCCTCCCAGGGCACCTCAGAGGCCCCGGTGACCGCACGCGGTCCCCGGGGCCTCGGTGCATCCTGGTGACGAGTCCGGCGAGTCCAGGGAGTCCGGCGGGTTCGGCGGCCCTCGGCGGCCCTCGGCGGGTGCGAGGGGTGCCGACCACGGTCCGGACGGGGTGTTGACCAGCGAGAACCACGCAGATAACTTCGTTCTACGGATTGTTGATTCCGTACAGCGGAAAACTGGAGGGTGTGGGATGGGTCAGCAGGAGAAGGTGGCAACGAGCCTCGCGGGTACCGTCAGCGAGGGGATCAGCGCCTCCCTCGCACCGGTCGACGCGGAGCTGGAGCGCCGCTACCCCGGGGACCCCGGCACCCGCCAGCCCGTCCACACCGTCTACGTCCCCGGTGACGCCTTCGCCGCCGACACCCTGCGCTCCTGGGGCGACCGGGCCCTGGCCGCCCTCGACGAGCACGCCCCCGACGCGGCCTCCTTCGCGGCCGTCCTCGGCCTCTCCGCCGACCTCGCGGAGCCGGTGTACTCCCGCGTCCGCGCCAAGCTGGAGCGCGAGCCCGTCGAGGACTTGCGCGTCGACTTCGAGGACGGCTACGGCCCCCGCCCCGACACCGAGGAGGACGAGACGGCGGCCCGCGCCGCCCGCCTGATCGCCGAGGCGTACCGGAACGGCACCGCGGCGCCGTACATGGGCATCCGGATGAAGTGCATGGAGGCCGCGGTACGCGACCGGGGCATCCGCACCCTCGACGTCTTCCTGACCGGCCTGATGGCGGCCGGCGGCCTGCCGGAGGGCCTGGTCCTCACCCTGCCCAAGGTGACCTACCCCGAGCAGGTGAGCGCCTTCGTGCGGCTGCTGGAGGCCTTCGAGAAGGAGCACGGCCTGGACGCCGGCCGGCTCGGCTTCGAGATCCAGATCGAGACCAGCCAGTCCATCCTCGCCACCGACGGCACCGCCGCCGTCGCCCGCATGATCCAGGCCGCGGAGGGCCGGGCCACGGGCCTGCACTACGGCACCTTCGACTACAGCGCCTGCCTCGGCGTCTCCGCCGCCTACCAGGCCGGCGACCACCCGGCCGCCGACCACGCCAAGGCGATCATGCAGGTCGCCGCGGCGGGCACCGGCGTCCGCGTCTCGGACGGCTCGACGAACGTCCTCCCGGTCGGCCCGACCGAGAAGGTCCACGACGCCTGGCGCCTGCACTACGGCCTCACCCGCCGCGCCCTGGCCCGCGCCTACTACCAGGGCTGGGACATGCACCCCGGCCACATCCCCACCCGCTACGCGGCCGTCTTCGCCTTCTACCGCGAGGGCTTCGAGCAGGCCGCCGGCCGCCTCTCCCGCTACGCCAACCACGCCGGCGGCGACGTCATGGACGAGCCCGCCACGGCCAAGGCCCTCAGCGGGTACCTGCTGCGCGGCCTGGACTGCGGCGCCCTCGACATCGCCGAGGTCGCCCGCCTCACCGGCCTGACCCGCGCCGACCTCGAAGGCTTCGCGGCACCGCGGCGCGGCGACCTGACCGCGTCCGCGAAGTAGCCGGCCCGGCTCCGCCGCCCCTCCCGCGGACGCCACCCGTCGACAGGGCGGACCTACCAGGGGCGGGGCGGCTACCCGGCCTGCCCGGCCGCCGGACCGGCGCCGTACGGCTCGAGCCCGGACCGCGTGACCCACCCGTGCGCCGCGAACAGCCGTGTCCCGTGGGCGCACCGGCGGGCGTCACCGCGTGCGCGGGCGCTGAACTCCTCCGGTGTCACCCCGAACAGCCTCCGCAACTCAGCGGACCGGGCGAGGAGTTCGGTGAGGAGCGCGCGCTGGCCGGGATGGCGGCGCGGTCCACCGCTGCCGTCGCGCAGCACCCCGTGCCGGTTGACGTACGAGTACACCCCCGGCAGGGCCCGGCCGTCGGCCAGTTCGACCCGGACGTCCGGCGCGGGCAGCCACAGCCGCCGGAAGTTCCCGTCGGGCAGTGGTGCGCCCTCGCTGGCGTCCATCACGTCCAGCTGGCGGCGGTCGAGCCAGATGACGAACAACTCCCGGGCGCCGAACTGGGACTTGACCGGTGAGGCGGACACATAACCCATGCGGCTGACGTGCGCCGAGACGCCGACCTCGACCCCGGACACCCGTGCCCGCACCATGGGGATGACGCCGGGGACCCCGAACTCGGCCATCTTGTGCCGCAGTTGCCCCGGAGAGGCGTTGGAGCCGACGGCCAGCACCGGCCTGCGGTCGGCGTGCACCAGGCGCTCCAGCGGCAGCATCCGGTCGCCGTCCAGCAGTCCGGTGCCGGCCGGCCAGGTGCCGGGGTAGGCCAGCGGATGGTCGCGGGCCGCCTCGGCGAGGCCGAGTTCCTCCAGGGTGCGGCCGGCCATACGCGGCTCAGTCGGCCGGCGGCAGCTCACCCGAGCCGCGCGTGATCAGACGGGTCGGCAGCTCGATGCGCTCCGGCGCCACGAGGCCGCCGTCGAGCTGCCTGAAGAGACGTTCGGCCGCCGTCCGGCCGAGGGCCGCCGCGTCCTGCGCGACGACGGTGACACCCGGCTGGAGCAGATCGGCCAGCTCGATGTCGTCGAACCCGACGAGGGAGACCCGGCGGGACTGCTCGGCGAGGACCCGGATCACGGTCACCGTCACCCGGTTGTTGCCGGTGAAGATCGCGGTGACCGGATCGGGGCCGCCGAGCATCTCCCGCGCCGCCCGGCGCACCCGCTCGGGACTGGTCGTCCCGAGGGACATCCAGCGCTCCTCGATCGGTATCCCCGCGTCCTCCATGGCCGTCCGGTAGCCCCGCAGCCGCTCGGCCGCGGTGTGGATGCGCGGCATGTCGCCGATGAAACCGATCCGCCGGTGCCCGTGCCCGATCAGATGGGCGACCCCGTCGCGGGCACCGCCGAAGTTGTCGGACAGCACCACGTCGGCGTCGATCCGGCCGGCCGGCCGGTCCACGAACACGGTCGCCACGCCCGCCCGGATCTCGGGCTCCAGGTAGCGGTGGTCGTCCCCGGCCGGGATCACCACCAGACCGTCCACCCGCCGCGCGCACAGGGCCAGCGCCAGCTCCTGCTCGCGCTCGGGGTCCTCCGCGCTGGAGCCGTTGATCAGCAGGGCGCCGTGCGCGCGGGCCACCTCCTCCACCGCGCGGCTCAGCGGACCGTAGAAGGGGTCCGCCAGATCCTCCAGGACCAGTCCGATGCTCGCCGTACGGCCCTTGCGCAGCACGCGGGCGCTGTCGTTGCGGCGGAAGCCGAGTGCGTCGATCGCCTCCCGCACGCGCCGCTCGGTGTCCGGGGTGACGCCGGACTCGCCGTTGACCACGCGGGACACCGTCTTCAGGCCGACCCCGGCCCGTGCGGCCACGTCCTTCATCGTCGGACGGGTGCCGTAGCGGGTCCCGGTGTGACCGTCTGCGCGGCGGGTGGTCTCGGGCACGATGCGCTGTCCTGTCCTGTCGTCCGTGTGCTCCCATGGGGGGTGGTGTGGGGCGATCCATGGGCTTGTATGAGGATGTGGCGTCGAGCATAGAGCCTGGACAACGTTGTCAGATGCGCGAGAGACTGTCCACCGCTGTCTCCGGCCTGCGCCCCCACCGTCTGACCGGCCTGACTCGTACGGTTCTCGAGCTTTTCAACGGGGAGATCTGACTCTGATGCACACCGACCTCGTGGCGGCCCTGGACATCGGCGGCACCAAGATCGCAGGCGCGCTGGTGGACGGCGACGGACGGATCCTGGCACGCGCCCAGCGCGCCACGCCCGCCCGGCAGGAAGGCGAGACGGTCATGCGGGCCGTCGAGGAGGCGCTCGGCGAGCTGGTGGGATCACCGCTGTGGGCCCGCGCCGGTGCGATCGGCATCGGCAGCGCGGGCCCGGTGGACGCGTCCACGGGCACCGTCAGCCCGGTGAACGTGCCGGGCTGGCGCGACTTCCCGCTGGTCGAGCGGGTGCGCTCGGCCGCCGGCGGGCTTCCGGTCGAGCTGATCGGCGACGGCGTGGCGATCACGGCGGCCGAGCACTGGCAGGGCGCCGCCCGCGGCCACGACAACGCGCTGTGCATGGTGGTCTCGACGGGTGTCGGCGGCGGCCTGGTCCTGAACGGCCGGCTGCACCCCGGCCCGACCGGCAACGCCGGGCACATCGGGCACATCAGCGTGGATCTGGACGGCGACCCGTGCCCGTGCGGCGCGCGCGGCTGTGTGGAGCGCATCGCCAGCGGCCCCAACATCGCCCGCCGTGCCCTGGAGCGGGGCTGGCGGCCGGGTCCGGACGGCGACACCTCGGCCGCCGCCGTCGCCGACGCCGCCCGGGCGGGCGATCCGGTCGCGCTGGCCTCCTTCGAGCGGGCCGCGCAGGCACTGGCCGCAGGCATCGCGGCCACCGCCACCCTGGTCGAGATCGACATCGCGGTGATCGGCGGGGGCGTCGGCAAGGCCGGAGACATCCTCTTCACGCCCCTGCGCAAGGCGCTCACCGACTACGCCACCCTGTCGTTCGTACGGCGGCTGACGGTCGTGCCCGCGCAGACGGGCACCGACGCGGGCCTGGTCGGCGCCGCCGCGGCCGCGCTGGTCCGCAGACGGGACCCGACCGCGGCGAGCGTCTGAGGGCGGGGGCCCGGCCGCGGCGCCTGGATGTCCGCGGCGAGGCCTGACCGAGGCGACGCCCGGCCGGAGAGCATCCCACGGCGGCGGCCGTACGGCCGCGGTCGCGGCCTGACCGCGGGCGCGGGCCGGCCGCCGGACCCGGGGGCGGCGGGCGTACGACCGCGGCGGGCGCCCTGACGGCGGTGGGCTCCCGGTCGCGGTGGGCGTCCGTGCTCTCCGGCCGGGTCTTCGGCCGCCGAGGTCAGCAGTTCAGCCGGGCGTCCGCCCAGTCCGCGTGGTCCGAGTCGTTGCCGTCCCCGCCGTCGGTGACGACGAGCCGGACCAGTTGGGCGCCGCGGATGTCGGCGGTGACCGGTTGCGCGGGCTGGGCGTTGGTCAGCACACCGGTCGAGGCGACCTTCGTGCCGTCCGCCCAGATCTCGAAGGCGACCGTGCCCTTGGCGCCCTTCTCGTCGTCCACGCCGACGTCCGCGGTGACGCTCTCGCAGGACGTGCCGGTGTAGAAGGAGAGGTCGCTGGGTGCGTGTACGCCGAGTCCCTTGGCGTACACAACCCCGTCGATGGTGAGCGGGTTCCCGTCGCCCGCGGCGCTCTCCCCGTTGCTGGTGTCGCGCTCCACCGGTCCCCAGCCGCTGGTCGCCGACAGCAGCGGCAGGTCGCTGAGGTACGACGTCCCGGAGGGCGGCGGCACGACGACGGCGGCGGTCAGCTCCAGGGTGTTGGTCACGCGCTGCCCCGAGGGCGAGCGGTAACCCGCCCGGAGCGTGAGGCCGTAGGAGCCCGCCGGTGTCCCGGCCGGGGCGGTCACCCGCCAACCGGTGCGCAGCGTCCTGCCCGTCGCGAGGGTGGCGGCCGTGGTCGCCGACGCGGGGCGTACCGTCCATCCCTCGGGGCCGGCCAGTGACACGGACACCTGCCGTGCGGGCGTACGGCCGAGGTCGGTGACCGTGCTCGTCAGCGTGGCCGGGGTGCCCGACTCCAGCAACGGGGAGCCGTCCAGGCCCAGTTCGGTGGCCGGCGGACGGGTGGCCCAGTGCGGGTCGGCCGAGACGCGCAGCAGCACCGTGCCGTGGGCGGGAACGGTGGCGGCGATGGCGCCTGCCGTGTTGTAGCCGCGGTGCTGCCACAGGTCGCGCAGGGTGTAGGCGCCGGCATCGGGCAGCCCGACGGCGCCGGCACTGGTGGCGATGCGCTGGGGCGTCGCGGACTCGTTGAAGAGGGCCACCGCGCGGCTGCCGTCCTTCATCTCCTTGGCGACCACCCAGCGTCCGCCCGCGGAGGAGACGACCGTGCCCTGCTTGCCGAGCGGGTCCTGGTCGACGGCGATGACCTCCTTGTTGCCCAGGATGTCGAAGGTCGCCTGGGAGGCCTTGCGCAGGTCGGTGCCGATCAGCAGCGGTGCGGCCATGACCGACCAGAGCGAGAAGTGCGAGCGGTACTCGGTGTCCGTCATGCCGCCGTTGCCGACCTCCAGCATGTCGGGGTCGTTCCAGTGGCCGGGACCGGCGTACCGCGCGAGGGGCAGGTTCTGCTTGGCGATGGACAGCATCGAGCCCCAGCTGTCGCTGATGTCACCGGTGGTCCGCCACAGCTGGCCGACGTCCGCCGCCCATTCCCAGGGTTTGTTCTCGCCCCATTCGCAGATGCTGTAGACGATGGGCCGCCCGGTCTTCGCGGAGGCGGCCCGCAGCGCGTCGCGCATGGTCCGGTAGCGCGTTTTGGCGTCGACACCCTGGTTGTTGCAGTTGTCGTACTTGAGGTAGTCCACACCCCAGTCGGCGAACTGCTGGGCGTCGCTGTACTCGTGGCCCAGGGCGCCCGGGAAGCCCGCGCTGTTGCAGGTCTTCGTGCCGGCGCTGGTGTAGATGCCGAGGCCGAGGCCCTTGGCGTGGACGTAGTCGGCGACGGCCTTGATGCCGCCCGGGAAGCGGGCCGGGTCGGGCACCAGTTTGCCGTTCCCGTCGCGGTCGGGCAGCGCCCAGCAGTCGTCCAGGTTGACGTAGTGGTAGCCCGCGTCCTTCAGGCCCTTGGCGACGAAGAGGTCCGCGATGCCCTTGACCATCGCCTCGTTGAAGTCGGCCCGGCAGTGCGTGGAGTTCCAGTTGTTGAAGCCCATCGGCGGTGTGAGGGCGAGGCCGTCGGCCACGGCCGGCGCGGGCTCGGACGCGGGAGCCGCCAGCGCCGGGGCGGCGAGACCGCCCGCGCAGAGCAGTCCCGCGACCAGTGCCCCGATCACTCTGCGACGGGTCGTGCGGGTGTGAGGGTGACGCATGGTCGACGCTCCTCCGACTCGCGAAAGGTGGATGACGGCATGCGGCCGCCCGGGACTGCATGTACGCGTCATCGATGCGCGTTCACGGTAGAACCTGTCGGACTCTGTTGGAAGAGGTGTGGCACGGTTGTCCGATGTCCCGTCAATTCCGTCCGCAGCCCGCTTATCGCGCCCTGTGGGCGGCAACGGACGTTCGGATGTGTTGGCTTCGGATGGCCGGTCCTCCCGCCGGGTTCGCCGCACCGGCGTACGCGCCCGCCCGGGACGCCGAGGGCGGCGAACCCACCCGCGGCGTGATCGCCCGGACCAGGTGATTTCCGCGCCTCGGCCCGGACTCGACGTCGGCCTCACGCGGCCGGCCGTGGTGATCCGCGTGACCCCCGGTCGCTTCCGCAGTTGATCAGCGCATGAAGAAGCGCAGCATGCTCGCCATCGCCTCCCTCGCCACCGGATTCGTCGTGGCCGCCATCACCCCGTCCCACGCCGCGGACCACGGGCCCCTCTCCGACATCAACGTCTCGGACACCCTCGACGGTGCCGGTCAGCTCGTCAGCCACGACAGTTTCGCCGTCGACGACAGCGTTCTCGGGCAGGAGTAGAACCGCCCGGCGTACGGCTCGGGTGCCGGTGTTCCCCGCCCCGGGGGCACCGGCACACCGGTACGGGCGCCCTCACCGGGGCGGGGTTTCCGTGGCAGGGTGGAGCGGGCAAGCCACAGGGGGCCAACAGAAGAGGGGGAGTCCGTGACCGTCGTCTGGATCAACGGCGCGTTCGGTGCGGGGAAGACCACGACCGCACGGGAGCTGATCGAACTGATCCCGAACAGCACGCTCTTCGACCCCGAGGTCGTCGGCGCGGCGCTCACGCACCTGCTGCCGGCCAAGCGGCTGGCCGAGGTCGGTGACCTCCAGGACCTGCCGGTCTGGCGCCGGCTCGTGGTCGACACGGCGGCCGGGCTGCTGGCCGAGCTGGGCGGCACCCTCGTGGTGCCGATGACCCTGCTCCGCCAGGACTACCGCGACGAGATCTTCGGCGGTCTCGCCGCCCGCAGGATCCCCGTGCACCACCTCCTGCTCGCCCCGGCCGAAACGATCCTGCGCGAGCGGTCGGCCGCGCGCGAGGTACCTGCGGAGCTGCCCGACGGCGAGACGCGGACACGCCGGTGGTCCTACGGCCACATCGAGCCCTACCGCGCGGCACTCGCCTCCTGGCTCACCGCCGACGCCCACCTCGTGGACACCAGCGACCTCACCCCGCGCGAGACCGCCGTGCACATCGCCGAGTCGGTCGGCAGCGGTGCCGTGCCCGCCTGCGACATCGTGCAGACTCCCGAGCCCAGCGCCGAGACACTCGCCGCCGGGGTCCTGCTCTTCGACGACCAGGACCGGGTCCTGCTGGTCGACCCCACCTACAAACCGGGCTGGGAGTTCCCCGGCGGCGTGGTCGAGCGCGGCGAGGCCCCGGCCCGGGCCGCGATGCGCGAGGTCGCGGAGGAGACCGGGATACGGTTGCGCGAGGTGCCCGGACTGCTCGTCGTCGACTGGGAACGGCCCGCACCGCCCGGCTTCGGCGGACTCCGGCTGCTCTTCGACGGCGGCCGGCTGGAGTCCGGCCAGGCGTCCCGGGTGCTGCTGCCCGGCCCCGAGCTGCGGGCCTGGCGCTTCGCCACCGAGCAGGAGGCCGCCGAGATGCTCCCGCCGGTCCGCTACGAGCGGCTGCGCTGGGCCCTGCGCGCACGGGAGCGCGGGACCGCGCTCTACCTGGAGGCCGGTGTGCCGGTCGGCTGAGCCGCCGCCCGGCGCAGGGCCGCCGCGGCGTCTCCCAGCACCGGATCCCCGTGCCCGAAACAGGCCACCTCCGCGTCCAGGTCCGCCAACCGGGCGAGGGACTCCAGCACGTGCCGCCGGTCGAGGTTGAACACCCCCGGGATCACCGACCCGTCCGGCGCCGCGGCCACCGTGTCCCCGGTGAACAGGACGCGCCCGGCGGCCAGGAACAGGGCGATGCTGCCGTCGGTGTGCCCGGGGACGTGGAGCACCCGGGCACCGCCGCCGAAGTCCAGCACCTCACCGTCCGACACGCCGACGACCGCGGCCGGGGGCACGGGCCGGCCCTCGGGCAGATGCTTGGCCGCCTCCGCGTGGATCGGCAGCTCCCACTCCTCGAACCGCGGGGGCGGGCCGGGCAGTTCGCCCAGGATGTACGGCGCGTCCAGCGGGTGCGCCAGCACCTGTGCTCCGCTGAGCGCCGCGAACTCGCCCGCACCGCCCGCGTGGTCCTCGTGGAAATGGGTCAGCACGATCCGCCGTACGTCCCCGGGGGCGTGCCCCAGTGCCGTGACAGCCTCCGCGATCGCCCGGCCGGAGCCGGCCACGCCCGCGTCGACCAGCGTCAACTCCGCGTCGTCGCACCAGAGATAGGCCTGGCCGACCGGGAAGCGCAGCAGATGCAGGCGGGGGAGGAGTTCGATGACGTCCATGCGCCGACGGTAGGCGGCGGCCCCGCCCGGAGGGCAGCGGCTCTGCCGACGGCAGAGGAGTTCGGCTCACGGGGGACTCCCGGTGGCCACGACCCCGGTGGCCGGCGAAGGGGCAGGCCGCCGCGGGGAGCCGGGGAGCCGGGGGCCCGGGGGCCCGGGGGCCGGGGCCCCGGAGCACCCTCTCCGAGACGCTCGGCGCGCCGCTCGCGACGGCCTCAGCGTTCAGTGGAGGTGCGGCCCGCCAGCGCTCAGTGGAGGTGCGGCCCGCCGCGGGGCACGGCAGGCCACGGGCTCCGCGCTCGGCGAGGTTCCGCCCCGGCGGAAACGAGTGCGCGTTCAGCGGGGTCCCGTCCCCCCGGCGGGCGACTGCCTCTGTCGGACTGGGGAAAGAGGCCACACCGCCCCATACCGCCGGCCGCCCCCGGGGTCGTGGGTGGGGCGGCCGGCGGCGGGACGTGTCAGCTCGCGTAGTTGCGCAGGAAGAGTGCCTCGGCGACCGACAGGCGTTCCAGTTCCTCGGGCGACACGCTCTCGTTGACCGCGTGGATCTGGGCCTCCGGCTCGCTCAGCCCGATGAGCAGGATCTCCGCCTGCGGGTACAGGCCGGCGAGGGTGTTGCAGAGCGGGATGGAGCCGCCCTGCCCGGCGTACTGCATCGACTCGCCCGGGTACGCCACCGCCATCGCGTCGGCCATCGCCTGGTAGGCCGGGCTGGAGGTGTCGGCGCGGAACGCCTGGCCCTGGCCGATCTGCTCGGTGGAGACGCGGGCACCCCACGGGGTGTGCGCCTCGAGGTGCGCCTGGAGCAGCTTGGTGGCCTCCACGGCGTCGACGCCCGGCGGCACCCGCAGGCTGACCAGCGCCCGGGCGCCGGCCTGCACCGACGGGGTGGCGCCGACGACCGGCGGGCAGTCGATGCCGAGCACCGTGACGGCCGGACGGGCCCAGATCCGGTCGGCGACCGAACCGTCACCGACCAGCTCGACGCCGTCCAGCACCCTGGCGTCGGCGCGGAACTGCTCCTCCGTGTACTCCAGACCGTCCCACTTCGCCGTGGCGTCCAGCCCCTCGACCGTGGTCGAGCCGTCCTCGGCGCGCAGCGAGTCCAGGACCCGGATCAGCGCGGCGAGCGCATCCGGAGCGGCGCCGCCGAACTGGCCCGAGTGCAGGTTGCCGGCCAGGGTGTCGATCCGCACGCGGACCAGGGTCATGCCGCGCAGGGTGGTGGTGACCGTCGGCAGGCCGACCCGGAAGTTCCCCGCGTCCCCGATGACGATGGTGTCCGCCTCGAGCAGTTCGGGGTGGGCCTCGGCGTAGCGCTCGAGTCCGCCCGTGCCCTGCTCCTCCGAGCCCTCCACGATCACCTTCACGTGCACCGGGACACCGCCGTTCGCCTTCAGGGCGCGCAGCGCGAGCAGGTGCATGATCAGGCCGCCCTTGCAGTCGGCGGTCCCCCGGCCGTACCAGCGCCCGTCGCGCTCGGTCAGCTCGAAGGGCGGGGTGGTCCAGCTGGCCTCGTCCAGCGGGGGCTGCACGTCGTAGTGCGCGTAGAGCAGCACCGTCTTGGCGCCTTCGGGGCCCGGGAGCAGGCCGTACACCGACCGCGTGCCGTCCGGGGTGTCCAGCAGAGCGACGTCGGTGAAGCCCTCGGTGCGCAGCGCGTCGGCGATCCAGTCGGCGGCGGCGTCGCTCTCGCTCTTCGGGAACTGCGCGAAGTCCGCCACCGACTTGAAGGCGACCAGCTCGGTCAGCTCCGCCTTGGCCCGGGGCATCAGCGAGGCGACGGTCTCGGCGACCGGATTCGACGACATGGGCACGCTCCTCGTGGGTGCGACGTTGAACGGGGTGGGTACCCCTGATACTCCCACAGTGGCCTGCGACGACGGCCGCCGTAGGATGCGGGGGACACTTCGGCAGCGGCTTGATCGGAGCGGTAGACCATCGTGAGCGGCGAGAACTCTTCGGCGGACGACGTACAGCGGGTGTGGGACGTCGTCGTGGTGGGCGCGGGACCCGCAGGGGCCTCCGCGGCCTACGCGGCAGCGGTCGCGGGGCGACGCGTGCTGTTGCTGGAGAAGGCCGACCTGCCCCGGTACAAAACGTGTGGCGGCGGCATCATCGGCCCCTCGCGCGACGCGCTGCCGCCCGGCTTCGAGCTGCCTCTGCGGGACCGGGTGCACGCGGTCACCTTCTCGAACAACGGCCGGTTCACGCGCACCCGCCGCTCCCGCCAGATGCTGTTCGGGCTGATCAACCGGCCCGAGTTCGACCAGCAGCTGGTCGAGCACGCCCAGAAGGCGGGCGCCGAGCTGCGTACGGGCGTGACGGTGCAGCGGGTCGAGCAGCACGGCTCGGCGGTGCCGGACCGGCGCACGGTCGCGGTGGTCCTGCAGGGCGGGGAGACGGTGCTGGCCCGCGCGGTCGTCGGCGCCGACGGCAGCGCCGGCCGCATAGGGGCCCACGTCGGGGTGAAGCTGGACCAGGTGGACCTCGGCCTGGAGGCGGAGATCCCGGTGCCGGACCCCGTCGCCGAGGACTGGCAGGGACGGGTCCTCATCGACTGGGGCCCGATCCCCGGCAGTTACGGCTGGGTGTTCCCGAAGGGGGACACGCTGACGGTCGGTGTGATCTCCGCGCGGGGCGAAGGCGCGGCCACCAAGCGCTACTTGGAGCACTTCATCGCCCGCCTGGGCCTGTCCGGCTTCGAACCGGCCATCTCCTCCGGCCACTTGACCCGCTGCCGTGCCGACGACTCGCCGCTCTCCCGCGGCCGGGTGCTGGTCTGCGGTGACGCGGCCGGCCTTCTGGAGCCGTGGACCCGGGAGGGCATCTCCTTCGCGCTGCGCTCGGGCCGGCTGGCCGGGGAGTGGGCGGTCCGCATCGCCGAGGCCCACGACGCGGTCGACACCCGCCGCCAGGCGCTGAACTACGCGTTCGCGGTCAAGGCGGGGCTCGGTGTCGAGATGAGCGTCGGCAAGCGTCTGCTCGCCGTGTTCGAGAAGCGCCCCGGCCTCTTCCACGCGGCCCTCACCGGCTTCCGTCCGGCCTGGAAGGCGTTCAAGGACATCACCCAGGGCTCGTCCTCGCTGGGCGAGATGGTCCGCGCCCACCCGCTCGCCCAGCGCGCCCTGACCGCGATGGACCGGCGCCCGGACGCGCCCGCGGCGGAGGAGCCCGTCAGCCCGTGACGGTGATGCGGAAGACGGGGTGGTCGCCGGCGCAGGCGATGATCTCCGCGTCGGAGGACTTGGCGGTCACCCCGGCGAAGTACCCGTTGACCTCCCACCCCCACTTCTCCAGGTAGGTCCGCAGGACGGGGAGTTTCTCGGCGTCGGGAAGCTCCACCGCGGTGAAGCTCCGCACCCTGCGGCCGACGCGCAGCTCGCCGCCCCCGGCTGCGCGCAGGTTGCGCACCCACTGGGAGTGGCCCCGCGCCGAGACCAGGTACTCCCCGCCGTCATAGGTGTGCGGGTTGACGGGGATGCGCTGCGTCTTGCCGCTCTTGCGGCCGGGCACGGACATCTCGGCGGTCCCGGCGAGGCTGATGCCGTGCCGGGCCAGCCGGCCGATCACGCCGTTCATGCGAACGGTGAACGCGCTGCCCTTGCGGTAGTACGGCGACGTCGACGACATGGTGACCCCCACAGATTGGGAGAGCGGTGCTCTCGATCGCTTCAGTGTGCGGCACACGGGGACCGAAGTGCAAGAGCGGCGCTCTCTTTCCGATGCGATGCTCTGTTTCGTGTGCACCGCTCTTCCTTCGTGGCACACTGCTGGCATGAGCACCGCACAGGGCGCCCGCGCGCGGGCCAGGGCAGAGGTCACCGCGGCCATCAAGGAGGCCGGCCGCAGACAGCTCGCCGACGAGGGAGCGGCGAAGCTCTCGCTGCGGGCCGTCGCCCGCGAGCTGGGCATGGTCTCGTCGGCCGTGTACCGCTACTTCCCCAGCCGCGACGAGCTGCTGACCGCGCTCATCATCGACGCCTACGACTCCCTCGGCGAGGCGGCCGAGCAGGCCGGGGACGCCGCCCGCGACGCCGCGCCCGTGGAGCGCTGGACGGCCGTGTGCGAGGCGGTGCGCTCCTGGGCGCTCGCGCACCCGCACGAGTACGCGCTGATCTACGGCTCGCCCGTGCCCGGCTACGCCGCCCCCCAGACCACCGTCCGGGCGGCGTCCCGGGTCGGCCTGGTCCTCATCGGCATCGTCCGTGACGCCCATGAGGGCGGCGGCCTCGCCACCCCGCCGCTCCCGGCCGACCTGCGCCCGGAGGCCGAACGGATGGCGGCCGACTTCGCCCCCGACGTGCCGCTCGGGGCGGCGGCGCCCTTGGTGGCGGCCTGGGCCCAGATGTTCGGGCTGATCGGGTTCGAGCTGTTCGGGCAGTTCCACCGGGTGGTCGAGGACCGCGAGACCTTCTTCCGGCACGCGGTGCTCCGGCTCGCGCACGGGGTCGGCCTGGGACCGGCCTGAGCCGCCTACTCCCCGGGCGGTACCACCGGCGCGGCCGCCGCCTGGCCGCCCCGATGCCTGCTGCCGCGCCACCGCGCCGACCCCGATGCCTGCTGCCGCGCCACCGCGCCACCGCGCCGACCCCGATGCCTGCTGCCGCGCCACCGCGCCGCCCCGATGCCGGCTGCCGCGCCACCGCGCCGCCCCGATGCCGGCTGCCGCGTACTCCCCGGGGAGTACCGATGGTCACCCCGTCCGGCTGACGTCCCGGCAGTCGGCGGCGTCTAGCGTGGCGTGCATGGAAGCGGAACAGGCGGGCGGACCCTCGCACCGGTGGCGGTACGGGCCCCTCTGGTGGAACCGCCCGGACTGCCCCGAGACGGACCGGGTCCGTCTGCCCTGGCGCTCCACCCTGCTCTTCACCGCGTTCGTGCTCGCCGGCACCCACTTCGCCGCCCAGAACCAGCACCGTGTCCGGCTCGACGGCGTCGCGGTCGCCCTGGTGCTGGCCGCCTCGCTCCTGCCGCTGTGGCGGCAGCGGCACCCGGTGCCCGTGGTCTTCGGCACGGCGGCCGCCGCCCTCGCCTATCTCGCCCTCGGCTATCCCTACGGCCCGGTCTTCCTCACGGTCGCCGTCGCCTGCTTCAGCGCGGTCGTCGCCGGCCGCCGGCGCGCCGCATGGGCGGCCGTCGGCCTGCTCTGGGCCGGACACGCCCTGGTCGCGCTCCGGCTGTACCGCTCGCTTCCGCCCGCGGGTGACGGGAGGACGAGCGTCACCCAGGAGATCGTCATCGCCACCTGGGTGCTGGCCATCGTCGCGCTGTCCGAACTGGCCCGGGTGCGGCGCGAGCAGTGGGCGCGGGAGCGGGCCGACCGCGCTCGGGCGGCCGGACGGCGCGCCGACGAGGAACGGCTGCGGATCGCCCGCGAACTGCACGACGTACTCGCGCACAGCATCTCCGTCGTCAACGTCCAGGCGGGCGTCGGCCTCGCCCTCCTGGACAGCGACCCCGAGCAGGCGCGGACGGCGCTGACCACGATCAAGGCCGCCAGCAAGGAGGCGCTCGGGGAAGTGCGCCAGGTCCTCGACACCCTGCGCGCACCCGGCGCCGCCCCGCGCACGCCGGCCCCCGGCCTCGGCCGGCTCCCCGAACTGGTGGAACAGGCCGCGACCGCGGGCCTGACCGTGGAGGTCGAGGGCGAGCCGCCGCGGCTGCCGCCGGGTGCCGACCTGGCTGCCTTCCGTATCGTGCAGGAGGCCCTGACCAACGTGGTACGGCACTCCGGATCACGGCACGCGCGCGTGCGTCTCGCCCACGACAGCGGCGCGCTGCGGCTGCGGATCGACGACGACGGGCCGGCGGCCGGCACGGACGCCGGGGGCAGCGGCAACGGGCTGGCCGGCATGCGGGAGCGGGCGGCGGCGCTCGGTGGCACCGTCGAGGCGGGCCCGCGCCCCGACGGAGGGTTCCGGGTGCTCGCCGTCCTTCCGACGCGCTTCCGGGAGGACCTGTGATCCGGGTACTGCTCGCCGACGACCAGTCGCTGGTACGGGCCGGGTTCAAGGCACTGCTCGACGCCCAGCCGGACATCGAGGTGGCCGGAGAAGCGGCCGACGGGCAGGAGACGCTGCGGCTGGCGGACGAACTCCGGCCGGACGTCGTCCTGATGGACATCCGCATGCCCCTGCTGGACGGCCTGGCCGCGACCCGGCGCATCACCGGCGCCGCGGACCTGCGGAACGTGAAGGTGATCATGCTGACCACCTTCGAACTCGACGAGTACGTCTTCGAGGCGATCCGCGCGGGTGCCTCCGGCTTCCTGGTGAAGGACACCGAACCGGACGAACTCCTGCGCGCCGTACGGGCGGTGGTCGAGGGCGACGCGCTGCTGTCCCCTGGCGTCACCCGCCGTCTGATCGCCGAGTTCGCGGCCCGTTCCAAGGAGCCGGCGGCCGCCGATGTACTCACCCGGCTCACCGAGCGGGAGCGGGAGGTGATGGCGCTGGTCGGCATCGGCCTGTCCAACGAGGAGATCGCCCGCCGCCTGGTGGTCAGCCCGCTCACGGCCAAGACCCACGTGAGCCGCACGATGGTGAAACTCGGCGCCCGCGACCGCGCCCAACTCGTCGTGCTGGCCTACGAGTCCGGGCTGGTACGACCGGGCTGGCTGGGCTGAGCCCGGGCCCGTCGCGCGCCGTACGCGTCCCTGCCGGCCGGTCCCGTCGACGTGCGCCCGGCGGACGGGCCGGCGTCCGCCGGGCGCACGTGCGGAGGCGTTCCCCCTAGTCGCGGACCGGCACCCGCTCCGGCGCCGCCTCCGCCACGGTGGACCTGGCGACCACGACCGACGGCCGGCCACGACGGCCGCGCACACCGGTGAGGGTGATGAGCAGTCCGGCCAGCGCGACGCCCGTGACGACCGTGAATCCCGGCCGGTAGCTGTCGAGCACGGCCTGCGGGGTGGCGTGTGCGGGAGCGCCCGCGGTCACCACGGCCGTCACCACCGCCAAGAAGATCGCGCCGCCCACCTGCACCGACGTGTTGAGCAGGCCGGAGACCATGCCCTGCTCGTGGTCCTCGACCCCGTTGGTGGCCTGGATGTTGAGCGAGGGGAAGACCAGCGCGCAGGCCGCGCCGATCAGCAGCATGGACGGCAGGATGACCGCCGCGTACACCGGGTCGAGGTCGACGCGCAGGAACAGCGCGTACCCGGCGACCATGAGCGCGAAGCCGGCCGTGATGAGCCGGGGAGTGCCGAACCGGTCGACGAACGCGCCCACCTTCGTGGACGACACCGCCACGAGCGCGCCCGCCGGCAGGAAGGCGATCGCCGTGTGCAGCGCCGACCAGCCGAGCAGGGACTGCATGTACAGGGTGGTCAGGAACTGGAAGCCGACGTAGGAGCCGAAGAAGGCGACCGCGCCCAGCTGGGCGCGGACCTGAGAGCCCGAGCGCAGCACGCCCAGCCGGATCAGCGGGCTCGGCGAACGGCGTTCGACCTGGACGAAGCAGGTCAGCAGGACGGCGGCGGCCAGGAAGGACAGCAGGGTGCGCACGGAGGCCCAGCCGGTGTCGGGCGCCTGGACGACGGTGAACACCAGCAGCAGCATGGAGGCCGTACCGAGGACGGCGCCGGGGATGTCGTAGCCGCCGTGGTTCTTCTCTCGGGTGCTGCGCGGCAGCAGCCTCAGGCCGGTGACGAGGGCGATCAGGGCGATCGGGGCGGGCAGCAGCATGGTGAGGCGCCAGCTGGCCTCGGTGAGCAGACCGGACAGCACCAGGCCCATGGAGAAGCCGGTGGCGGCGCAGGTGGTGTAGATGGACAGGGCCCGGTTGCGCAGCGGGCCCTCCGGGAACGTCGTGGTGATGATCGACAGGCCGGCCGGTGCGGTGAAGGCGGCACTCAGGCCCTTGACGAAACGACTGGCGATCAGCAGCGGTCCGGAGTCCACGAGCCCGCCGAGCAGGGAGGCCAGCGCGAACACGCCGAGCGCCACCAGGAAGACCTGGCGTCGGCCGAGCAGGTCGGCCGTGCGGCCGCCGAGCAGGAGCAGGCCGCCGTATCCCAGGATGTAGCCGCTGACGATCCACTGCAGCGTCGACGTCGACAGGTCGAGATCGGAGCCGATGGACGGCAGCGCGACGCCGACCATCGACACGTCCAGCGCGTCCAGGAACATCGCGGCGCACAGCACGAGCAGCGTGCCCCACAGCCGGGGAGTCCAGCGAACCGCCGAGGACGGGTCGGTGGAAGTGGTGAGCGGAGAGGTCATGGCGACGACACTACATGCACACGCATTGATTGCAAGAGCATTTAATTCCGATGCAACAAATGTGTTCCTCTGCTACGGTGCGGTCATGGCGGCGAAGAAGGCCGAGCAGGCGCTCGTGGAGCAGTGGCGCGGCATCCTGGCTCTCCATGCCCGCACCCAGTGCGAGTTGGACCGGGCACTGCACGGGCACGGCCTGTGCGCCAGCGACTTCGAGGTGCTCGACCTGCTGGCCGAGGGCGCGGCCGCGGACGGCGGCTGTGCCTTCCGGGTGCAGGAGATCTCCGACCGGGTCCACCTCAGTCAGAGCGCGCTGTCCCGGCTCATCGGCCGCCTGGAGAAGGACGGCCTCGTGGAGCGGGCGATGTGCTCCGAGGACCGGCGCGGGGTGCGCGTGGTACTCACCGGGAAGGGTCGCGCGCTGCACGCCGAGGTACGGCCGGTGCAGCGCGCCGTGCTGAGCCGCATGCTCGACGAGATGGGCTGACGGCGCGTCAGCCCTGGTGCGCCGGCCGGGTTGTCAGGCCCGGGAGTGTGCCGGCCGGGTGTCAGGCCCGGTGGCGTGTGCCGGCCGGGCGTCGGGCCTGGAGGGAGTGTGCCGGCCGGGCGTCAGATCCCGGACAGGTCCCGCCACAGGTCGGCGAGCGAGCGGTCGCCGGTGACGCTCGGCACCGGTGCGCGGTTCCACAGCGCCAGGTACAACCGGTCGGCGGGGCCGGACAGTTCGGTCTCGGCCTCGCCGACCGCGTCCCGCACGGTCACCGGCGGGCCCGACGTGAGCCGCACGGTCCACACGGCGTCCGCCCCCGCGTCCACCGCCCGCACCCGCAACACGCGCGGCTCCTCGGACCGGACCCGGCTCCTGGACCTGGCGTGGAAGCCGCGCAGCAACTCGTCGATCCCGTCCACCGCGAAGTCCGGCGCGATGGGAGAGGCCGCCGCGCCGGACGCCGCCTCGGCGTCGTAACGGTGCACGGTCGTCTCGTGCGCCTGCCGCCGGGTCCAAAACGCGAGCGGCGAAGAGCGCGGAGACGGAAGGAAGGTCCAGCACTCGAGGTCGGCCGGCGCGGCGGCCAGCGTGTCGACCAGTCGACGGTGGCTGTCCCGGTACCAGTCCACCAGTTCCGCACCGTCCAGCTCCGGCGGATCGACGGGGGGCCGGGGCGTGGTGTGGGCCTCGGCGACCAGCGCGGCGGCCCACCGGTGCACCGACCCGGTGTGCCGCAGCAGATCGCGCACCTGCCACTGAGGACAGGTCGGCACCTTGGCGTCGGGCCCCGCCTCCGCGGCGGCCGCGGCCAGCGACCGGCCCTCCCGGTCGAGGGTCCGAAGGAACTCGGCGGTCTCGGCGTTCTCGGCACTCTCCATACGGCGAGTGTGCCGGATGGACCGCGTCTTGGGAGGGGGTGCGGTGCGGGTGGTGGAGGGAGTGGGCCCCGCGCGGGGATGCGGTGCGGGTGGTGGACGGAGTAGGCCCCGGGAGGGGGGCGTTGGGTGGGGTGGAGGGAGTGGGCCCCGCGCGCGAGTGCGTTGAGTGTGGTCGATGGCCCGCGTCTCGGGAGGGGGTGCGGTGGTGGAGTGGGCTTCGGGCGGGGGGTGCGGTGGTGGAGTGGGCTTCGGGAGGGGGTGCGGTGGTGGAGCGGGCTTCGGGCGGGGGCGCGGTGGTGGAGCGGGTTTCGGGAGGGGGCGTGGGGGTAGAGCGGGCCCCCGGGCGGGGGCGTGTCGGGTGTGATGGGTGGGTCAGGTCGCGGAAGAGGCCGCGGCGGGTGGGGCGGCCGGTCGTCCGGACCGCGGCCGGCTTCTCCCCGCTGCGGAGCCCCGGTGTCAGCCGCCCATGGCTCGTCGCGTCGACACGCCTACGGCGGCGGCGACCGCGGCCAGGGCGGCCACGCTGGTGAGGGCGGTGGGCAGGGAGAACCAGTCGGCCATGAAGCCGATCGCCGGCGGCCCGAGGAGCATGCCGCCGTAGCCCAGTGTGGAGGCGACGGCGACGCCGGACGGGCCGGCCAGGGCCCCGGCCCGCTCCACGGCGACCGGGAAGAGGTTGGCGAGCCCGATCCCCGTGACGGCGAAGCCGATCAGCGCGGCCCACACCGAGGGGGCCAGCGAGCCGAGCAGCATGCCGGCCGCCCCGACCGTGCCCCCGGCGATCACGGTACGGGCCCGGCCGAGGCGTGCCAGCAGCACGGACCCGCTCAGCCGTCCGGCGGTCATGGCCAGTGCGAAGCACGCGTACCCGGCGGCCGCCGTACCCGCCGAAGCCGCCAGGTCCTGCTGCAGGTGGAGCGCGCCCCAGTCGGCCATGGCGCCTTCGCCGTAGGCGGTGCACAGGGCGACCAGCCCGAAGACGACGACCAGGCCGCGTGAGCCCGTCCGTCGCGCGCCGTCGCCACCCGTCCCCACTGCCGAGGAGGGCGTACGAGCCGGTGCCGGAGGCCCGTGCCGGAGCAGGGCCCGCCCCGCGATCGCCGTGACGAGGAGCCCGGCGAGTGTGAGACCGAGGAGATGGCGGGCGGGGGAGAGAGCGCCCGCAACCAGTCCGCCGAGGCTCGCGCCGATCATCCCGCCCAGACTGAAGGCGGCGTGGAAGCTCGGCATGATCGGCCGGCGGACAGCGGCGACCAGGTCGACGGCGGCGCTGTTGAAAGCGACGTTCGCACCGCCGTACGCGGCGCCGAAGAGGAGCAGGACCGTGCCGAGCGCCGCCGCGGAGTGCGTGAGCGGGGGCAGTGCGACGCTGAGCGAGAGCACGACCATGCACACGACGGTCACCGGATGACTGCCGTAGCGGCGGCACAGCCGCCCGGTCAGCGTCATCGTCAGGACCGCGCCCGCCGAGACCCCGAGCAGGGCGAGTCCGAGCGCACCGGCGGAGGCGTGCGTCTGCTGCTTGATGTCGGGGATACGGACGACCCAGCCGGCGAAGATGAAGCCGTCCAGCGCGAAGAAGGCGGTGATCGCCGTGCGCAGCCCGGCACGTCCCTGGCCCGGCACGACGCTGTGCGATCGGGTTTTGTTTATTAGCGGCACAAAATCAGCGTAGGGGGGAGCCCCGCAGGTGGGCAAGGGGGTGGCGGGGGCGTGAACCCCTCGTCACGGACTGTGGCCCCGCACCGGGCCGACCGAGGGAGAGCCGTCGGGGACCGGGCCGTCGCGCGGGTCCGGCGCGTGCCCGACGCGTATCCGGCGTGTCCGGCAGGCCGCTTGAGCCGGCACGCCCGGGACGGCTTTGCGGTCTCCTCCCGGCGGGTTCGGGCAACACGCTTCGGAAGGTGGCCTGTTCGAAGGGGGTGCGGGTGTGCGGGTGGGCAACGCCTGCGGGATACCGGACGGTTAATACTTGCTCACGAGCTGGTTGCGGGCGGGTGAGCGCGCCATGATGGGCCCATGACGTTGGCCTCACGCGCGTTCGCGCAACTGGCGACCTGGCCGGACCTGAGACAGGCCGTCCCGAGCTGCGGACTGGGAGAGGCGGTGACTTCGGTTCAGGGCGAGATCGCCCACTTCCACTCGGACCGGGATGTCGATCTCAGACTGACCGACCGGGCCGTCCGCAGGTTCGCCAAGGACTTCAAGGACGCCGGGGCGATCAGGGTCGTGCCCGGCTCGCAGTGGGTGACCCTGCGCCTCGACGCCGCCAGCGACGTCGACCTGCTGCTGACCCTGGTGAGCGTGGCGCTCCAGGCCCAGCAGGCGTGGCCCGACCCCGCGGACCAGCCCGTGTTCGGCTGCAACGACCAGCGGGGGGCGGGATTCGTGACGGCCGTACTCAGCACGTTCTGAGCGCCTGCGCGTCTGGGTCCACGGCGTGTTGTGAGCGCCCGCGGGTCCGGGCCCACGGCGTCTTGTGACTGCCCGCGCGTCTGGGTCCACGGCGTGTTGTGAGCGCCTGTGCGTTTGGGTCCATGGCGTCTTGTGAGCGCCTGCAGTCCGGGTCCACGGCGTGTTCTGAGCGCCTGCACGTCCGGGTCTCCACGGCGTGTTCTGAGCGCCCGCGCGTCGCGCAGCCGAGGTCGGAACACGCTCGCGACCCAGGTGAACGGGTGCCGGATACCGGTGGCCCGGCGGGCCGTCACACCGCCAGGACCCGGACGCCCGCCTCCTCGAACCGGCGTACCGTCTCCGGGCTCACCGCCGCGTCCGTCACGAGCGTGTCCACCAGGTCCGCCCCGCAGATCCGGGCGAAGGCCCGCCGGCCGAGCTTGCTGGAGTCGGCGGCCACCACGACGCGTTCGGCGCGCTCGCACAGCACCCGGTTGATCGCGGCCTCCGCCTCGTCGTGCGCCGCCGCTCCCTGGTGGGCGTCGAAGGCGACCACGCCGAGCACGGCCACGTCCAGGGTGATCTGGCCGAGCACCCCGTCCGCGAGCGGGCCGATGAGTTCGTACGACTGCGGGCGCGCCACCCCGCCCGTCACCACGATCTTGAACTGAGGCCGCACGGCCAGCTCGTTGGCGATGTTGAGCGCGTTGGTGACGATGGTGAGTGCCGGAGAGCCGGTGGACAGGTCGCCGCGCACGGCGAGGGCGCGGGCCACCTCCGTGGTGGTCGTACCGCCGGTCAGCCCCACCGCCTCGCCGGGTGCCACGAGATCGGCGACGGCCTTGGCGATGCGCTCCTTCTCCGAGGCGCGGCGGGCCGTCTTGTAACGCAGGGGGAGTTCGTACGACACCCCGTGCACCACCGCGCCGCCCCGCGTGCGCACCAGCATCTGCTGTTCGGCGAGCTGGTCGAGGTCCCGGCGGATCGTCGCCGCCGACACCGACAGTTCGCCCGCGGCCTCCTCGACGTCCAGCCGGCCGCGCTCGACGAGCAGTTCCAGCAGCGCCTTCCAGCGGGCGTCCCGCGACATCCGCGGCCCTCCGTTCTCCGACCGGTCGCCGGCCGTTCCCCGGGCGTCCCCCGATCCTTCTCTGTCTCCCGGTGACCTTAGCGCACCCGGCCTTGCGTCCAGATGCTTGATTGTGCTCGAAAGCTCGCTATATCTTGCAGGAACAATCAGCCAGGGGAGGGTGTGGGCATGACCCATGTCGAGGACGAGCTGAACAGCCAACCGGAGTGCTGGATACGGGCGGCCGAGGAGGCGGGACCGCACCGCGACGCGCTGCCGGGGCCGGGGGAGCGGGTCGCCGTCGTCGGATGCGGCACCTCGTACTTCATGGCGCAGGCCGTGGCCGCACTGCGCGAGGGCGCCGGCCTGGGCGAGACCGACGCGTTCGCCGCCTCCGAGTTCCCGCTCGGGCGGTCGTACGACCGGGTGGTCGCCCTCACCCGCTCCGGCACCACCACCGAAGTGCTGGATGTGCTGCGCGGGTTGAAGGGGCGTACCCGTACGACGGCGGTCACCGCCGATCCCGAGACACCCGTCGTGGGGGCCGCCGACGAGCTCGTCGTGCTGGACTTCGCCGACGAACGCTCCGTCGTCCAGACCCGGTTCGCGACCACCGCACTCACCCTCCTGCGCGCCCACCTCGGCCTGCACACCGACACCGTCGTCGCCGACGCGCGCACCGCCCTGTCCACTCCTCTGCCCCAAGGGCTCGTCGACTGCACCCAGTTCACCTTCCTCGGGCGCGGCTGGACCGTCGGACTCGCCAACGAGGCCGGACTGAAGATGCGCGAGGCCTCCCTGTCCTGGACCGAGGCCTACCCGGCGATGGAGTATCGGCACGGCCCGATCAGCGTCACCACCGAGGGCACGGCCACCTGGATGCTCGGCGAGGCCCCCGAAGGACTCGCCGAGCAGGTTCGCGACACCGGCGCGGTATGGATCGAGGGCGGTCTCGACCCGCTCGCCGAGCTCGTCCGGGTCCAGCGGCTCGCCGTCGCCGTGGCCGCCGCCCGCGGCCTCGACCCCGACCGGCCGCGCCACCTCACCCGCTCGGTGATCCTCGCCCCCTGAGCCCGCCGCCCCGCGCCCGGAAGGACACTCCCGTGCCTCTCGCGTCAACCGGCGAACTGGTCACCCGCGCCGCCGAAGCCCGCTCGGCCGTCGCCGCGTTCAACGTCATCACCCTGGAACACGTCGAAGCCGTCGTCGCCGGAGCCGAATCGGCCGGCGCCCCCGTCGTCCTCCAAATCAGCGAGAACGCCGTCAAGTTCCGTTACGGACGGCTGCTGCCGCTGGCCCGCGCCGCCGTCGCCGCCGCCGAACGGGCCGCCGTACCGGTGGCGTTGCACCTGGACCACGTGCAGAGCGACGACCTGCTGCGGCAGGCCCCCGGCGCGGGCTTCAGTTCGGTGATGTACGACGCGGCCCGCCTCCCGTACGCCGACAACCTCGCCGCCACCCGGTCCGCCGCCGACTGGGCACACTCCCAAGGCCTCTGGATCGAGGCCGAGTTGGGACAGGTCGGCGGCAAGGACGGACGGCGCCCGCTGGACGCGCACGCGCCCGGCGCCCGGACCGACCCCCAGCAGGCGCGGGACTTCGTCGCCGGAACCGGAGCCGACGCCCTGGCCGTCGCCATCGGCAGCGTGCACGCCATGACCGCCCGCACGGCCACCCTCGACCACGGGCTGCTCCAGCGGCTGTACGCGGCACTGGCCGTGCCGCTGGTGCTGCACGGCTCCTCGGGCGTGCCGGACGACGGTCTGGTGGCCGCGGTCGGCGCCGGTATCGCCAAGGTCAACGTCGGTACCGCTCTCAACGTCGCCATGACCGCGGCGATCCGGGAGTTCCTCGCCGACCATCCGGAGGCGGTCGACTCCCGGAAATACCTCAGCGTGGGCCGGGAGGCGATGGCCCGTGAGGTGGCCCGGATCATCCGCGTCCTGTCCCGCACCCCCGGCTGATCGCGCGGCGAACCCTCCTCCCCTTCGCGGAACCGCCGGACATCCTCACCGGCACCGGCACCGGCACCCTCACCGGCACCGGCACCCTCACCGCCCCGGCGCCGCCCCGGCACCGGCACCGGCACCCTCACCGGCACCGGCACCCTCACCGCCCCGGCGCCGCCCCGGCGCC
>NZ_JBEOTD010000037.1:0-12199 GCF_040426375.1 Streptomyces sp. NPDC096012
ACTCCCCCCCCCCCGCCGCCGCAGCCCGCCCCCCCCCGGGTGAAGCGGCCCCCCCAGCCGGCGCCCCGGCCCCCCCCCCCCCCGCCGGCCCCCGGCCCCCCGCACGACGGGCCGTCCTTCGGCGGCCCGTCGGACCCCCCACCGAACCAGCCGCCGGACCAGGGCGACGGACGGTTGCGCGCGTCCGGCGGCCATTGACCGGTGGCCGGCGGCCGTGCCGGCACGCGCCCCGGAAGGACCGGCCGGGCGGCGGTCGTCCCGCCCGCACACCTAGGAGGCAGCCCACCCATGACCCCCGTGTCCGGCCGCTCCTGGCGGACGGCGGCCGTGCTGCTGCCGGCCGGCGTCGCCGCGGCGCACATCGGCCCGGCGGCGACCTGGCTGCCGGGCGTACGGCGTCGGCTGTTCCCGGCCCTCGCGGGCACCGGCCGCCGCCGGCACGTCGCCCTCACCTTCGACGACGGCCCCGACCCGGAGTCGACGCCGCTTTTTCTCGACGCGCTGGACGGGCTCGGGGTGCGGGCGACGTTCTTCGTGCTCGGTGAGCACCTGGTGCGCCACCCCGGCGTGGCCCGCGAGACGGTACGCCGTGGTCACGAGCTGGCCGTGCACGGCTGGACCCACGACCGACCCTGGCGGCCCTCCCTCACCCGGGACACCGGGGAGATCGCCCGCACCGCCCACGCGGTGCACGAGCTCACCGGCCGCCGCCCGTGCTGGTACCGCCCTCCCTACGGCATCCTCACCACCGGCCGCTGGTGGGCGGCCCGGCACGCCGGACTGCGGACGGTGCTGTGGTCGGCGTGGGGCAGGGACTGGACACCCGACGCCACCCCGGCCTCCGTGGCCGCACGGGTCACGTCGGACCTGCGCGGCGGCGGCACCGTACTGCTGCACGACTCGGACCGGCACTCGGCCCCCGGCTGCTGGCACGCCGCCCTGGGCGCGCTGCCCACCATCGTGGAGAGCTGCCGCGAGGCGGGCCTGACGGTCGGCCCCCTGCGCGACCACCTCGCCGACTAGTGCCGCGGCAGGCAACGTCTGCCCGGCAAGGAGCGGCGTCCGGTGCGTGTTCTCGGTGTGCCGGCCGGACGTCCTCGTACTGGATGACTTGGGCTTTCGGCCGGTGCGGCGAGAGTGCGTGCCGGGCGTCGCGCCGGGGTGACCGTTGCCTGTTGCGGCACTAGAGCTCGGTCGCGTACCGCACCGGGTCGTGGCGGAAGAGTGCGTGGCCGCGGGTCACCCGTCGCGCGCGCTCCGGGCCGCCCTCCGCCAGCCGGCCGAGCGCCGCCAGCAGCGCGGGTCCGTCCGTCGTGAGCTCCGACACCGCGAGGTCGGCCATCCGGCGCACCCCGTCCGCCCCATGGCCGGGCAGCGGCCGGTGCCCCACCACGGGCAGCCCCGCGGCGAGGGCCTGTACGGCGGTCTGGCCCGCGGCGTTGTCCACCAGGGCGTATCCGGCCGCCATCAGACCGGGCATGTCCTCCACCCAGTCCAGGGCGAGTGCCGTCGGCACACGGGAGACCCGGGCGCGCAGCCGTTCGTTGCGGCCGCACAGCACGACCGGCAGATAGCCGGCCCCCGCCAGCAGCCGTGCCGTCCGCGCCGGGTGCGAGGCCGCCCCCCAGGCGCCCGCGGACAGCAGCACCGGCGGCCGGCCGGGCGCCCGGGCGGCGAGCCGCTCCCGCCAGTGCGCCTCGTCGGCGGCCGGCGCCGCGAAGGCCGGCGCCACCACCGGGCCGGTCGTCACGGTGACCGTGCCCAGCGCCCGGCGCACCTCGCCCGCCGCCTGGTCCGTCAGGCACAGGTACCGGTCGTTGCCGGGATGCAGCCACTGCCGGTGCACGGCGAAGTCGAGCAGGAAGACGGCGCTCGGCACCCGCAGCGCGCCCCGGGACCTGAGATGACCGGTCAGCTGCGCGCCCAGATGGAAGACGGACAGCACCACGTCGATCTCCAGCCGGTCCACGAGGTCCCTCAGCCGGTCACCGGCGAGCCGGGCCAGCGGCACCCCGCTCGGGCGCGGCCCGCTGCCGCCGCGCAGGAACGCGCCGTAGACACCGGCGTACGCCCAGGGCGCGTGGCGCACCGAGAACTGGTAGGAGCGGCGCAGCCCGCCGCCCAGGCCGTACGGCAGCAGCCGCAGCACGTCGACCACGTGCGCTCGGTGCCCGCTCGCCGAGGCGCGGCGCGCGAGTTCCGCGGCCACCGTGTCGTGGCCGGCCCCCATGCTCGCGCTCACGATGAGCAGCCGGCGCCGGCCGCCCGGCGGACGCGGTTCGGTTCGGGGCACCTCGGCAGGAGTACGCACGGGGTCCGATTCTGCGGGGGGACGCCGATCAAACGGCTCAGCCGCCGGCCGTGTCGCCGGATCGGACGGCACTGAGGCACACCCGCCCCGCCGTACCGGTGCCGTCCGCGCTCCGGCGAGTTGGCCGCCGTGGGCCGGGATGGATGAATCGGCGGAGGTGACCGCCGTGCTCCGGGGCGGACGAATCGGCACAGTTGCCGGTCGTGGGCTGGGGTGGATGAATCAGCGGAGGTGCCGGCCGCGCGCCGGGATGGATGAATCGGCGGAGGTGCCCGCCGCGCGCCGGGGTGGATGAATCGGCGGAGGTGACCGCCGTGCTCCGGGGTGGACGAATCGGCACAGTTGCCGGCCGTGGGCCGGGATGGATGAACCGGCGGAGGTGACCGCCGTGCTCCGGGATGGACGAATCGGCACAGTTGCCGGTCGTGGGCCGGGATGGGCGAACCGGCGGAGTTGCCCGCCGCGCGCCGGGATGGATGAATCGGCACAGGAGAGAGTGTGGGCGGCGAGCACGGGAGGAGCCGTGAACCGGTTGCGGCGCGGCCTGCACCGCGCATGGAAGTGGATCGGCGTCCGGGCCCTGTTCGCGCACGGCCGTGAGCTGGAGCTGATGCACCGGGCCATGGGATTCGCCACGCTGGCCCTGGTCACACTGGCGCCCCTGCTGATCGTGGTCGCCGCCGCCGACCCCCTGGTGCGCGGCGGATTCGCCTCCTGGCTCACCGACGGCATGGGACTGTCGGGCAGGTCCGCCCGGGTGATCACCGACGTCGTCAGCCCGCCGCGCAAGGTCATCGGCACCACCAGCGTCTGGAGCGCGGTCCTGCTCGCCGTGTTCGGGGTGTCCTTCGGCGGCAGCGTGCAGAACGCCTACGAGCGCATCTGGGGCCTCGCCTCCGGCCCGTGGCACCGGGTGTGGCGGCAGGCGACCTGGCTGGTGGTCCTCACGGCCTACCTCTACCAGGAGGTGGCGACGAAGTCGGCGCTGCACGGCAGCGCGCGGATCACACTGTCCGCGGTCAGCGCCGTGGCGTTCTTCTGGTGGGGGCCGCGCTTCCTGCTCGGCGGGCAGGTCCACTGGCGCGCCCTGCTGCCGGGCGCCGTCGCCACCGTCATCGGCCTGGCCGGACTGCGGGCCTTCTCCTACCTCGTCTTCACCCCGCTCGTCGTCACCAACGCGCTCAGCTACGGCCCCGTCGGCACCGTGCTCGTCGTCGAGTCCTGGCTCATCGGCGTCGGCTTCGTCATCTACGGCGGCGCCCTGTTCGGCCGCTGGTTCTGCGAACACCACTGGATGCCCACCCATGCCGAAGAACCGGACGAACGGCACGCCGACGAGCCGGGCGAACGGCGCGGCGACGGCCGGGGCGGCGAACCGGCCACCTGATCCTTGCCGACCCGGCTGCGGGGCCGTCCGCGGTGTGCTCCCCGTCCCGGGGGACCGGCCGCCGGCGGCCGCGGACGGCCGCGGACGGTCACGGCGGACGCTAGGCCAGCTGCCTGCGCACCAGTTCGTGCAGGCGGCCCGTGGTGTCCGCGAGGAGTTCGGAGGGCGTGCCCTGCTGGACGACCTTGCCGTCCTCCATCACGACCACCCGGTCGGCGTCCAGCACCGTGGACAGCCGGTGGGCGATCACGATGCGGGTGGCGTTCAGCTTGCGGGTGCTGTCGATGACGGTGCGCTGGGTGTCGTTGTCCAGGGCGCTGGTGGCCTCGTCGAAGAAGAGGACGCGCGGGCGCCGGATCAGGGCCTGGGCGATCATCAGGCGCTGCCGCTGACCGCCGGAGATCGCGCCGTTGCCCGCGACGATCGTGTGCAGGCCCATCGGCATCCGCTTGATGTCCTCCGCGAGCCCCGCCAGCTCCGCGGCCGCCATCGCCTCCTCCGGCGTGTACGGCTCGGTGCCGCAGATGACGTCCATGATCGAGCCGGTGAAGGGCTGGGCGTGCTGCAGGACCACCCCGCACTGGCGGCGGACCGCCGACTGGTCGAGAGCCGCGAGGTCCTGGCCGTCGTACAGCACGCTGCCCGAGACCGGCCTGTCGAAGCCGATCAGCAGCCGCAGCAGGGTGGACTTGCCGCAGCCGCTGGGGCCGACGACCGCCACGAACTCCCCGGGCCGGACGGTGAAGGACACGTCGTCGAGGACCAGCGGGCCGTCGTCGGCGTACCGGAAGGACAGCCGGCGGACCTCCACGGCGCCCGACAGCGGACCGGGCCGGGTGCTCGCCGTGCGCACCTCGGGCGTCGCCTCCAGGACCGGCCTGATCTCCTCGAAGAGGGGCAGCGCCGCCACCGCCGACACGAAGGAACCCGTGAGCTGGGTGACCGACGTCAGCACCATCGTCACCGACGTGCTGAACGTCAGGAACTGGGCCGCCGACATCGCGCCCTTCGCCGGACCCGCCAGCAGCATGAACATCAGCAGGGTGCACACCGGCAGATAGACCGCGCCCAGCACCGTGGTGACGTTCTTGATCCGGCCGACCCGCTGCTGGAGTTCCCGGCTGCGCGCGAACTGGCGCGCCCAGGCCGCGTACGCGTAGTTCTCGGCCGCCGCCACCCGCAGCTTGGGCAGCCCGCGCAGGGTCTGGAACGCCTGGTTGTTCAGCTTGTTGCCGAGCACCACCAGCCGCCGCTGCCAGCGCACCTGCCACAGCCCCAGACCGGTGAACACCGCCCCGATGACGACGAGCATGCCGACCGCCGCCATCGCCATCGGCACGCTGTACCAGAACAGCAGAGCGAGGTTCATCGCGCCGACCGTCACCGACTGCGCGACGACGGGGCCGACTCCGGCGAGCAGCCGGCGGATCGCGCTGATGCCCATGGCCGCGCTCGCCAGCTCACCGGTCGAGCGCTGGGTGAAGAACCGGGTCGGCAGCCTGAGCAGCCGGTCCCAGACGGCCGGTTGCAGGGCCGCCTCGATACGGCCCTCCAGGCGCAGGATGGACAGGTTCTCCAGCAGCGTGAACGCCGCCGCCACCACCCCGCTCACCATCACCGCGAGGCACACCTGGACGATCAGGCCCTCCTGCGCCCTCGGCACGTACTCGCCGAGCACCTTGCCCGTCGCGATCGGCACGAGCGCCCCGATCGCCACCGTCACCAGCCCCGCCAGCAGCAGGTTCGTCAGGTCGCCGCGGGTGCCGCCGAGGCTGAACCGCAGCAGCCCGAGCGGCCCGAGCCGCCGGTCGGGCAGCGGCCGGTAGAACATCACCGCGCGCGGCTCGAACTCCTCCGCGTTCGCCTTCTCGATCGGCGTCTCACGGCCGGTCGCGGGCTGTACGGCCACATAGCCGCCGCGCCGCCACAGCAGCGCCACCGGCGCCCCGGACAGCGCCCGGTGCCCGACCAGCGGGCCGACGTTCTCCCGCCACCAGCGCCCGTCCAGGCGCACGGCTCGGGTGCGCACCCGGGAGGCCAGCGCCACCCGCTCCACCGGATCGAGACGCTCGCTCTCGGTGCCGCTCTGCGCGGGCTCGGCGAGGGTGATCCCGGCCGCCTGGGCGACCAGCCTGCAGGCCGCGTGGGTCGCGTCCGCGTCGGCGCCCGTCGCGGGCCGCGCCGAGCGCCTGCCGATGGAGGCCAGCAGCGTCCGGTCGGCCTGGGCGCGGACCGCCTCACCGGCCTTGATCCCGGCGGCCGTGCGGGTCTCGTGGGTGCGCTCCAGCTGCTCGATCCACCGGTCCAGCGCGGTCAGCAGCCGGTACTGCTGGTCGACCATGCTCTGCCACAGCGCCGGGTCCATCAGCAGGTCGGCGGCGGCCTCCGCGCCGTACACCGAGCCGTGAGCCACGCTGCCCGGCGGCACCTGCATCCAGAACACGTCGTCGTCCGCGGGGGTGGCGGTCCGCTCCTCGGCCATCGGCGCCTGGAACAGGACGGACAGGCCACGGCCCATGCCGAGGGCGACCGCGTACTCCAGCGGGCTCGAGGCCGGCGGCACGTACTGCGGGTTGCCGTACTCGTCGTACGACCAGGTCTGGGTGTGCGCGGGCTGGTACAGCTCGCGCAGGCCGACGCGGTGCACCACGCAGTCGCGGGCCGGGCGGGCCACCAGGGTGTGCTCGGGTCCGGCGACCGGGCCGAGCAGCAGCGCGCCGGCCTCCAGCCGGCCCAGGTGGTGCCAGTGGCCCTGCTGGGCGGCGTCCACCGCGAACAGGTCCAGGGCGCCGGCCGCCACCAGCCACAGCACCTGCGGGCCCTCCAGGTCCAGGCGGCTCAGGCCCGCGCAGTCGAACCGCGTGCCCAGCGAGCCGAGCGCGCCGAGGACCACGTCGCCCGCGTACGCTTCCTGACCACTCGTCATCTCAGCGCTCCCTGACCAGCGCCGCGTAGGCGCCGCCGCGTGCCACCAGTTCCTCGTGCCGGCCGCGCTCGACGACCGTGCCGTGCTGGAGGACGACGATCTCGTCGCTGTCGCGGACCGTGCTCAGCCGGTGGGCGATCACCACGCAGGCGCAGCCGCGCCGCCGCAGGTTGTCCATCACGACCTGCTCGGTCTGCGCGTCCAGGGCGCTGGTCACCTCGTCGAGCACGAGGATGCTGGGCCGGCGCACCAGTGCCCGCGCGATCTCCAGCCGCTGGCGCTGTCCGCCGGAGAAGTTGCGGCCGTCCTGCTCGACCTTGCTGTGGATGCCGCCGGGCCGGCGCATCACCACGTCGTGCAGGGCCGCGTCCTTCAGCGCCTCCACCACGGCGTCGTCGGGGATCGACGGGTCCCACAGCGCCACGTTGTCGCGGATCGAGCCCTCGAAGAGGAAGACGTCCTGGTCGACGAAGGAGACGGAGGCGGCGAGCGCGCCGCGCGGGATGTCCTCCAGGCGGCGGCCGTCGATGCGGATGACGCCGTCCCAGGGCGTGTACAGGCCCGAGATCAGCCGGGAGACCGTCGACTTGCCGCTGCCCGAGCCGCCCACCAGCGCCACCTGCCGGCCCGGTCCGACGGTCAGGTCGAACCCGCTCAGCAGCGGCTGGTCCAGGGGGCTGTAGCCGAAGGTGACGTTCTCCAGCTCGACGT
This sequence comes from Streptomyces sp. NPDC096012, assembly GCF_040426375.1. Taxonomy (NCBI): domain Bacteria; kingdom Bacillati; phylum Actinomycetota; class Actinomycetes; order Kitasatosporales; family Streptomycetaceae; genus Streptomyces; species Streptomyces sp. NPDC096012. The sequence continues at coordinate 7,336 of NZ_JBEOTD010000037.1, forward strand.
GCCCCTGCAACCGCCGCGTGGAGTCGGCGCCGCCGGGACGGGCGTAGAGCGGGTCGGTCTGGAAGTTCTCCACGTCCTTCAGCCGGGCCACGTCGGCCGCGAAGTCCTGGATGCGGCCCGCCACGCCGTTGAGCCGGGTGAGCGGGGCCGTGAACCGGGTCACCAGCGCCTGGAAGGCGACCAGCAGACCGACCGAGATGTGTCCCTCGACCGCGCGCATACCGCCGATCCACAGGATGAGGGCACTGTTGAAGGTTGCCAGCGTCGGGGCGACCACCCCCAGCCAGGCGCTCGGCACGCCGAGCCGCTGCTGCTCCTCCAGGGTGGTGGCGTGCTGCCCGGCCCACTTGCGGAAGTAGCCGTCCTCGCCGCCGGTCGCCTTCATCGTCTCGATCAGCTGAAGACCCGTGTACGAGGTGTTGGTCAGGCGCGCGGTGTCCGCCCGCAGCTTGGCGGTCCGGGTCGCGCGCAGCCGTACGACCAGCCGCATCGCCACCACGTTCAGCAGGGCCACGCCGATCCCGACGAACGTCAGCTGGGGGTCGTAGGTGTAGAGCAGCACCGCGTAGAGCACGACGACGATCGCGTCCACGCCGGCCGCCGCGAGGTCACGGGCCAGGGTCTCGGCCACCTGGTCGTTGGACTGCAGCCGCTGCACCAGGTCGGCGGGGGAGCGCTGGGCGAAGAAGGCCACCGGCAGCCGCAGCAGATGGCGCAGGAACCGGGCGCTGGAGAGGGTGGAGGAGATGATCCGGCCGTGCAGCAGGTTGGTCTGCTGCAGCCAGGTCAGCACCAGGGTGAGCAGCACACAGGTGGCCATCGAGGCGAACAGCACGCCCAGCAGCGAGGTCTGCCCGCCGATGAGGAACATGTCGATGTAGGTGCGGCTCAGCGCGGGTACGGCCGCGCCGACCGCGACCAGCAGCAGGCTGGCCAGTACGGCGGCGGGCAGCGTGCCGGCGGTGCCGCGCAGCCGGGCGGGCATCGCGCCGAGCACGCCCGGCCGGCGCCCGCCCCGGGTGAAGCCCTCACCGGGCTCCAGCACCAGCACGACGCCGGTGAAGCTGCCGTCGAACTCCTCCAGCGGCACGAAACGGCGGCCCTTGGCGGGGTCGTTGACGAACACGCCGCGCCGGCCGAAGCGGCGGCCCAGGCCGTCGTAGACGACGTAGTGGTTGAACTCCCAGAACAGGATGGCCGGTGAGCGCACCTCGGCGAGGGCGGCCAGGTCCATCTGCATGCCCTTGGCCGTCAGCCCGTAACCGCGGGCCGCCTTCAGCAGGTTGCTGGCGCGGGAGCCGTCCCGTGAGACACCGCAGGCGATGCGCAGCTCCTCCAGCGGCACGTGCCGGCCGTAGTGGCCGAGGACCATCGCGAGGGAGGCGGCGCCGCACTCGACGGCCTCCATCTGGAGCACGGTGGGGGTACGGACCGTGCCCGTACGGGACTTGGGGACCGGCCGCTTGACGGGGGCGGCGCGTCTGCGGCCGCGGGTTTCCTGCTGGGTGGTCACGGGAGCAGCCAATCGAGGGGACGCTGGTCGGCCAGCTTGATCGAACCGGAGGCGAGGGACATCGAGTCCAGCGCGTACGGTGGTCCGCCGGTGGTGGACCAGCGGTAGCCGCTCCTGGTCGCCTTCGTCCCGTCCAGTTCGACGAGGACGGCGACCGGGCGGCCCTTGCGGGTGAACTGCTCGCCGAGCTGGCTGTCACCGAGGAAGGCGGCGATGGACCGGTCGGACTGTGCGGTGCGGTCCACCGACCGCACCCGGCCGCGCAGTACGCCGTACTTCTGGCTCGGCACCGAGGCCACGGTGAGGTCCACCGGGGCGTGGGCCGGGATGGCGGCGGCGTTCTCGGCGGGGACGTACACCGTCGCGTACAGCGGGTCGCCGGCGTGGGCGACCTTCTCGACCGCGGCGACGTCGCTGCCTGTCCGGACGATCTGGCCGATGGTGGCGGCGAGCGTGGTGACGCGGCCCGCGGCCACGCTGCGGACCACCGAAGTGCCCTGCGCGGTACGGACCTTCACGACGGGCGCGTTCGCGGGCAGGCGTTCGCCCTGCCGGACGAGGACGTCCGTCACCTGGCCGGCCACGGGGCTCTGCAGCACGTAACTGCCCTGCCCGTGCGTGAGGATGGCCGGCGCGCTCACGGTGGAGGCGACCGAACCGGTCACCGCCCAGACGGAGGCGGCCACCATCACGACGACGGTGACGCCGAGGGCGAGCCAGCCCTGCGGACGGGCCAGGCGCACCGGGAGGTCCAGCTCGTCCGGTGACTGGAGCTTGGCGAGGGCCTGTTGGCGGAACTGCACGGAACTTCCCTCACCCGGGGAGAGACGGCGTGACGACGGCTCGGGCGCGCCACCGGGACCGGCGGGTCCCTGCGGGCACCCGAGAGCCCCGGAGCCGGGGGACGGCTCCGGGACCAGGGTGACAACGAGGTGCGGTCAGAGACCGGCGACCAGGTTGGTGACCGGCTGGGTGTTCAGGCCGGTGACGCCCTCGACGGTGCCGACGGCGGTGTCGACCAGGCCGGAGACCGGGGCGATGCCGTTGACGGTGCCGGTCACGGTGTTCAGGGCGTTCACGGCGAGGCCGCCGGAGACGTTGTCCAGCTCGGCGTCCGAGATCTCGACGGTCTCAACCTGGGGGGTGGAGTTCATGGTGGAACTTCCCTTCGTATGGGTATGTCACAAGGGGGAGCGGCCCCCTCTGGGGGACAGACGGACGGCCGCAACCGCAGGCGCCGGGCATCCGTCTCCGAAAAGACCCGGGCGAACCCTGCGGTGCGATGGATCAAAGCACGCACGCGCCGCGCGCTTCCAATCAATCAGGGCGCCCACCTGGGCACTTGGTCCCCGCAGGGCCGCATCCGTGCAGGTGTGCGCACGGCATGTCGGCGACTCCTTCACATGCGGCGCGACATCGTCGCGCCCGGGCCCTTGCCTCCCGGGCGGCGAATCCGGCACACCGCGCCAAAGGCGTGCCCGCAGGTGGGGGGATGTGCAGATCCGCCGCCGACGGTGACTTGGTTGAGTATTCAATGTGTAGATTCCCTGAAGCCGGGATTCCGTTACGTGTTCGGAACGGACCGTAACTGATCGACAGCCGATCGTGTCCGTCCGGAATCGCCGTCGGCGCGCGGCATGGGGGTGGGGAGCCCCGTCGGACTCTGCTCGCGGCCCCCGGGACGGGGCCGAACCGGCCCTCCGAACGGGCCTGCCCGGAAACGGAATTGAACGCACCGGCCGCCCGGTGCGTACCTACGGCCATCCAGGCGCCCCGATACGAACTGCCGGACAGCGGCAGACCCCCCGTTCCCAGGAGGTCGAGAAGTTTGAGTCACAAGCGAATGCCGAAGCGCAAGGCCGCGATAGCGGTGGGCGGTGTCGCGGCACTCGGAGCGGCGGCCCTCCTGCTGCCCCACGCCAACGCCTCCCAGGACGACAGCCAGGCCTCGGGCACCACCGGCACCGCGAAGACCCTGAAGGCCACGGACGCCTCCCGCCTCGCCGCCCAGCTCCAGAAGACCCTCGGTGACGCCTTCGCCGGGTCGTACTACGACAGCGCCGGGCGACAGCTCGTCGTCAACGTCGCCGGCGGCGACAGCAACCTGATCGCCCGGGCGAAGGACGCCGGCGCCGCCGTCCGCCAGGTGGACAACAGCACGGCCGAACTCAAGGCGGCCGCGAGGACGCTGAAGGCCCGGGCGACGATCCCCGGCACCTCGTGGGCGGTCGACCCGCGCACCGACAAGGTCCTCGTCACCGCTGACTCCACCGTCACCGGCGCCAAGTGGAACAGACTGCAGTCGACCGTGCAGGGACTCGGGTCCGGCATGGCGACCCTGAAGAAGTCCGCCGGCACCTTCAAGACCTTCGTCTCGGGCGGCGACGCCATCTTCTCCCAGGTGCAGGGCGGCAACGTCCGCTGCTCCCTCGGCTTCAACGTCACCGCCTCCGACGGCAGCCCCGCCTTCCTGACGGCAGGTCACTGCGGTGTCGCCGCGAAGCAGTGGTCCGACTCCCAGACCGGGCAGCCCATCGCCACCGTCGACCAGGCCACTTTCCCGGGCAGCGACTTCTCGCTGGTCAAGTACGACGACCCCGCCACCCAGGCGCCCAGCGAGGTCAACACCGGCAACGGCCAGACCGTGGCGATCAACCAGGCCGCCGACGCCACGGTCGGCGCGACGGTGTTCCGGATGGGGTCCACCACCGGGCTGCACGACGGCCAGGTCACGGGTCTCGACGCCACCGTCAACTTCCAGAGCGAGACCGACCCGAACGGCGTCGACACCGTCAACGGTCTCATCCAGACGAACGTCTGCGCCGAGCCCGGCGACAGCGGCGGCTCCCTGTTCAGCCAGGACGGCGGCGCCCTCGGCCTCACCTCCGGCGGCAGCGGCGACTGCACCAACGGCGGCGAGACCTTCTTCCAGCCCGTCACCGCCGCCCTGCAGGCCACCGGCGCGACCCTCGGGGCCGGCGGCAACGGCGCGGGTGGCAACGGTGCCGCCGGCAACGGTGCCGCCGGTAACGGCGCGGGCGGCCAGGCGGGTGCCGGGGACCAGTCCGGTGCGGGCGGCCAGGCGGGTGCGGGCGACCAGTCCGGTGCGGGCGGCCAGGCGGGTGCCGGCGACCAGCCGGGTGCGGGTGGCCAGGCGGGTGCGGGCGACCAGGCCGGTGCCGGTGGCGACCAGATCGGCGGCGGCGCCGACCCGTCGGCCGGCGACCAGTCCGGAACCGCTCCGTCGGCCGGCGACCAGTCCGGAACCGCTCCGTCGGCCGGCGGCTCGGCGGCGCCCGGCGGGCACTGAGCCGCGCGCCCGGGCCGTCGCCGATCCGGCGGGGCCCGGGC
>NZ_JBEOTD010000037.1:12209-85512 GCF_040426375.1 Streptomyces sp. NPDC096012
ACACCCGACACCCGCACTATTGGGACGGGAGTACAGCCGTGTCCTCTTCCGATCGGGCCCTCCGCCCAACGGGCGGGGCCCGGGCGGCAGGGCACCGTCCGGTCCTCCCGCGGGAGGACCGGACCGCCGTGCGTCAGGCGTCGTCGCGGGCCCGCAGCAGCAGCATCGCCACGTCGTCCAGCCGCTCCCGGGCCGCCGCGCTGTGCCGGAGGATCTCGTCCGCGAGTCCCTCCAGCGGCTGGTTCCCGACCTCCGAGAGCAGCCCGCCCAACTCGACCAACGCGTCCTCGATGTCGATGCCCGGGGACTCCACCAGACCGTCGGTATAGAGGACGAGGACCGAGCCCGGCGCGAGGGAGACCTCGGTCGTCGGATAGACCGCCGCCGGGTCGATCCCCAGCAGCGGGCCGCCGGCCAGGTCCAGCACCCGTACCCGCCCGTCCGGCCGTCTCAGCAACGGCGGCGGATGCCCGGCGCGCGCCATCACGGCATGACCGCGCCCCGGATCCAGCCGCAGATACAGGCAGCTCGCGAACAACTCGGCACCGAGATCGATCAGCAGCCGGTTGGTGCTGCCCATGACCTCGTGCGGCGCCTGCCCCACCGTGCTGTACGCGCGCACCCCGGTGCGGATCTGCCCCATCAGGCCCGCCGCCGTCACGTTGTGGCCCTGTACGTCCCCGATCACCGCGGCAGCCAGCGGCCGGGTCGGTACCAGGTCGTAGAAGTCGCCGCCGATCTCCATGCCGTGAGTGGCCGGCAGATAGCGGGCCGCCGCGTCCAGGCCGGGCGGCGGGACCAGCGAACGGGGCAGCAGCGCCTGCTGCAGCCCTTGCGCCAGGCGGTGCTTGGCGTCGTAGAGCAGGGCCCGCGCCAGGGCCTGCGCGATCAGCCCGCCGAGAGAGGTCAGCACGACCCGCTCGTCGGCGGGGAAGGGATGCGGCTCGGCGTACGCCAGCACGCACGTGCCCACCGGCCGCCCGGACGCGATCAGCGGCAGGTAGGCCCAGGCCGCGTAGCCGTCGGGGGTGTCGTGCCGGCCCGGATACAGCCGTTCCAGCTCCGCCCGGGACTCGAAGAACGCGGGCACCCCGCTGCTCAGGGCCTGGGCGCCCGGGGTGCGCTCGGTCAGCGGCAGTCCGGTGAACCGCTCCACGACGTGCGCGTCCGCATATCCCCGGTGCCCCAGTACGTGCAGCCGTCCACCCTGCGTGCCGAGGACCGCGAACGCCTGGCTGCCGACCGCCGGGGCCACCTCGTCCCAGACCAGCTGGACCACGTCCTGCACGCCCACCGCCTCGGTCAGCGCCCCCGCCAGACTCAGTACCTGGGAGATCGTCACCAGCCGGGCCGGGTGCGGTTCCACCGCCGGCGCCCGCCGCGCCGGATCCACCGCCGTCCGGGCCCTGGAGACGCGCACGGTCAGCCCGGTCCTGCCGGGGTACAACCGGAACGACAGCCACTCACCCGGTGGGCGCACGGCGACGAACGACATCACCTGCTGGCTGATCAGTGCCGCCCGGTAACGGTCCTCGTACACGGGGTCGTTCAGCCAGGGCACCGCCACCCACAGCGGGCTGCCGAGCAGGTCGCCGGCCGGCCTCCCGAGCAGATCGGCCGCCGCCGCGTTGACGAAACCGATCCGGCCGTGCAGGTCGAGCGAGACCAGGCCGTAGGGCAACCGGGACGCCATCCGGGCCGCCTCCACCGCACCCAGCGTGTCCGCCACGCCCGGCGCCTGCGCCGCGAGCACATCCGACTCCGGGCCGACCGGCCGGTTCTCCGCGGCGGCCCGCTCCAGCCGCAGTGCCAGCCGCTCGCAGGCCCCCGTCAGATGCTCGCGCTCCACATCGGACAGCTCCGGCGCGTGGCCGCCGGGCCAGGTCACGTACACCGCGCCGTACACATCGTGCCGCGTCGCCACAGGCACCGCCGCCAGCGCGAACGGGTACGGCAGCACCACCGAGATCCGTGGATAGCGGCGGGCCATCTCCTCCTCGCCGCCCACCCACACCAGCCGCCGGTCGCGTGCCGCGTCGGCGACCGGGATCGGCGCGCTGAGCCCCACCCGCTGCCACGGCGCGGCGAAGGCCCGCGGCATGCCCGCCGTCACGGCCATCTCCAGGACCGGCTCGTCGGGGCTGAGCAGGTACACGGCGCCGGAGTGCGCCCCCACCTCCTCCATCATGGAGGCCAGCGCGAGCGACAGCATCGGCTGCCCGACCGGCACCGAGTCGGCGGCCGGTGCCCGTTCCGGCCCGGGCCCGTCGGACACGCCGACCACCTCCTCGTACGGCCGCGCGTCGCATCCAGGGGACAAGACTCCCTCGCGGGGGCCTCACCCGCACGGCGAGCGCGGATTCCCGCGCACTGCGAGCGCGCCGCTCACGCCCGCGCGTGGGCGCCGAGGGGTGGTCACTGCCCGGGAGCTTCCCGCTCAAGCCCGCGCAGCCGGAGCATGCCGCGGCACACCGGTCCACCTGTGCGCCCCCACGCGCCCGGATGGCTGATTTTGTATGGGTGGTGGCCGTCGGCCGGTACTTCGGCTCGTTCTCGACGGTGTGGCGGTGGCGTGACTCTCCTCGCCCGGCTCGCCGGAACCGTCCGCCGTGGGCGGCCGGTGGAGGGAAGCGCTCCGGTGCGGCCGTTCGACCCGGCCTCCGTCAGTAGCGGGATCGTCTCCCCTGGTCAGAGGCGGCTCGGGCCGGCCGCCTGGCCGTACGGCAGGGCCCGGCACGGCGGATGGCGGGGTCCGGTCGCAGATGCGCGGCCGGTCACCGGAGCGGATTTTTTTCCGAGCCACCCGGTTTGGCGACGGGATGCCCGGGCACACGCGGGGGCGGCGACCCGGCCCGAGCGTCGCCTGAGCGCGAGGGGGGACGAAGTGGCCGGGTGGTGACGCAAAAGCACGGCCGAAGTACTCTCCGTTCAACCTCATGGGGTTGCTATCCGATGACCCGCCGTGAAGACTGTGGCCGGGTTCCATCGAAACGAAGGTGTTTTGAGGTGCGGAACGTGCCATTCCTGGGTCAACACGCCTCTGGACCACGTATTCTCTCACCTCGTTTCGAGCGGCCGGGTCCTCGGACCCCCGTTGTCCGTTCACGACCGGGAGGGTCCCGCGCGCTCACCGCGCGGGAGGTGTCACCAAGGGGGAAGTGTTATGCCGGGTTGGTCCGCCGGAAGGGCGGGTGCCGAACGGGCCCGTGGCCGGCCGCGCGGCGGCGGCGTCCGTCATCGGGCGTGTTGAGATGCTTCCAGCCGTCGTGGCGGCGAGCTGAGGCCGTCTGACCATCGGACCGCGCACCGAGCGCCGCGCGAGTCGCCCGCTGTACGCCCGCACGTGGCGAACGCGGTGGCGAGGCCCTGTCCGGGCCGCCCGGTCCGTCCGTCGTGCTCGTCCCGAAGCACCACGCTGTCCGCGATCGGCCCTGCCCGTGTGCCGTAACCGAGGAGAACACGTGACCAGTGAGCAACTGACCGAGGAGCCACTCCTCCTGGAGGCGTTACCCGAGCGCTGGCAGAGACTGCGCGAGGCCGGCCCCGTGCGCTACGACGAGGACCAGGGCGTATGGCAGGTGCTGGACCACGCCACGGTCTCCACCGTGCTCGCCGACCAGGCGACCTACTCCTCCGACCTCTCCGCCCTCGCGCCCACCCAGGAGGACTTCGAGACCTTCCGGCAGGGCAACTTCGTCGGCATGGACCCGCCGGAACACCGCAAGCTGCGCACCCTGGTGAGTCAGGCCTTCACCCCGCGGGTCGTACAGGAACTCGGGCCCCGCATCGAGGACGTGAGCGCGCGGCTGCTGGACGCCGTGGCCGACCGCGACCGCTTCGACCTCGTCGACGCGCTGGCCTACCCGCTCCCCATCATCGTGATCGCCGAACTGCTCGGCATCCCGGCCGAGGAGCACCGGCTGTTCCAGGACTGGGCGAGCGTCCTGTTCGGCGGCGACCAGCTCGGCGAGACCCCCGACATGGCCGACCTGGAACGGGCGCTGGAGGCCATCGCGCCGACGGTGCGCGAGATGAACGGCTACATGCTGGACCACATCCGCCACCGACGTGCCCATCCCGGCACCGACCTGACCAGCAGGCTCATCGCCGCCGAGGTGGACGGGGTCCGCCTCGAGGACCAGGAGATGGTCGGCTTCGTGGCGCTGCTGCTGGTCGCGGGTCACATCACCACGACCGCACTGCTCGGCAACGCCGTCGTCACCTTCGACCGGCATCCCGGAACCGACGCCGCCCTGCGCGCCGACCCCGCCCTGCTGCCCCAGGCCGTCGAGGAAGTGCTGCGCTGGCTGCCCCCCTTCCCCGAGCTGGGGCGCCGCGTCGCCCGTCCGGTGGTCCTCGGCGGTCACGAACTGCCCGCCGACGCCCTGCTGATGACGCATCTCGGTGCCGCCAACCGCGACCCGGCCCGCTTCGACCGCCCCGATGTGTTCGACGTGACCCGGCGGCCCAACCCCCATCTGACCTTCGGCCACGGCATTCATTTCTGCTTCGGCGCGCCGCTGGCCCGGCTGGAGGCACGGATCGCGCTGCGTATGTTGCATGAACGATTCCGCATGCTGGCGGTCCCCTCCTACGAGGACGTCACCTTCCAGAACCCCGCCGTACTCATCGGCGTACGCCACCTGCCGGTCGAGGTCGGCAGAGCTTGACTCCGGCGCGCAGGCGCCCCGGCCGCCCCGCGCCGTTCACCTGCGGGCCGGACCGGTCACCCGCACAGGAGACCCACTCAACGGGAGTCCTCTTCTCATGCCCTACACCGTCCCCACCGCTCCTGCCCCCTCCGCGGCGCCCTCCCCGTCATTACGCCAGGAACTGCAGGACCGCCTCGACACCCTCGCCCGCCGGCACCGCGTGCCGGGCGCCCAACTGGCCCTGGACACCGGCGCCGACCTCCTCACCCTGCACACCGGAACCGCCGACGTCACGACCGGTGCGCCGGTCACGGACGACACGGCCGTACCCCTCGGCTCGCTCACCAAGCCCTACACGGCCGCCCTGGTGCTGCTCCTGGCCGACGACGGCGACCTCGACCCGGACGAACCCGCCGCCGCCCATCTCCCCGAGCTGCGGCAGCTGCCCGGGGTGACCATCCGCCACCTGCTCAGTCACACCTCGGGTCTGCCCACCGGACCCGACTCCGACACCGCGGCGGCGACCACCGGCGCCCGCTACCTCACCGCCCTGTGCACCCCCCGCAGCCTGCTCTTCGCGCCGGGGACCGACTTCTCGTACTCCAACGCCGGCTACGTCGCCGCCGGACGGCTGGTGGAGGCGGTCACCGGCATGCCCTGGCACGAGGCCGTCCGGGCGCTCCTCCTCGAACCCCTCGGGACGGTGCCCGCGTTCCTCGGCGACAGCGGCGCCGACCGCCCCGTGGCCGCAGGTCACGCCGTCAACACCGCCACCGGCAGGGCCCGTCCGGCCCGGCAGAACCTGGCACCCCTGGAGGCGCCGGCCGGGGCACTGCTGGCGAGCGCCCGCGACCTGCGGGAGTTCGGCAGGCTGCTGGCCGACCGCTCGGACGTCCTGCCGCCCGCCGTGGCCAAGGAGATGCGCCGCGCCGAGAGCGCCGCGCGCCCGAATGCGCTGGCCGACGGCTGGGGGCCCGGCCTCGCGCTGTACCGGCAGGACGACCGTGTGTGGTGCGGCCACGACGGCAACGCCCAGGGCACCTCCTGCCATCTGCGGGTCGACCCCGCCGGCGGCGTGGTGGTCGCCTTCACCGGCAACGCCGGCGGCGCCACCGCCCTCTGGCGCGACCTCGCCGAGGACCTGGCCCGGATCGCCGGCGTCCGGGTCCCCGCCGCACCGCCGACCGGGGGCCGGGGCGCCCGCATCGCCCTGCCCGACGCGGTCGGCACCTACCGCAACGGGGACGTCACCTACCGGGTGGCCCCGGGGCCCGACGGCTCATCGGCCCTCTCCGTGGACGGCGACGTGGGCCTGCCGCTGGTCTGTTACGCCGACCTGTCGTGCGATCTGCTCGACCCGGTCACCGGCCGGCTGGAACCCGGCGGGCACTTCCACCGCGACCCCGTCACCGGCAGGATCGACCGCGTGCAGATATCCGGGCGCACGGCCCGCCGCACCGACGACGGCTGACCGCCCGGCCCGGTCGCCGCGCCCGGACCCGGCCCGCCGGACCACCGGACGACCTGGCCGCCGGACCCCCGCGCCCACCGCCGGCTGAGGGACGCCCGTAGGCCGTCGCCGTCGCCGGAGCGCACCGCCCGGCGCCGGCCCGAAGCGCGCCGTGCGGCTTCCGGGTCAGCGGCCCTCCCGCCCTCCGTGTGCCGCCGGGCCGCCGAGGCACCGGTTCACCCCCGGGTACGCCGACCGCCCCGACGGCACCGGCGTGCCGCCCGGCGTGACCGCCCCCGAGCCGCCGCACCGGCGCCGGTGTGCGGACCGCGCGCGTCCGCCTTCGCACCCCGCGCCGCATCGTCCAGCCCTGCAGAAGGACTTCACCCATGACGGACCTGCACGACAAGCCCGCACCGGCATCCGCACCGGCACCGTCCGGCCATCCCTCCGGCTCTTCGGAGAGCGCCGTGGCCGCCCCGGCGCGGCCGCGGCCCACGCTCGGCGAGTTGTTCACCGCCTGGGTGGCCCGGACTCCCGACGCGCCGGCGCTCACCGACGGCCGCCGCACCTGGTCCTACCGCGAACTCGCCGCCCGGGCGGACCGGTTGGCCGGCCACCTCGTACGCCGGGGGGCGGGGCCGGACCGCGTGGTCGCACTGGTCCTGCCGCGCTCGATGGAACTGATCGCGGCGGAGCTGGCCGTCGCCCGGGCGGGCGCCGCCTTCCTCCCCGTGGACCCCGCCTACCCGGCCGAGCGGCGGGCGCTGATGCTCGACGACGCGGCGCCGGCGGTCGTCATCGACGACCCGCAGCACGTCAGCCGGTTGCTGGAGACCGAGGACTCCGCAGAGACGGTCGCGGGCGGTGCGGGCGGTGCGGGCGGTGCGGACACGCCGGGTACGTCGGGTACGTCGGGCGGCGTAGAGACCTCGGGCCGCGTGGAGACCTCGGGCCGCGTGGAGACCTCGGGCCGCGCAGGCACCGCGGGAACCTCCGGCCCCGCCGACACCTCGGGCACCTCGCACACCGCGGATGCCGCACAGGATGCCGCGGTCACCCCAGGCGCCGGACCCATTTCCGGCCGAACAGGCGGGCCCGGTGAGGGAATCGGCACGCGTGCCGGAGACGGAGACGGACCGCGTGCCGGAAATGGAGGCGCACCGCGTGCCGGTAACGGACCGGGTGCCGGTGTCGGAGGCGCTCCGCGTGTCGGTGACGGACCCGGTGCCGGAGGCGCTCCGCGTGTCGGTGACGGACCCGGTGTCGGAGGCGCTCCGCGTGTCGGTGACGGACCCGGTGTCGGAGGCGCTCCGCGTGTCGGTGACGGACCCGGTGTCGGAGGCGCTCCGCGTGCCGGAGACGGACCGGGTGCCGCTGCCGGAGGCGCACCGCGTGCCGGAGACGGACCGGGTGCCGCTGCCGGAGGCGCACCGCGTGCCGGTGACGGGCCGGGTGCCGCAGACGGGCCGGGTGCCGCAGGCGGGCCCGGCGGTGCCGGGGCCGTCGGCGACGACCACGTGGCGTACGTGATCTACACGTCCGGTTCCACCGGGACGCCCAAGGGCGTGGCGGTGACCCACCGCGGCATCGGCGGCTTCACGGCCGCCGCCGGCGAACGTTACGCCGTGGGCCCCGGCGACCGCGTGCTGCAGTTCTCCTCGCCCAGCTTCGACGCCTCCGTACTGGAGTTGTGCATATCCGTGCTCTCCGGCGCGACACTCGTGGTGCCGCCGCACGGCCCCTGGCTGGGCGACGAACTCGGCGCCGTCCTGGACGACCACCGGATCACCCACGCCCTCATCCCGCCGGCCGCCCTGGCCACCCTTCCCGACCCGGCTCGGGGCACCGCCCGCCGGCTGCGCACACTGATCGTCGGAGCCGAGGCCTGCCCGGCCGGACTCGTGGACCGCTGGGCACCCGGTCGCCGCATGATCAACTCCTACGGGCCCACCGAGGCCACCATCGTCGCCACCTGGACCGGGCCGCTCACCGCGGGCCGCGGCACGCCGACGATCGGCGACGCCCTGCCGCACACCCGGGTGTACGTCCTCGACGCCGCGATGCGTCCCGTACCGCCCGGCGCGGACGGGGAGTTGTTCGTGGGCGGCGACGCGGTCGCCCGCGGCTACCTGGGCCGGCCGGGACTGACCGCCGCCCGTTTCGTCGCCGACCCCTTCGGGGTGCCCGGCGGCCGCCTCTACCGCACGGGGGACCGGGCCCGCCGGACCCCCGACGGGGAGCTGGAGTTCCTCGGCCGCCTCGACCGGCAGGTGAAGATCCGCGGCTTCCGCATCGAACCGGGCGAGATCGAGGCGGCCCTGGTGCGGGCCGGCGGCGTCGGCGAGGCCGTGGTCGTCGTACGGGAGGACGACCCCGGCAGACGGCGCCTCGTCGGCTACGTCACGCCCGCCGGGCCGGCAGCCGCCCCCGACCCGGCGGCCCTGCGCACCGCGCTGGCCGGCGCCCTGCCCGCCCACATGGTGCCGTCCGCCGTCGTGGTCCTGGACCGGTTCCCGCTCACCGAGAACGGCAAGACCGACCGGGCCGCCCTGCCCGCCCCGGACCGTGCTCCCGCGGCCGGTCACGTGCCGCCGCGCACCGCCCGGGAGCAGGACCTGGCCGCCATCTGGTCGGACGTCCTGGGCGCCGAACCGGTCGGCGTCACCGACGACTTCTTCGAGCTGGGCGGCGACTCGGTCCTCGCCGCCCGCGCCCTGGGCCGCATCCGGGACGACCTCGGCGTCCGGCTGACCATGCGGGACGTCTTCACCGCGCGCACCGTCGCCGCCCTGGCCCCGCTGCTCGGCGACCCGTCAGCCGCCGCGCCGCCGGAGCCGATCCCGGCCGCCCCCCGCGCCGGCGGCCTCCCCCTGTCCAGCGCCCAGCGGCGGCTGTGGTTCCTCGACGACCTCACCGCCGGCGGCACCGAATACAACACCGGTGTGTCCCTCAGGCTGAGCGGCGCGCTGGACACGGACGCCCTGCGCCGGTCCCTGACGCGTCTCGCCGCCCGCCACGACGCCCTGCGCACCACGTTCGCCACCGTCGACGGACAGGGCGTCCAGCGCGTCGCACCGGAGCCCCGGCTGCCGCTGCGCACGGCCGACCTGCGCGACGTACCCGCGGCCCACCGCGCCGAGAACGCGCGGCGGCTGCTCACCGACGAGCTGAACGACCCCTTCGACCTGGCGGCCGGCCCGCTCACCCGCGCCCTGCTCGTCCGTCTCGCCGACCAGGACCACCTGCTGCTCCTGGCGCAGCACCACATCGTGACCGACGGCTGGTCCGTGGGCGTCCTCACCCGGGAACTCGCGGCCCTGTACCACGCGGAGGCCACCGGCGAACCCGACGGGCTGCCCGCACCGGCCGTGCAGTACCCCGACTTCGCCGTGTGGGAGCAGCGGCAGCGGTCCACCGGGACGGACGCGCAGGACCTCGCCTACTGGAGACGGCACCTGGCGGGCATCCAGCACCTGGAACTGCCCACGGACCGGCCCCGGCCCGCCGTCCGCACCGCCGTCGGCGCGGCACACCGGCACCACCTCCCCGCGGACCTGGTCGACCGGCTGCGGCAGCTGGCCGGCGGACGGGGCACCACGGTGTTCACCCTGTTCGCCGCCGCCTCCGCGCTGCTGTTCTCCCGCTACTCCGGCCAGCGGGACGTGGCCTTCGGCACCGTCACCAACGGGCGGGGGCGCCCGGACCTGGAGGACGTGGCGGGCTTCTTCGCCAACACCCTGGTGCTGCGCGGCGACGTGGACGAGACGATGACCGTGGACCGGTTCGTGGAGCACATGCGCGCGACGGTGCTGGACGCCTTCGCCCACGACGCGGTGCCCTTCGACCGGGTGGTGGAGGAACTCGCGCCGCCCCGTGACCCGAGCCGTACCCCCCTGGTCCAGGCGCTCGTCGTGCAGCAGACCGCCATGGGCGTGCCCCGGCAGGCGGGCGGCCTGCGCTTCGACGCCCACCCGCTGCCCCGTCCCGCCGCCCGCTTCGACCTGGTCCTGGAGTTCGCGCCGGACACGGACGGCGGCTGGGTGCTGACCGCCGAGTTCGACACCGGCCTGTTCGAGGCCTCGACCGTGGCCCGCGTCTGCCGTCATCTGCACCGTCTGCTGGACGGCATGGCCGACGGACCGAGCCGGACGCTGACCGAACTGCCCATGCTCGCGGACGACGAGCAGCGCACCCTGGTCGACAGCTGGAACCCGCCCGTACGGCGTGTCCGCGACACCGGGGCCGGCACGCTGCCCGGGCTGTTCCGGGCGCAGGTGGACCGCACCCCGGACCGGACCGCCGTGGTCTGCGGCTCCGACCGGCTCGACTACGCCGAGACCGACCGGCGGGCCAACCGCCTGGCCCGGCTGCTCGTCGCCCGCGGCGCCGGCCCGGAGGCCCTGGTCGCGCTGTGCCTGCCGCGCTCCGCCGACCTCGTGCCCGTGCTGTGGGCGGTGCTGAAGGCGGGCGCCGGCTACCTCCCCGTCGACCCCGCCTACCCGGCCGAACGCGTCCGCTTCATGCTCGACGACGCCCGCCCCACGCTCGTGCTCGCCACCCGCGAGACCGCCGCCGCCCTCCCCGGGGACTGCGAGCCGCTGCTCCTGGAGGACTGCGACCGGCTGGCCCGGCAGGTCTGCGCGGACCCCGCGACGGCCCAACGCGACCTGGGCGACGACGACCGCGTCCGCCCGCTCTCGCCGGACCACCCCGCGTACGTCATCTACACCTCGGGTTCGACCGGCCGCCCCAAGGGCGTCGTCGTCACCCACCGCAGCGTCGCCGCGCTCGCCGCCTGGGCGGCGGAGCGGTTCGGCCCGGACCGGCTGGCGCACGTGATCGCCTCCACCTCACTCAACTTCGACGTCTCCGTCTTCGAGCTGCTCTGCCCGCTGCTCGCCGGCGGCAGCGTGGAGGTCGTCGCGGACCTGCCGTCCCTCGCCGACACGCCGGGCGGCCCGCGGCGTGCCGGTCTCGTCAGCGGCGTGCCGTCCGTGATCTCCCGGCTGGTCGCCGACGGAGCGGCCCCGGTGACGGCGGACACGGTCGTCCTCGCCGGCGAGGCCCTGCCCCTGCAGACCGTGCGCGACCTGCGCGCCGCCATGCCCGGCTGCGAGATCGCCAACGTCTACGGGCCCACCGAGGCCACCGTGTACGCCACCGCCTGGTACGCCGGCGACCGGACCCCCGGTCAGGCCCCGCCCATCGGCCGCCCGGTCGCCCTCACCCGGGCCTACGTCCTCGACCGTGCGCTGCGCCCGCAACCCCTCAAAGTCACCGCCGAGTTGTACCTCGGCGGCGCCGGACTCGCCCGCGGCTACCTGGGCCGGCCCGGCCTGACCGCCGCCCGGTTCGTCGCCGATCCGTTCGGCGCCCCCGGCGACCGCATGTACCGCACCGGGGACCTGGCGCGCTGGAGCGCGGACGGTGAACTGGAGTACGTCGGCCGGATCGACCAGCAGGTGAAGGTGCGCGGCTTCCGCATCGAACTCGGCGAGGTGGAGGAGGCGCTGCGCGGCTGCCCGGGCGTGGCCGAGGCCGCGGCGACCGCTTCCGAGAACGACGGGCACCGGCGCCTGGTCGGGTACGTCGTCCCCGCCCCCGGGGAGCGGGTGGAGCCGGAGGCGGTCCGCCGGGCGCTCGGCCGCACCCTGCCCGACTACATGGTCCCCTCGGCCGTCGTACCGCTGGACGCCCTGCCGCTCAACCCCAACGGCAAGCTCGACCGCGGCCGGCTGCCCGACCCGGGCCCGGCCGTGCCCGCCGTACGGCACGTGCCGCCCCGCACCCCGGCCGAGCGCACCCTCGCCGCCATCCTGTGCGACGTACTGCGGGTCGAGCGGGTCGGCGTCGACGACAACTTCTTCGAGCTGGGCGGCGATTCGATCCTCAGCATCCAGGTCGTGGCACGGGCCCGCCAGGAGGGCCTGGCGCTGACCTCCCGGGACGTCTACCAGCACCAGACGGTGGCCGCCCTCGCCCGGTGCGCGACCGCCGCGGCCGCCCTGCCGGCGGCCGGCGCCGAAGCGGCGGAGGCCACCGGGACGACGCCCCTGACACCCATCCAGCACTGGCTCCTCGACACCGCGGCCGACCGGGCCGCCCACTTCGCGCAGGCGCTGTCCCTCGAACTGCCCGACGACCTGGACCCCGCGGCGCTGCGGGACGCACTGGACGACGTGGTCGCCCACCACGACGCCCTGCGCTCCCGGTTCGTCGCCGCCGACGACGGTTCCGGCGCGGTCCGGTGGCACATCGACGAGCGCGCGGCCCCCCTCACCCTGACCCACCACACCGGCCCCGACACCGACACACCCCACTTCGGCCCCTTCGACCTGGCCCGGGGACCGCTGCTGCGCGCCGTGCTGCACGACCGCGGTCCCGGCCGGTCCCGCGTGCTGCACCTGGCCGTGCACCACCTCGTCGTCGACGGCGTCTCCTGGCGGCTGCTGCTGGAGGACCTCGACCGCGCCTACCGGGCCCGGCGCGCCGGCGGCGACGGCGCGGCGGCGCTGCCCGCCAGATCCTCGGCACTGCGGCACTGGGCCCGCCGGCTGGCCGCCCACGCCGCCGACGGCGGTTTCGCCGACGAGACGGAGTACTGGAACACGGCCCTCCCGGACACCGAGCCCCCGCTGCCCGCCGACCTGACCGGCGCCGACACCTACGCCTCGGCCCGCGCGGTGACCGTACGACTGAGCCCGAAGGACACCGCCGTCCTGCTGCGCACCCTGCCCGACACCTACCGCACCCAGGTGAACGACGTGCTGCTCAGCGCCCTCGGACGGGCGCTGTGCGGCTGGAGCGGCCGGGACCGGGTGGTGGTGGACGTCGAGGGGCACGGCCGCGAGGAACTCTTCGCCGACGTGGACCTCAGCCGCACCGTCGGCTGGTTCACCACCCGCTACCCGGTCGCCCTCGCCGTCCCCGAAGAGAGCGGCTGGGACGCCGTACTGAAGCAGGTCAAGGAGCAGCTGCGGGCCGTACCCCGGCACGGGCTCGGCCACGACGCGCTGCGCCATCTCGCCACGCCCGGGCCGGCACCGCGGACTCCCACGGCCCAGGTCAGCTTCAACTACCTGGGCCGGATGGGGGTGTCGGACGAGCCGGACGGCCTGTACCGCGGCACCGTCCGGCCGCTCGAGCTGGACGCCGACCCGCGGTCCGGACGCCCGCACCCGCTGGAGGTCGTGGGCCGGCTGGACGGCGACACCCTGGAGTTCAGCTGGTTCTACTCCGGCGGCCGGTACCGGCACGACACGGTCGCGGCGCTGGCCCGGCGGTTCGCCGACGCACTGGCCGACCTCGCCCGGCACGCCGCCCGGCCGGGGGCCGCCGGGCGCACCCCGTCCGACTTCCCGCTCACCTCGCTGGACCAGGCCACCGTGGACCGGCTCGCCGGGCAGGACCCGGCGGCGGTGGAGGACGTCCTGCCGCTGACCCCCACCCAGGCCGGCATGCTCTTCCACGGCCTCTCCCAGGACGACCGCGGCGTCTACTTCCAGCAGCTGACCTTCGTCCTGGACGGCGTCCCCGACCCGCGGGCCCTCGAAGCCGCCTGGCAGCGGGTCACGGACCGCACCGCGGTGCTGCGCGGCCGGGTCGTCTGGCAGGACGTACCCGAACCGCTCTTCGTGGTGCAGCGCCACGCCGCCGTGCCCGTCACGCACCTCGACTGGCGCGAACTGACGGACGACGAGCGCGCCGCCCGGCTGGACGAGCTGACGGACCGGGACCGCGCGGCCGGCATCGACCTGGCGCGGGCCCCCCTCCAGCGGCTGGCGCTCGCCCGCGTCTCGGACACCGCCGTGCGTGTGGTGTGGTCCTTCCACCACCTGATCCTGGACGGCTGGAGCCTCTTCCAGGTGCTCTCCGACGTCTTCGCGGCCCACGCCGGATCCGGCCCGGACGCCCTGCCGGACCGCCGCCCCTACCGGGACTACGTGGCCTGGCTGCGCACCCGCGACCGGGCCGAGGCCGAGGAGCACTGGCGCCGGCGCCTGAGCGGGCTGACCGAGGCCACGCCGCTGCCCTTCGACCGCGAGCCGCGCGAGACCCACCGCGCCGAGTCCACCCGGGCGGTGCGCGTCACGCTGCCCGACGACCGGACCCGCGCGCTGGAGGAACTCGCCCGCAGCTGCGGGGTCACCCTGAACACCCTCGTCCAGGGCGCCTGGGCGCTGCTGCTGGCCCGGCAGGCGGGCCGGGACGAGGTGGTCTTCGGCACCACCGTGTCCGGGCGGCCGCCCGAGCTGCCCGGCGCCGACTCCATGACCGGTCTGTTCATCGCCACCCTGCCCACCCGCGTCACCGTCCCCGCCGGCGGCACCCTGCGCGACTGGCTCCGCCGCCTCCAGCACGACCAGAGCGAGGACCGGCGCTTCGACCACGTGCCGCTCACCCGGATGCGGGCGCTCACCGGACTCCCGGAACGCGTCACCCTGTTCGACAGCATCGTCGTCTTCGAGAACTACCCGGTGGACGACCGCCCGGCCGCCGCCCACGGGCTGGGCCTGAGCGGCCTCGACGGCATCGAGACCACCAACTACCCGCTGAGCCTCGTCGCCTACCCGGGTGCCCGGCTGGCGCTCCGGCTGGGCTACGACCCGGAGCTGTTCGACGCCACGACCGTCCAGCGGCTGGCCGAGTACCTCGGCGTCCTGCTGCACGGCATGGTGACGGGAGCCGAACGGCCGCCCGCGCGGCTGCCGTTGCTGACGCCCGAGCGCCGCGAGCAGGTGCTGCGCGAGTGGAACGACACCGCGACCGGCCTCCCCGAGGCCACCGTCGCGGACCTCTTCGCCGCACAGGTCCGGCGCACACCCGACGCCGTGGCCCTGGAGGCCGGCGACCGGCGCGTCACCTACCGCGAACTCGACGCGGCGGCCTCCGCGTTGGCGCACCGCCTCGCGGGCCTCGGGGTGCGGGCCGAACGCCCGGTGGGCGTGCTGATGGACCGCTCCGTACAGCTGGTCGTCGCCCAGCTGGCGCTGGTGCGCACCGGCGGGGTGTACGTCCCCCTGGACGGCAGGGCACCCCGCGAACGGCTGCGCCGGATGCTGGCCGAGGCCGGAGCCGACCTGCTGCTCACCGACACCGCGTGGCAGGAGAGTGCCGGACAGCTGCTGCCCGCCGACGGCATCCTGCGGCTGGACGACAGCGCGGTGCCGTCGGGTGGTGGCGGTTCGGGACCGGCTGACGACGCGTCCGCTTCCCGCGACGGGGGTTCGGGAGCGGCTGACGACGCGTCTGCTTCCGGCGATGGTGGTTCGGGACCGGCCGGCGATGCTTCGGCGTCCCGCAGCGGGAGTCCGGGAGCGGCCGGTGACGCCTCGGTGTCCCGCAGCGGGGGTTCGCGGCCGGCCGGCGGGGCCGCGGCGTCCGGCGACGCGGTCGCGGTGGGCGCCGGATCGCCGGGGGACCGGGCGGTCCATCCCGACAACGTCCAGTACCTGATGTTCACCTCCGGCTCCACCGGAGTGCCCAAGGGAGTCGCGGTACGCCAGCGGGACGTCGCCGCGCTCGCCCTCGACCGAGCCTTCACCGGCCACGACCGGGTCCTCGTACACTCCCCGCACGCCTTCGACGCGGCCACGTACGAGGTGTGGGTGCCGCTGCTGCGCGGCGGCACGGCGGTCCTGGCACCGCCGGCCGACCTGGACGCCGCCGCCGTCCGGCACGCCGTCACCGAACGCCGGGTCGGCTGCCTGTGGCTGACCGCGGGCCTGTTCCGGCTCCTCGCCCAGGAGGACCCCACCTGCCTGCGCGGCGCGCGCGAGGTGTGGACGGGCGGCGAGGCCGTGCCCGGAGCGGTCGTACGCCGTGTCCTGGACGCCTGCCCCGGCCTCACCGTGGTCGACGGCTACGGCCCGACCGAGACCACCACCTTCGCCACCCGGCGCGTCTTCCGCTCCGGCGACCCGCTGCCCGCCGTGCTGCCCATCGGACGGCCGCTGGACAACACCCGCGTGTACGTCCTGGACGCCGCACTCCAGCCCCAGCCACCCGGCGTTCCGGGCGAGTTGTTCATCGCCGGGGCCGGCGTGGCCCGCGGCTACGCGGGGCGGCCGGGGGCGAGCGCCGCCCGCTACGTGGCCGACCCGTTCGGGCCGCCCGGCGGCCGGATGTACCGCACCGGCGACGTCGTGCGCTGGAGCGCCGACGGCGAGCTGCACTTCGTGGGCCGTGCCGACGACCAGATCAAGATCCGCGGCTTCCGCGTCGAACCCGCCGAGATAGAGGCCCGGCTGACCGCCCACCCCGCCGTCGCCGAGGCCGTCGTGTCCCTGTACGAGGACGGCGGGCGCAAACGCCTCGCGGCCCACCTCGTGGCGGCCGACGGCGCCGCCGTGCCCTCCGGCGCCGAGCTGCGCACCCATCTGGCGGCCGGCCTGCCCGACTACATGCTGCCCGCCGCGTTCGTCACCGTGCCGGGACTGCCGCTGACCGCCAACGGCAAGGTCGACCGGCGCCAACTGCCCGACCCCGACTGGTCGGCGGCCGGCGGCGACCGCGCCCACCGCGCCCCGCGCACCGACGCCGAGCGCGTCCTCGCCGGGATCTGGGCCGAACTGCTCGGCGTGGAACGCGTCGGCGTCGACGACAACTTCTTCATGCTGGGCGGCGACTCCATCCTCAGCATCCAGGTCGTCTCCCGCGCCCGCGCGGCGGGCCTCGATCTCACACCCCGCGATCTCTTCCGCCGTCCCACGGTGGCCGAACTGGCGGCCGCGGGCGGCACCACCGCGTCCGTCGCCGGCACCGGACCGGTCGCCGGCGAGGTCGCGCTGACCCCCATCCAGCACTGGTTCCTCGACCCCCGGCCGCCGCAGGCCGCCTTCTTCAACCAGTCGGTCGTCGTCGAGGCGCCCGGCACCGTCGACCCGGACGCCCTGTGCCGGGCGCTCGCCGCCCTGTGGACCCACCACGACGCCCTGCGCTCGCGCTTCGTCCTCCAGGACGACCGGACCTGGCGCCAGGACGTCACCCCCGCGGACGCCCCCGTGCCCCCGCTGCTCGAGGTCTGCCCGCTCGACGCCGCGACCGCCGAGGAGGCCGAGGCCGGCATCACGGCGCAGGCCCACGCCGGTCTCCGCCTCGACGAGGGCCCGCTGCTCACCGCCCGGCTGTTCACCACCGACGGCCCCCGGCCGGACCGGCTGCTGCTCGCCGTCCACCACCTGGTCGTCGACGGCGTGTCCTGGCGGATCCTGCTGGAGGACCTGGAGACCGCCTACCGGCAGGCCGCGGCGGGGGAGCCGGTGCAGCTGCCGGACCGCACCACCTCCGTCCGGGAATGGGCCGGCCGGCTGCGCGCCCGCACCGCCGGCGGCGGCTTCGCGGCACAGCGCGCCTACTGGGAGGCCACCGCCCGGCACTGCGCGGCGCCGCTGCCGGTGGACGGCGACGGCGGCAACACCAGCGCCGACGTCCGCGAGGTCACCGTCCGGCTGGACCGGGAGCGCACCGACCACCTCCTGCGCACGGTCCCCGGCGTGTACCGCACCCGCATCGACGACGTGCTGCTCACCGCGCTGGGCCGGGTGCTCGCCGACTGGACCGGACGCGACACCGTCGCCGTGGGCCTGGAGGGACACGGCCGCGAGGACCGGATGTTCGAGGACGTCGACCTGTCCCGCACGGTCGGCTGGTTCACCTCGCTCTTCCCCGTCGCCCTCCAGGTCCCCGCAGGCGGGTGGGGGACCGCGCTGAAGGCGGTGAAGGAGCAGTTGCGCGCCGTACCGGACCGCGGCATCGGCCACGGCGCCCTGCGCCACCTCGCACGCGACGAACGGATCGCGGCGGCCCCGGCTCCCGGCATCAGCTTCAACTACCTGGGCCGGTTCGACTGGACCGCCGACGGCGCCGCCCTGGTCGGCGCGGTGCCCGGCGGCCTCGGCGGCGCGGAGGCGCCCGGCACCGAACGGGCCCACCTGCTGGACGTCGTGGCCCGCGTGGAGGACGGCCGGCTGGAGATCACCTGGTACCACAGCCGCGGACGGCACCGCGAGGAGACCGTCACCGGCCTCGCCGAGGGCATGCTGCGGGCGCTGGAGGACATCGTCGCGCACTGCGCCCGCCCCGGGGCCGGCGGCCGCACCCCGTCGGACTTCCCGCTGGCCCGCCTCGACCAGACGGCCGTGGACCGCATCGCCGGGGACGGCCGCGACGTCGCCGACATCCTCCCGCTGACGCCGATGCAGGCGGGGATGCTCTTCCACAGCCTGCTCGAGCCGGGCGGCCCCGCCTACGTCAACCAGGTGCAGCTGGTGCTGTCCGGCGTCACCGACCCGCACGCCCTCGCCGAGGCGTGGCAGCGCACCGCCGACGCCAACCCGGTCCTGCGCACCCACCTGGTGTGGCGGGAGACCCCCGAACCGGTCCAGGTCGTACGGCACCGGGTCACCGTGCCCGTCACCCACCACGACTGGACCGGGTGGCCCGCCGACCGGGGCGCGGCCGCACTGGACCGGCTGCTCGCCGAGGACCGGGAGTCGGGCATCGACCTGGCGGCGGCGCCGCTGATGCGGCTGGCCCTCATCCGCCTCGCACCGGACCGGGTACGCCTGGTGTGGACCTTCCACCACGTGCTGCTCGACGGCTGGAGCGCGGCCCAGGTCTTCGACGAGGTGTGCGAACGGTATGCGGCGCTGGTCTCGGGACGCCGCGCGCAGCCGGCCGAGCGCCGGCCCTTCGCCGACTACCTGCGCTGGCTGGCCGGGCAGGACACCGCCGCGGCCGAACGGCACTGGCGCGAGACCCTCGCCGGGTTCCCCGCGCCGACCGCGCTGCCGAGGGACCGGCAGGCGGCCGGCGCCCACAGCGGCTCCTCGTCCGGAACGGTCCGGGTGACCCTCGACGCCACCGTCTCGGCGCGGCTGCGGGAGACGGCCCAGCGGGCGGGCCTGACCCTCAACACCGTCCTGCAGGGCGCGTGGGCGCTGCTGCTGTCCCGCTACGGCGGCGGTGACGACGTCGTGTTCGGTACGACCGTCTCCGGCCGGCCCGCCGAACTGCCGGGCGTGACCGCGATGGTCGGCCTGTTCATCAACACCCTGCCCACCCGGGCCCGCGTCGACGGGCGGCGCCCGCTGCTGGACTGGCTGCGCGAACTGCAGGCCGCCCAGTCCGAGGCCCGCCGCCACGACTTCGTGTCGCTGGCCCAGGTGCAGACGTGGAGCGAAGTGCCCGGCGGCACCCGGCTGTTCGACTCCATCGTGGTCTTCGAGAACTACCCCTTCGACGAGGGTGCGCTCGCCCGGCACGGGCTGGCCATGGAGACCGAACGGGACCTCGAACCCACCAACTACCCGCTCAGCGTGGTCGTCGCCCCCGGGGACGCCCTGGCCGTGAACCTCGACTACGACCCGGCCGCCTTCGACGCGGCCACCGTGGAAGGGATCGGGCGGAGCCTGCGCACGCTGCTGACGGAAATGGCCGCCGACCCGGACCGCACCCTGGCCGGCCTCCCGCTCCAGGAGCACGGCGCGGCGCGGGAGGTGCTCGGCCGGTTCGCCGGAGCGAGCGTCCGGGCGCCGCACGACACCCTGCCCGAGGCGTTCCGGCGGCAGGTGGCGCGCACTCCCGACGCCCCGGCCGTCATCGCCGGTGAGGAGCGCCTCACCTATCGCGCACTCGACGAGCGCTCCGGCCGGCTCGCCCGGCTGCTCCGCGCCGCCGGAGCGGGACCGGAGCGCTTCGTCGCGCTCGCCCTGCCCCGCACCGCCGACCTGGTCGTGGCGCTCTGGGCGGTCCTCAAGAGCGGCGCCGCCTACCTACCGGTGGACCCCCGGTACCCGGCCGAGCGCATCGCGTTCCTCTTCGACGACGTACGCCCCGACGCCGTGATCACCACCTCCGGCACCGCGGCCGGGCTGCCCGAGGGCCCGTTCACCCGGATCCTGCTGGACGACCTCGGCTCCGACCTCGGCTCCGGCTCCGACCTCGGCTCCGGCTCCGACCTCGGCTCCGACTCCGGCCCCGACTCCGACTTCGGGCGCGCCCGTGACCGGGCCACCGCGCCGGCCGTCCCGACCGGCGCCGACGAGCGGGACCGGCCGGACGGGCCGCACGCCACCCTGCTCCCGGACCATCCCGCCTACGTCATCCACACCTCCGGCTCCACCGGCCGCCCCAAGGGGGTCGTCGTCAGCCACGCGTCGGTGCTGGCCCTCACCGACTGGGCCGCGGCCGAGTTCAGCGGGCGGGGCCTGGAGCACGTCGTGGCGTCCACCTCGCTCAACTTCGACGTGTCCGTCTTCGAGATCTTCTCGCCGCTGCTGTCCGGCGGCTGTGTGGAGGTGGTCCGCGACCTGCTGGCCCTGGCCGAACGCCCCGGGCCGTGGCGCGCCGGACTGCTCAGCGCGGTTCCCTCCGCGCTGGACCGGCTGCTGGCCGAGGACACCGTGCACGTCACGGCGGACACCGTGGTGCTCGCGGGCGAGGGGCTGCCCGCCCGGACGGTCCGCCGGGTCCGCGCGGCCGTCCCCGGCTGCCAGGTACGCAACATCTACGGGCCCACCGAGGCCACCGTCTACGCCACCGCCTTCACCTGCGACCCCGCCGACCCCGACCGCGACCCGCCGATCGGCCGGCCGGCCGGCGGTGCCCGCGCCTACGTCCTGGACGACCGGATGCGCCCGGTGCCCGTCGGCGCGCCCGGCGAGCTGTACCTGGGCGGCACCGGTGTGGCGCGCGGCTACCTGCGCCGGCCCGGCCTGACCGCGTCCCGCTTCGTGCCCGACCCCTTCGCCGCCCCCGGCGACCGCATGTACCGCACCGGTGACCTGGTGCGCTGGACGGCCGACGGCGACCTCGTGTACCTCGGCCGCGGCGACGACCAGGTCAAGGTCCGCGGCTTCCGCATCGAACTCGGCGAGGTGGAGGCCGCGCTGGCCCGGCACCCGGCGGTGGTGGCCGCCGCGGCCCGGGTGGTGGAGCACGACGGCCACCGCCGGCTGGTCGGCTACGCGGTACCCCGGGACGCGGCCCTGCCGGACCCGGCCGAGCTGCGCGCCTTCCTCGGCCGCAGCCTCCCCGACCATCTGGTCCCCGCCCTGGTCGTACCGCTGGAGCGGCTGCCGCTCGGCGCCACCGGCAAGCTGGACCGGCGGGCGCTGCCCGAACCCGTGTGGGCGGCCCCGGCGGCCGGCGGCGGCCGTCCCCCCGGCACCGCGGCCGAGCGCACCCTCGCGGCGATCTGGTCCGAGGTGCTCGGCGTGCCCGAAGTCGGCGCCGACGACAACTACTTCACCCTCGGCGGTGATTCCGTCCTCGGCATCCAGATCGTCTCGGCCGCCCGCCGGGCCGGTCTCGTCCTGACGCCACGGCACCTGTTCACCCACCAGAGCCTCGCCGAACTCGCCGCCGCGGCCGAGGAGTCGCCCACCCCGGCGCACGCCCCCGCCGAACAGGGGCCGGTGACCGGCGACGTGCCGCTCACCCCCGTACAGCACTGGCTCCTCGACACCCTCACCGGCGACCCCGCCCACTTCAGCCAGGCCGTCTCCTACGAGCTGGCGGCCGACACCGACGAGGCGCTGCTGGGGGCCGCCCTGGCCGCCGTGACCGACCACCACGACGCGCTGCGGCTGCGCTTCGAGCGGACCGGAGACGGAGTCTGGCGGCAGCACTGCACGGCGCCCGGGGACGCGCCGCCGCCGCGGCTCGAGGTGCACCGCACCACCGGCCCGCGCGAGGTGGCCGAAGCCCTCGCCACGGGCTTCGACCTGGCGTCCGGGCCGCTGCTGCGGGCCGCGCTGTGCCACCCCGGCGACGGCGCCCGCCCGGTGCTGGTGCTCGCCGCCCACCACCTCGTCGTGGACGCGGTGTCCTGGCGGCTGGTGCTGGAGGACCTGGACACCGCCTACCAGGCCCTGCGGGCCGGGAACCGGCCGGACCTCGGCCCCCGGAGCACCTCGTTCGCCACCTGGGCCCGGCGCCTCGCCGCCCACACCGAGGCCGGCGGCTTCGACGGCGAACGCGCCCACTGGCGGGACTTCGACGCCGACGTCTCCCTGCCGGCGGACCACACCGGCGGGGCGAACACCACCGCCGTGGAGGAGAGCGTGACGGCGGGCCTCGACGCCGAGGACACCCGCCGGCTGCTGCAGGACGTACCCGACGTGTACCGCACCCGCGTCAACGACGTGCTGCTGTGCGCGCTCGGCCGGGTCCTGGCCCGCTGGACCGGCCGGGACCGGGTGGCGGTGACCCTGGAGGGGCACGGCCGCGACGACCTCTTCGGCGACGTCGACCTCACCCGCACCGTCGGCTGGTTCACCACCCTCCACCCGGTCGCCCTGGACGTGCCGCGGGACGCGGACACCGGCACCGTCCTGAAGGCCGTCAAGGAGAACCTGCGCGCCGTACCGCACGGCGGGCTCGGCTACGGCGCCCTGCGCTTCCTGCACCCCACGGACCGCCCGGACCTGCCCGGCCTGCCCCAGGTCTGCTTCAACTACCTGGGCCGGCAGGACGGCGGCACCTCGCCCGGCGGCCTGGTGCTGGCGCCCCACGACGCACTCACCGGCGGCATGGACCGCGCGGCCGACCGCCCGCACCTGCTCGACGTCCTCGGCCGGGTGACCGGCGGGGAACTGCGGTTCACCTGGTCCTACTCGCGCGAGGTGCACCGGCGCGAGACCGTCGCCCGGCTCGCCGCCGAACTCACCGGCGAACTGCGCGCCATCGTCCGGCACTGCGCCGAGCCCGGGGCCGGCGGCCGCACCCCGTCCGACTTCCCGCTCGCCCCGCTGGACCAGGCGGCCGTCGACCGGCTCGCCGGCACCGGAGCCGACGTCCAGGACGTGTACCCGCTCACCCCCACCCAGACCGGCATGGTCGTGCACGGCCTGGACGACGCCGCCCACGGCCTCTACGTCGAGCAGATCACCTTCGAGGTGGACGGCGCCGGCGACACCCGTACCCAGGCCGCCGCCTGGCAGCACGTCGTCGACCGCACGCCCGTCCTGCGCACCTCCGTCGCCCTGCACGACGTGCCGCTGCCCCTGCAACTCGTCCACCGCACCGTGTCGCTGCCCGTCACCGAGCACGACTGGAGCGGCCTGCCGGCCGACCGGCTGGCCACCGAACTGGAACGGCTGCTCGCCGAGGAGCGGGCCCGGGGCATCGACCTGGACCGCGCCCCCCTCATGCGGCTCGCCCTGGTCCGCCTCGGGACCGGCGCGGTGCGCGTGGTGTGGACCTTCCACCACGTCCTGCTCGACGGATGGAGCGTCTTCCACGTGCTGTCCGACGTCCTGGCGGCACACGCCGCGCTCGCCCGCGGCGAGCGGCCCCGGCTGCCCGAGCGCAGGCCGTTCGCGGACTACGCGGCCTGGCTCGCCGCCCGGGACACCGGCCGGGCGGAGCAGCACTGGCGCGGTGTCCTGGCCGGCCTGACCACCCCGACCCCGCTGCCCTACGACCGCCGGCCCGCCCCGGGCGGCACCGCCCGCTCCGGCACCTGGCTGTCCCAGCGGCTCGACACCGCCACCACCCGGGCGCTCCAGGACTTCGCCCGCCGCCACCGGCTCACCCTCAGCTCCCTGGTCCAGGGGGCCTGGGCGCTGCTGCTGGCGCGCTGGAGCGGGGAACGCGAGGTGTGCTTCGGCACCACCGTCTCCGGGCGGCCCGCCGACCTGCCCGGCGCCGACACGATCACCGGGCTGTTCATCACCACCCTGCCCGCCCGCGTCACCGTCGACGGCTGCGCGCCCTGCGGCACCTGGCTGCGCGGCCTCCAGGACGCGAGCGCCGAGGACCGCCGCTTCGACCACATGCCGCTCAACGAACTGCACGCGCTCAGCGCCGTACCCCCGGGCACCGCCCTGTTCGACAGCCTGGTGGTGTTCGAGAACTACCCGGTCGGCGACGCCACGGCCGGCGCGCACGGTCTCACGCTGCGGGAACTGGACGCCCGGGAGGCCACCAACTACCCCCTCACCGTGGTCGTCTCACCCGGAGACCGGCTCGCCGTCGAACTCGGCTACGATCCCCGGTGCTTCGACGCGGTCACGGCCGGCTCCCTGGCCCGGCAGCTGCTGCACACCCTGCGGGCGCTGGCCGGCTCGGACGGCACGGCGCGCCTGGACGACCTCGACGTCCTGCCGCCCGCCGACCGGGCCCGGCTGCTCCGCGGACCGGCCCGCCCCGACCTCGGCCCGGTGCTCCCGGTCACCCTGCCCGCCCTCGTGGAGGCCGCCGTGGACCGGTGGCCCGGCGCACCGGCGCTCGCGGACCCCGGCCGGCTGCTGTCCTTCGCGGAGACCGACGAGCAGGCCAACCGCCTGGCGCACCGGCTCATCGCCCGGGGCGCCGGGCCCGGCACCCTCGTCGCGCTGCTGCTGCCACGCTCGGCGGACATGGTGCTCGCGCAGCTCGCGGTGGCGAAGTCGGGCGCCGCCTTCCTGCCGGTCGACCCCGCCTACCCGGAGGAGCGCATCGCGCTCATGCTGCGGGACGCCGCCCCCGCCCTCACCCTCGACGGCAAGGAGATCGCTGACCTGCTGACCGCACCCGGGGACAGCGCCCCCGGGCACCGGCCCACCGATACCGACCGGACCCGCCCGCTCGACCCGGACGACCCGGCCTACGTCATCTACACCTCCGGCTCCACCGGCACCCCCAAGGGCGTCGTCGTCACCCACCGCGGTCTCGCCGCGTTCTCCGCCGCCGAGGCCGCCCACTACCAAGTGGCCCCGGGGGACCGGGTGCTGGCCTTCGCCACGCCCAGCTTCGACGCCTCCGTGCTGGAACTGTGCGCGTCCCTGCCGCACGGCGCCCGCCTGGTGGTACCCGCGCCCGGCCCCCTCCTCGGCGCCGCACTGGCCGACGTGCTGCGGTCCGAGCGCATCACCCACACCCTGCTGCCGCCGGCCGCCCTCGCCACCCTGCCGCCCGGCACCCCGGGCACCCTGCCGGACCTCAAGACGGTCATCGTCGGCGCCGACGCGTGCGGGGCCGAACTGGTCGCCCGCTGGGCCCCCCACCACCGCATGGTCAACTCCTACGGGCCCACCGAGGCGACCGTCGTGGCCACCTGGTCCGCACCCCTGGAACCGGACGGCGGCGCGCCGCCCATCGGCCGCCCGCTGCCCGCGACCGGCGCCTACGTCCTCGACGCCCGGCTGCGGCCGGTCCCCGACGGGGTACCCGGTGAACTCTGGCTCAGCGGGCCGGCCCTGGCCCGCGGCTACCTGGGCCGCCCGGGCCTGACGGCGGCCCGGTTCACGGCCGACCCGTTCGGGCCGCCCGGCACCCGCATGTACCGCACCGGCGACCTGGTGCGCCGCGACGCCCACGGCGAGCTGCACTACCTGGGCCGCACCGACCACCAGCTCAAACTGCGCGGCCACCGCATCGAGGCCGGGGAGGTCGAGGCCACCCTGGTGCGCCACCCCGCGGTGCTGGACGCGGTGGTGAGCGTGCGCGAGGACGAACCGGGCCTGCCGCGCCTGGTCGCCCACCTGCTCACGGCGCCCGGCGCACAGCCGCCGGCCGGCGCCGAACTGCGTGCGCTGGCCGCCCGTTCGCTGCCGGGCCACATGGTTCCCACGGCGTTCGTGGCGCTCGACCGCTTCCCGCTCACCGAGAACGGCAAGACCGATCGTGCTGCCCTGCCCGCGCCGGAACCGGTCGTCGAGCAGGCGCGGGCCGAGTACGTGGCACCGCGCACGCCGACGGAGGAGGTTCTGGCGGACATCTGGGAGGAGACCCTCCGCACGGCCGTGGGCGCCGAGGACGACTACCTGGCGCTGGGCGGCGACTCGATGCGCGCCCTGCTCATCGCCTCCCGCGCCAACGACGCGTTCGGCGTCACGCTCACCCCCCGCGACGTCCTGGTCTCCCGCACCGTCGCCGCCCTGGCGGAACTGGTGGAGGAACAGGTGCTGCGCGAACTCGAAGACGCCGCGTACGGCGGCCCCGACCACGACGAACAGTGAGGATCCGACGGCCATGACGTCTTCGAACCCCACGAACCCCTCCGGAACGGACCCCGTGAACCCCACCGAGCCGAATACGTCCACCTCGCCCGGCACGAACCCGGCGCCCCCGGCGAACTCCGGCGAGTCCGGTGCGGCGACCTCGCCTGGTACGAGCTCGGCGGCCCCGGCGAACTCCGGCGAGTCCGGTGCGGCGACCTCGCCTGGTACGAGCTCGGCGGCCCCGGCGAACCCCGGCGAGCCCGGTGCGGCGACCTCGCCTGGCATGAACGCGGCGGTCCCGGCGAACTCCGGCGAGTCCAGTGCGGTGACCTCGCCTGGTACGAGCTCGGCGGTCCCGGCGAACTCCGGCGAGTCCAGTGCGGTGACCTCGCCCGGCACGAGCCCGGCGGTCCCGGCGAACCCCGGTGAGCCGAACGCCAGGAGCTCCTCCGGAAGGGCTCCGGCGAGCTCCGGCGAGACGGGTCCCGTGGCCCCCACCGCATCCGGCGCGGCGGACCCGTCGGCCCCGGACTCCGCGTCGAGAGCGGTGACTTCCTCCGCCCCGGACTCCACCACCCGGGCAGCGGGTTCCTCCGCGACGAACCCCGCGACCGACCCGGCGGCCACCTCCGGCGCTCGCCCCGCCCGGCCCTCCGCTCGCTCGGCCGCGTCGGTGGGGGAGCGGGCCCGGGCGTTGCCCGCCGAGCTGCAGGAGGCGATGCGCCGGAGACTGGCCGGGCGGGCCGGTGGTGCGTCCGGCGCCGCGTCGCGCGGTATACCGCGGGCCGGCCGGGACCGGCCGCTGCCCCTGTCCTTCGCCCAGCAGCGCCTGTGGTTCCTGGACCGGCTGCGGCCCGGCGACCCGCGCTACAACAGCGCCGTGGCGGTGCGGTTCACCGGCGCCCTGGACCGCGCCGCGCTGGAGGCGGCGCTCGCCACCGTCGTCGGCCGCCACGAAGCGCTGCGCACCACGTTCGAGGAGGCCGACGGACGGCCGGCGCAGACCGTCCGCCCCGCGGGGCCGGTGCCGCTCGCGGTCCGGGACACCACGGACACGGGCACCTCGGGCACCGTGGACCGGGACACCACGGACACGGGCACCTCGGGCACCGTGGACCAGGGCACGACAGGCACCGACGCGGCCCTGCTGGAGGAGTACTCCCGGCCCTTCGACCTGCGGCGCGGCCCCCTGCTGCGGGCCCTGCTGCTGCGCGAGTCGGCGACCTCGCACGTGCTGCTGCTGACCGCCCATCACATCGTCACCGACGGCTGGTCGATGGGCATCGTCCTGGACGAACTGTGCACCGCCTACGACGCCCTGGCCCGGGGCACCGAGGCACAGCTGCCGCCGGTGCCGACGCAGTACCCGGACTTCGCGGTGTGGCAGCGCGAGCAGCTCTCGGGTGCCCGGCTGGAGCGGGAGCTGGCCCACTGGAAGGAACGGCTGACGGGCGCGGCGGCCCCCGAACTGCCCCTGGACCACCCGCGGCGCGGTGAGGAGGCGGGCGCGGGCGCCGTCCACACCTTCACCGTCCCCGCCGGTGTCACGGCACGGCTGCGCGACCTCGCCAGACAGCGGCACACCACCCTGTACACCGCCCTGGTCGCCGCCACCCAGGCCCTGCTGGCCCGCTGGTCCGGCCAGGACGACATCACCGTCGGCTCACTCACCCCCGGCCGCTCCCGCACCGACCTCGAACGCGCCGTCGGCTTCTTCGTGAACACGGTGGCGCTGCGCACGACGGTACGGGCGGCCGGGTCCTTCAGCGACCTGCTGGCCGAGACCGCCGGCACCGTCAACGACGCCTTCGCGCACGGCGACACGCCGTTCGAGCGGATCGTGGAGGCGGTGGGCGCGCCCCGTGAGGCGGGCCGCAACCCGCTGTTCGACGTGATGGTCCTGCTGCACCCCGATCCGCCCGCCGCCGGCGCCGCCCGCGGACTCGCCGCCTCCCCGGTCGCCGTACCGCGCCAGGCGGCCACCTTCGACCTGAGCGTGGAGTTCGTACCGGACGGGGACGCACTGACCGGCCTGCTGGAGTACCGCACCGACCTGTTCGACGCGGCGACGGCCGAGCGGGCGGCCGGGCAGCTGGTGCGGCTGCTGGAGGCCGCCACCGGTGAACCGGACCGGCCGCTCGGCACCCTGCCGCTGCTGTCCGAGCGAGAGCTGCGGCAGGTCACCGTCGACTGGAACGCCACCGACCCCGAAGCGTGGAACACCACCGACTCCGAAGCGGCCCCCTCCGGCGCAACCGGCCCCCGTGCCACCGGCCAGGAAACAACCGGCGGCGAAACAACCGGCGGCGAAACAACCGGCCACGAAGCAACTGCCCCCGGCGCAACCGCCCCTCAGGCCACCGACCACGAAGCCACCGACCACGAAGCCACCGACCACGAAGCCACCGACCATGAGGCAACGCGTCACGAAGCAACCGGTCACGAGGCGGCCGCCACCGACACGACCGTCCCCGCCGCCACCGACACGACCGCCCCCGCCACCACCCCCCGCGCCACCACACCCCCCGCCGCCGTCCACCCCGCTCCCGCCGGTGACACCACCTACCCGGAGATCTTCGAGCGCCGGGCGGCCCTCACCCCCGGCGCGCTCGCCCTGGTCGCCGGTGGCGAGCGGCTGGACTACGCCACGCTCAACGCCCGCGCCAACCGGCTCGCCCACCATCTGATCGCCCGCGGCGCCGGCCCCGAACGGCTGGTCGCGCTGCGGCTGCCGCGGACCGCCGGCATGATCGTGGCGATCCTCGCCGTCTGGAAGTCCGGCGCCGGCTACCTGCCCCTGGACCCGGCGCTGCCGGAAGAGCGCGTCCAGTACCTGCTGGAGGACGCCCGTCCGGCCCTGGTCCTCGACGAGGCCGCGCTGCGGGCCGTACCCGCCGGCGTCCCGGACACCGACCCCACCGACGCCGACCGCCGCGCCCCGCTGGACCCCTGGCACACCGCGTACGTCATCTACACCTCCGGCTCCACCGGCCGCCCCAAGGGTGTCGCGGTGGCCCACCGTTCGGCGGCGCACCTGCTCGCGGCGCACCGCTCGGGCTTCGTCGCCGAGGCGGGCGGCGGCCCGCTGCGAGTGGCCCTCACCGCGTCCTTCTCCTTCGACACCTCCCTCGAAGGGGTGCTGCTGATGGCCGACGGCCACCCGCTGCACCTGGTCGACGAGGTGACCCGGATGGACCCGGCGGCCCTGGTCGAGTACGTCGTCGCGCACCGCGTCGACTTCCTCGACGTCACCCCCTCGTACCTGCGCCAGCTGCTGCCCGCCGGACTGCTGACCGATCCGCGGCACCACCCCCGGGTGCTGATGCTCGGCGGCGAGCCGGTCGGCCCCGCCCTGTGGCGCGAGCTGGCCGCGCGGCCCGGGTTGAGCGCCTACAACTTCTACGGGCCCACCGAGTGCACGGTCGACGCGCTGGCCTGCCGCATCGAGGACGCCGACCGTCCGCTGGTGGGGCGGCCGCTGCCGAAGGTGAGCGCCTACGTCCTCGACGACCGGCTGCAGCCCGTGCCCCCCGGCGTCGGCGGCGAGCTCTACCTGGCCGGCGAGCAGCTCGCCCGGGGCTACGCCGGCCGGCCCGGGCTGACCGCCGCCCGCTTCCGGCCCGATCCCTTCGGGCCGCCCGGAAGCCGCATGTACCGCACGGGCGACCTGGCACGCTGGACCGCCGACGGGCGCATCGACTACCTGGGACGCGCCGACGACCAGGTCAAGGTGCGCGGCCACCGCATCGAACCCGGCGAGATCGAGGCGGCCCTGCTCGACCTGCCGGAGGTCGCCGCGGCCGCGGTCGCCGCCGTGACCGACCCGCACGGCCACACCCGGCTGGCCGGCTACGTCGTCCCCGCGTCCGGTGCGCCCCGGCCCGCCCCGGCGGACCTGCGGGCCGCCCTGCGGCGCGTGCTGCCCGACCACATGGTGCCGTCCTCCTTCACCGCGCTGGCCGCGCTGCCGCTGACCACCAGCGGCAAGCTGGACCGCCGCGCCCTGCCCGCGCCCGACCCCGAAGGCGCCGAAAGGGAAGGGGAGTTCACGGCCCCCCGCACCCCCGCCGAGGAGACCCTGGCCGGCATCTGGGCCGAGGTGCTCGGCGTGGCCCGGGTGGGCGTCACGGACAACTTCTTCGAGCTGGGCGGCGACTCGATCCTGAGCATCCAGGCCGTCTCCCGGGCCCGCGCGGCCGGCCTGCGCCTCGGTTCACAGGACGTCTTCCGCCATCAGACGGTCGCCGACCTGGCCGCGGCGGCGGCCCACCGCAGCGCCGCCGAGCCCGCCCCCAGGCGTCCGCACGACGACGGCCCCGCCCCGCTGACCCCGGTCCAGGAGTGGTTCCTCGCCACTCACGGACCGCTGCGCCACTTCAGCATGTCCCTGCTGCTCGACCTGCCGCACGACCTGGACGAGGCGGCGCTGGAGCGGGCGTTGGAGGCGGTCGTGGTCCGCCACCCGGCTCTGCGCACCCGCTTCACCGGCACGGACGACGCCCGCCGGCAGCACCCGGGCACCGGCCCGGCCACCGGGCTGCTGACCCGGCACAGCGCCACGACCGCACCCGAGGAGGCCGCCGACGCCGCCCGGGCGGCCCTGGACCCGGCCACCGGAGCACTGCTGCGAGCGGCCCTGCTGCCGGGCCGCGAGCGGCCCCGACTCTTCCTGACGGCCCATCACCTGGCCGTGGACAGCGTCTCCTGGCGGGTGCTCCTCGAGGACCTGGCGCTCGCCTATCGGCAGGCCGCCGCGGGCGAGGACCCCCGACTCGAGCCCGAGCACACCCCGTTGACGGCGTGGTCCCGCCACCTGGCCGAGCGGGTGCGGGCCGGCGACCTCGACGACGACCTGCCCTACTGGACGGCCGAGACCGCCGGCCCGCGCACCCCCCTGCCCGTGGACCTGCCCGGCACCCCGCTCGCCGGTTCCGTGCGCACGGTGCGCACCCGTGTCGACCGCGCCACCACCGAGGCGCTGCTGCGCCGGGTGCCGGGCGTCTACCGCACCCAGGTCAACGACGTACTGCTGAGCGCGCTCGGCCGGGTGCTCGCCGACTGGGCGGGCGCCGAGCGGATCACCGTCGCCCTGGAGGGCCACGGCCGCGAGGAGGACCTGGCCGAGGGCGTCGACCTGTCCCGCACGGTCGGCTGGTTCACCAGCCAGTACCCCGTCACCCTCACCCCGGCGGGCCCCGCCGGCACACCGGACTGGGGCGCCACGCTCAAGAGCGTCAAGGAACGGCTGCGTGCCGTGCCCCGGCGGGGGCTGAGCTACCAGGCACTGGCCCATCTCGGCTCACCCGACCCGGCCGCCCGGCCGCTGCGCCAACTGCCCCTGCCGCAGGTGTGCTTCACCTACCACGGGCAGTGGGAGGCGCCCGGCGGCGGGGACTTCGCCCCCGCCGCCGACGTCCCCGGCCGCGACATGGACCCCGGCGCCCCGCTGGACCACCTCCTCGACGTCTCGGCCGTGGTGGCCGACGGCCGGCTGGAGATCACCTGGCACTACAGCGACCAGGTGCACCGCGCGGACACCGTCCAGGGTCTCGCGGACGCCATGGCCGGCGCGCTCGCCGCCATCGCCGGGCACTGCGCGCGCCCCGGCGCGGGCGGCCGCACCCCGTCCGACTTCCCGCTCGCCCGCCTGGACCAGGCCGCCGTGGACCGCCTGGTGGGCGACGGCCGCGACGTGACGGACCTGCTGCCGCTCACCCCGCTCCAGGAGGGCATGCTCTTCCACCGCCTGGTCGGCGGGCCGGACGACGTGTACGTCGACCAGGCCGCGCTGCTGCTGGAAGGAGTGAGCGACCCGGACGCCCTGGCCCTCGCCTGGCAGCGGGTGACCGACCGCACCCCGGCGCTGCGCACCTCGGTGGTCTGGGAGGGTGTCCCGGTCCCGCTCCAGGTGGTGCACCGGGAGGTGCGGGTGCCCGTCACCCAGGTGGACTGGCGCGAGCTGGACCCGGCCGAGCGGGCCGGCCGGCTGGCCGCGCTGCGCGCCGACGACCTCGCGCGGGGCCTGGACCTCACCGCGGCGCCGCTGATGCGGCTGACCCTCGTCCGGCTGCCCGACGCCCGCCTGCACCTGCTGTGGACCTCCCACCACCTGATCCTGGACGGCTGGAGCCTGGCCCAGGTGCTCACCGACGTCTTCGAGGAGTACGCGGCCCTCACCACCGGTGCCGAACCGCGGCCGTCCGCGCGGCGCCCCTTCGGCGACTACGTGCGCTGGCTGGCCGGCCAGGACGCCGAGGCCGCCCGCACCCACTGGCGCGGCGTCCTGGCCGGCTTCGCCACGCCGACCCCGCTGCCCGCCGACCGCGCCCGGCGTGCCGGACACGAGACGCGTTCCACCCGGGCGCACACGGCCGGGCTGTCCGAGGAGGTGTCCGCGCGGCTCGCGCGCACCGCCCGCCGAGCGGGCCTGACGCTCGGCACGGTGGTGCAGGGCGCCTGGGCGCTGCTGCTGTCCCGCTACAGCGCCGAACGGGACGTGCTGTTCGGCACCACCGTCTCCGGCCGCCCGGACGACCTGCCCGGCGTGGAGTCGATGGTGGGCATGTTCATCAACACCCTGCCCACCCGGGTGTCCGTGGACGGCAGCCGTACCGCCGGCGCCTGGCTGCGGGAGCTGCAGGAGGCGCAGGCCGAGGCGCGGCGGTTCGCCGCGGTGTCCCTCGCCGAGCTGACCGGCCTGAGCGCCGTGCCGTCCGGCAGCCCGCTGTTCGACAGCATGGTCGCGTTCGAGAACTACCCCTTCGACGAGACCCGTTCGGCCGGCTCCGGCATCCGCCTGGCCGACGTCTCCTCGCGGGACGCCACCAACTACGCCCTGGTGCTGCGGGCCTACCAGGGCGAGCGCTTCGGCTTCGACCTCGCCTACGACCCCGAGCTGTTCGACGCGGCGACCGTCCGAACCCTCGCCGGCCGGCTGTGCCTGCTGCTCGGTGAGCTGGCCGACGACCCGGACCGCCCGCTGCGCAGCCTGGCCTGGACCACCGCCGAGGAACGGCGGCGCATGCTGGTCGAC
The DNA here is from genome assembly GCF_040426375.1 of Streptomyces sp. NPDC096012. Lineage (NCBI taxonomy): Bacteria > Bacillati > Actinomycetota > Actinomycetes > Kitasatosporales > Streptomycetaceae > Streptomyces > Streptomyces sp. NPDC096012. The sequence continues at coordinate 45,276 of NZ_JBEOTD010000037.1, forward strand.
TTCCAGGGCACCGAGGAGGGCCGGCCCGCCGACACCCTCGTCGGCCTCTTCGCCGCCCAGGTCGCCCGCACCCCCGCCGCCGAGGCCGTCGGCTGCGGCGACGAGCGCCTCGACTACGCCACGCTGAACGCGCGCGCCAACCGGCTCGCGCACCGGCTCGCCGAACTCGGCGCCGCACCCGAGCGGTTCGTGGCCCTCGCGCTGCCCCGCTCCTGCGACCTGGTCGTGGCCGTCCTCGCCGTCCTCAAGACCGGCGCCGCCTATCTGCCCATCGACCCCGCCCTGCCCGCCGAACGCGTCGCCGGGCTGCTGGCGGACGCCGCCCCGGTGACGCTGGTGACCACCACCGGCACCGCCGCGCGGGCCGGGTACACCGCCGTACCCCTGCTGCTGCTCGACGACGCCGGGGTACGGGACGACCTGGCCCGGCGTCCGGCCACGGACCCGCGGGACCCGGCCCGGTGCCCGCTGCCCGAGAGCCCCGCCTACGCCATCTACACCTCCGGCTCCACCGGCCGGCCCAAGGGCGTCGTCGTCCCGCACGCCAACGTGGTGCGCCTGTTCACCCGCACCCGGCAGTGGTTCGGCTTCGGCGAGGACGACGTGTGGACGCTGTTCCACTCCTACGCCTTCGACTTCTCGGTGTGGGAACTGTGGGGCCCCCTGCTGCACGGCGGCCGGCTCGTCGTCGTCCCCGAGGACACCGCCCGCTCCCCGGAGGACTTCCTGCGGCTCCTCGCCGACGAACGGGTCACCGTCCTCAACCAGACCCCGTCCGCGTTCTACCCGCTGGCCCGGGCCGACGCCCAGCTCCCCGGCACCGGCGACCGGCTGGCGCTGCGCACCGTGATCTTCGGTGGCGAGGCACTGGACGTGTCCCGGCTCGCCGGCTGGTACGCGCGCCACCCGGACACCGCCCCGCGCCTGGTGAACATGTACGGCATCACCGAGACCACCGTGCACGTCACCTACGCCCCGCTCGACCGGGCGACGGCCCGCACGGGCACCGCGAGCCCGATCGGCACCGGCATCCCCGACCTGCGCGTCCACGTCCTCGACGACACCCTGCAACCCGTACCCCCCGGCGCCGTGGGCGAGATGTACGTCGCCGGAGAGGGGCTCGCCCGCGGCTACCTGCGCCGCCCCGGCCTGACCGCGACCCGCTTCCTCGCCGACCCGTTCGGGCGGCCCGGCACCCGCATGTACCGCACCGGCGACCGGGCCCGCAGGCGGGCCGACGGCACCCTGGAGTACCTGGGCCGGGCCGACCAGCAGGTGAAGATCCGCGGCTACCGCATCGAGCCGGGCGAGATCGAGGCCGCCCTGCACACCCACCCGGGCGTCGGCGCCGCGACCGTCGGCGTCTACGAGGACGCCGCAGGGACGCGCCGGCTGGTGGCCCACGTCGTCGGCACCGGCGGCGGCGACCGGGCCACGGCACCGCCCTCGGCCGCCGAACTCCGCTCCCACCTGGAGGGGTTGCTGCCCGCGCACATGGTGCCCGCCGCCTATGTGCCGATGACCACCCTGCCACTCACCGCCAACGGCAAGCTCGACCGCCGCGCGCTGCCCGCGCCCGGCCCGGACGGGTTCGCCGCCGATGCCGGCCGCACCCCGCCGCGCACCCCCGCCGAACGGCTGGTCGCCACGGCCTGGACGGACGTCCTGGACACCGACGGCGTCGGCGCCGACGACGACTTCTTCGCCCTGGGCGGCGACTCCATCCTCGCCGTCCGCGTCGTCTCCCGGCTGCGCGCCGCCTTCGGCACCGCCGTCTCGCCCCGCCTGCTGTTCACCCACCCGAGGCTGTCGGAGCTCGCCGCCGCCCTCGGCGACCCGCCCGCCGGACACACCGCTCCCGCCGGCACCATCCCGGCCGCCGGTCCCGGCGCCCCGGCGCCGCTGTCGTACGCCCAGCAACGGCTGTGGTTCCTCGACCGCTTCGAGCCGGGCAGCACCGAGTACACCACCCTGTCGGTGCTGCGGCTGCGCGGCCCGCTCGACCGGGCCGCCCTGCGCACCGCCCTGGACGGTCTCGTCGCCCGGCACGAGGCACTGCGCACCACCTTCGAGGAGCACGACGGCCAGGCCCGGCAGATCGTCCACCCGCCCGGCACCGTGGACCTCCCGGCGGAGGATCTCGCCCGCCACACCGACCTGGACGCCCTCCTCGCCCGCGAGGCCGCCCTCCCCTTCGACCTGGCCGCCGGACCGCTGCTGCGCGCCCGCCTGGCCCGCCTGGCCGCCGACGACCACGTCCTGATCCTGGCCGTCCACCACATCGTCACCGACGGCTGGTCGATGGGCGTGCTCGGCCGCGACCTCGGCGAGCTGTACACGGCGGCCCACGAGAACCGCCCACCCGCCCTGCCCGGCCTCCCCGTGCGCTACACCGACTACGCCGTCTGGCAGCGCACCCGCGCCGACCGCCTCGACGCCGGCCTCGACCACTGGCGCCGCGCCCTGGACGGGGTCACCGCGCTGGAGCTGCCCACCGACCGGCCGCGCCCGGCCGTCCGCACCCGCGACGGCGCCCTGCTGACCTTCACGCTGCCCGCCGCCCTGACCGAGCGGCTGCGCGAGCGCGGCCGGGAGGCCGACGCCACCCTCTACATGACCCTCGTGACGGCCTGCCAGGTGCTGCTCGCCCGCTGGTCCGGACAGCAGGACGTCACCGTCGGCACCGTCACCGCCGGCCGCGACCGGCCCGAACTTCACGACGTGGTCGGCATGTTCGTCAACACGCTGGTGCTGCGCGCCCGGGTGCGGCCGGAACTGCCGTTCCGCGAGCTGCTGACCGAGGTGCGCGGCACCGTGCTGGACGCCTTCGCCCACCAGGAGGTGCCCTTCGAACGGGTGGTGGACGCCCTCCAGCCCGAACGCGACACCAGCCGGACCCCCTTGTTCCAGGTCATGGTGGCCCTGCACAACCTCGGCGCCGGCGCCCTGCGGCTGCCGGGCCTCGAGACCGAGCCGGTGACCCCGCCGGTCCGCAACGCCACCTTCGACCTCGCCTTCGACTTCGTCGAGCGGGACGGCGGGCTCACCGGATACCTGGAGTACAACACCGGCCTGTTCGACACCGCCACCGCCGAGCGGCTGGCCGACCGGCTGCGCATCCTGCTGGAAGCCGCCGCCGAGGATCCCGAACGCCCCGTCGGCACACTGCCGTTGATGACCGACGGCGAACGCCGGCGGGTGCTCGGCTTCGGGCGGGGCGCCCGCCTGCCCGAACCGGACACCACGTTCACCGCCCTGTTCGAGGCACAGGCCGCCCGCACCCCGCACCGCACCGCACTGGTCGCCCGGGACACCACCCTCGGCTTCGCCGCGCTGAACGAGCGCGCCAACCGCCTCGCCCACCACCTCATCGCACTCGGCGCCGGCCCCGAACGCGTCGTCGCCGTCCGGCTGCCCCGCACCTCCGAGCAGCTGGTGGCGCTGTTCGCGGTGCTCAAGGCAGGCGCCGCCCTGCTCTGCCTCGACCCCGAACTACCGGCGGAACGCGCCCGGTTCCTGCTGGCGGACACCCGGCCGCACACGCTGCTCGACGACCTGGCCGACGTGCCCTGGGACCGGCTGCCCGCCCACGACCCGACCGACGCCGACCGCACCGAACCGCTGCTGCCCGGGCACACCGCCTACCTCGTCCACACCTCCGGCTCCACCGGCCTCCCCAAGGGCGTCGCCGTGGAACACCGGCAGCTGGTCAACCTCTGCCACGACCACCAGGCACGCCTTCTCGCCCCGCACACCACCGGCGGGCAGCGGCTGCGCGCCGCGCTCAGCGCCTCCTTCTCCTTCGACACCTCCTGGGAGGGACCGCTGCTGCTCGCCCTCGGCCACGAGGTCCACCTCCTCGACGAGGACGTGCGCCTGGACCCGGAGGCCTTCTGCGCCCAGGTCGCCGAACACCGGCTCGACCTGGTCAACGTCACCCCGTCCTTCCTGCGGGAACTCACCTCCGCCGGACTGCTGGCCCCCGGCCGCCACCACCCGCGCCTGCTGCTCGTGGGCGGCGAGGCGGTCCCCACCGCCACCTGGCGCGAACTCGCCGCGGCCGAACGGGACCTGGGCATCACCGTCCAGAACATGTACGGGCCCACCGAGTGCACCGTCGACGCCGTCTACGGCCGCTGCGCCGACAGCCCCGGCCGGCCGGTCATCGGCCGCCCCGGCGGCAACCTGCGCGCCCACGTCCTCGACGGCGCCCTGCGCCCGGTACCGCCCGGGGTCCCCGGTGAGCTGTACCTGGCCGGGGCGCAGGTCGCCCGCGGCTACCTGAACCGCCCTGGTCTGACCGCCGCCCGCTTCGTCGCCGACCCGCTGGGGGCGCCGGGGGAGCGGATGTACCGCACCGGCGACCGGGCCCGCTGGACCGGCGACGGGCAGCTGGAGTTCCTCGGCCGCGTCGACGAGCAGGTGAAGATCCGCGGCTTCCGCATCGAACCCGGCGAGGTGGAGGCCGCCCTCCTCGGCCACCCCGACGTCACCGACGCGGCCGTCGCCGCCCGCGAGCACGCGGGCCGGCTCACCCTGGTCGGCTACCTCGTACCCGCCGCCGGCCGGGCCCCGGCGCCCGAGGACCTGCGCCTGTGGCTGCGGCGCACGCTGCCGGACCACATGGTGCCCACCGCGTTCGTCCCGCTGGCCCGCATCCCGCGCACCACCAGCGGCAAGACCGACCGCCGCGCGCTGCCCGCACCGCCCGCGCAGCCCGGCACCACCACCGCGTATGTGGCACCCCGGCCCGGCACGGAGGAGCGGCTCGCCACGATCTGGGCCGAGGTGCTCGGTGCCGAACGCGTCGGCGCCCAGGACAACTTCTTCGCCCTCGGCGGCGACTCCATCCTCAGCATCCAGATCGTCTCCCGCGCCCGGCAGGCCGGACTCGCCCTCACCACCAAGGACGTCTTCCGGCACCAGACCGTCGCCGAACTCGCCCTGCGCGTCGGCGAGAACACCGCCCGCCCGGCCGTCAGCGGCGGCGCCCCGCCCGCCGACGCCCCGCTCACCCCGATCCAGCACTGGTACCTCGACGGCCGCGACCCCGCGCACAGCCTGCGCTTCACCATGACCCAGCGGCTGCGCACCTCCCCGGGCACCGACCCCGCGGCCCTGGCCCGGGCCGCCGAGGCCGTCGTCGCCCGGCACGCCGCCCTGCGCACCCGGTTCCGGCACACCGGCGACGGCTGGCGCCAGGAGGTCCTGGCCGAGGCGCCGGACGCCGTCCTCACCCGCCACGACGTCGCCCGGCTCGACGCCACGGAGCTGGAGACGGAGGTGCAGCGACGCACCGACGAGGCGCAGGCCGCCCTCGACCCCGCCACCGGCCGGGTCGTCCGCCTCCTGTTCTTCGACCCCGGCCCCGACCGGGACGGCCAACTCGTCTTCACCGCCCACCACCTGGCGGTCGACGGGGTGTCCTGGCGGATCCTGCTGGCGAACCTGGACACCGCCTACCGGGCGGCCCGGGCCGGACAGCCCGTGGCGCTCCCCGCACCCGGCACCTCGTACGGGCACTGGGCCACCCGGCTGGAGCGGCACACCCGCGGCGGCGCCCTGGACGCCGACCTGCCGTACTGGACCCGCACCGGCGCGGCCCCGGCCGGGCTGCCCGCGGGCCGGCCCGGCCCCAACACCCACGGCACCGCCGCCACCCTCACCGTCACCCTCGACCAGGACACCACCGACGCCCTGCTGCGCCAGGTCCCGGAGGCCTACCGCACCCAGGTCAACGACGTCCTCCTCAGCGCCCTCGGCCGCACCCTGGCCCGATGGTGCGGACGCGACACCGTGCTGCTCGGCGTGGAGGGACACGGCCGCGAGGACCTCTTCGAGGACGTGGACCTCTCCCGGACGGTGGGCTGGTTCACCGCCGAGTTCCCCCTCGCACTGCGCGTCGACCCGGACGCCGGCTGGCACGACACCCTGCGCTCGGTCAAGGAGCAGCTGCGCGCCGTGCCGCTGCACGGCCTCAGCCACGGCGCCCTGCGCCACCTGCTCCCCGGCAGCCCGCTCACCGGCGGCGCGGCCCCCCAGGTCGGCTTCAACTACCACGGGCAGTGGGACGCCGGCGGCACCGGTGCCGACGGCCTGTTCACGGGGGCGCTGCCCCCGGCCGGCCGCGACACCGACCCGGACGAACCCCGCCCCTACCTCCTGGACATCACCGGCGTGGTCCAGGAGGGACGGCTCGAACTGGGCTGGACCTACCCGCCGGCCGTCTACGACGAGACCACCGTGCGCCGGCTGGCCGAGGACACCGTCAGCGCCCTGCGCGACATCGCGGACCACTGCGCCCGGCCCGGGGCGGGCGGCCGCACCCCGTCCGACTTCCCCCTCGCCGGCCTCACCCAGGACCAGCTCGACGCGCTGGCCGGCGACGGCCGGGACGTCGAGGACGTGCTGCCGCTCACCCCGCTGCAGTCCGGCATGCTCTTCCACGGGGTCGTCGACACCGAGGGCGCCTACTTCGACCGCACCGCGGTACGGCTCGCCGGGGTGGCCGACCCGCAGGCGTTCGCCGAGGCCTGGCAGCGCGTCACCGACCGCACCCCCGTGCTGCGCACGAGCGTCCACTTCAAGGGCCTGCCCCAGCCCGTGCAGGTGGTCCACCGCCGCGCCCGGTTGCCCATCACCCACCTCGACTGGCGCGGCCTGACCGCCGAAGCGCGCGCGGAGGCGACCGAGCGGCTGCTCGCCGAGGACCGCGCCGCCGGCATGGACCTGGGCACGGCGCCGCTCACCCGGCTCACCCTGGCCGCGCTGCCCGGCGACGAGGTGCTGCTGGTGTGGTCCACCCACCACATCGTGCTGGACGGCTGGAGCACCGGACAGCTGCTCACCGAGGTGTGCGAACACTACGCCGCGCTGACCGGCGGCCCGGCCGCGCAGCCCCGGGCGCGACGGCCGTTCGCGGACTTCCTGCACTGGCTGCGCGCCCAGGACACGGCGGTCGCCGAGCGGCACTGGGCCGACGCCCTGGCCGGGTTCACCGCCCGCACCCCGCTGCCGTACGACCGCACACCCGGCGAGGCGCACCGCGCCCGGTCCGCGGCCGCCGTCCACCACGAGCTGGACGAGGAGGTCTCCCGGCGGCTGCGGGAGACCGCCGCGCACGCCGGACTGACCGTCAGCACCGTGGTGGAGGGCGCCTGGGGGCTGCTGCTGGCCCGCTCCTGCGGACGCGACGACGTGGTGTTCGGCACGACCGTCTCCGGCCGGCCGGCCGAACTGCCCGGCGTCGAGACGATGATCGGCATGTTCATCAACACCGTGCCGACCCGCGTCCGTGTCCCGCACGGCGCCGACCGGGCGGTGCTGCCCTGGCTGCGCGCCCTGCAGGAGCGGCAGAGCGAGGCCCGCCGCTTCGACTTCCTGGCGCTGCCCCGCATCCAGGCCGTGAGTGGAACGGACCCGGGTGAGCCGCTCTTCGACAGCATGGTGGTGTTCGAGAACTACCCCGTCGACGAGGCCGCCACGGCGCGTACGGGCGTCCGGGTGGCGGAGGTGCGCGCCGACGACGCCACCACCTTCCCGTGGTGCCTGCGCGCCCACCTGGCCGACCGGCTCGGCTTCGACCTGGCCTACGACCCCGCGCTGTTCGACCGCGCCACCGTCGAGCGGGCCGCGGACCGCCTGACCGTCCTGCTGACCGCCCTCGCCGACGGCGTCGACGGCTCGCTCGACGACCTGGACGCGCTCACCGAGGACGACCGCCGGCTGCTGGCGGACTGGAACACCACCGCCCGCCAGGCGGAACCGGCCAGCCCGGTCGACCTGTTCGCCGCACAGGCGCGGCGCACACCGGACGCGGTCGCGGTCCGCGACGGCGACCGGGACCTGACGTACGGGCAGCTCTCCGACTGGGCGCGGCGACTCGCCTCCCGGCTGGTCGCCGACGGCCTGGCGCCCGAGGACCGGGTCGCGCTCCTGATGGACCGCTCGGCCGAACTCGTCGTCGCCCAGCTCGCGGTCCTCATGGCGGGCGGCGCCTACGTGCCCGTCGACACCCGGGCCCCCGGGGAACGTCGCGACACCCTGCTCACCCAGGCGGCCGCCACCGTCCGCCTCACCACCACCGACGTCACCGCGTCCCGCACCGACGGCACCGCTCCCGGCGCCCCCGGCGCCAACGGCAGCGTCCCCGGCACCGCCGGCACCGCCCCCGGCACCGTCCCGGGCACCGACGGCACCACTCCCGGCACCGACGACGGCGGCGTCCCCGGCGCCGACATTCGCACCGCCCCCGGCACCGCCGCCGAGGTGCCCGCCCGCGCCGGTGCGGTGGCGCGGTCCCTGCCGCCCGCCGACCCCGACCGGCTGGCCTACGTGATGTTCACCTCCGGCTCCACCGGCCGGCCCAAGGCGGTCGCGGTGCGGCACCGGGACGTGGCGGCGCTGGCCACCGACAGCCGTTTCGCCGGCGGCGTGTGCGCCCGGGTGCTCCTGCACTCGCCGGTGGCCTTCGACGCCGCCACCTTCGAGGTGTGGGCGCCGCTGCTCAACGGCGGGCGCGTGGTCGTCGCCCCGGACGGCGGCGTGGACGCGGCCCTCGTCCGACGCCTCGCCGCCGACGGCGGGCTGACCGCCCTGTGGCTGACCGCCGGACTCTTCCGGCTGCTCGCACAGGACGCGCCGGACTGCTTCCGCGGCCTGGCCCAGGTGTGGACCGGCGGTGACGTGGTCCCGGCCGCGGCCGTGCGCCGGGTGCTGGCCGCCTGCCCGGGCCTGAGCGTGGTGGACGGCTACGGCCCCACCGAGACGACCACCTTCGCGACCTCCTTCGCCCTCAGCGACGCGACCGCGGTGCCGGACACCGTGCCCATCGGGCGCCCCCTGGACGACATGCGCGTCCACGTCCTGGACGGCCGGCTGCGGCCCGTCCCGCCGGGCTGCGCCGGCGAACTGTACCTGGCCGGCGAGGGCGTGGCGCGCGGCTACCTGGGCCGCCCCGGCGACACCGCGGCCCGCTTCCCCGCCGACCCCTGCGGCCCGCCCGGGGCCCGTATGTACCGCACCGGCGACCTGGCCAGGCGGCGCCGGGACGGCACCGTCGAGTTCCTCGGCCGGGCCGACGACCAGGTGAAGATCCGCGGCTTCCGGGTGGAGCCCGGCGAGGTGGAGGCCGCGCTCGCGGCCCACCCGGACGTCGCGGACGTGGCCGTGCTGGCCCGCGAGGACCGGCCGGGCGTCAAGCGGCTCGTGGCCTACGTGGTCGGGCCGGCCGGACAGGATCCGGCCCGGCTGGCCGCCTTCGCGGGCCGCGCCCTGCCCGACTACCTCGTGCCCACCGCCTTCGTCCCGCTCGACGCCCTGCCGCTCAGCGGCAACGGCAAGGTCGACCGCGCCGCCCTCCCAGCACCGCAGAGCCTGGCCGGACAGGAGCGGATCGAGCCCCGCGACGACACCGAGCGCCGTACGGCGGAGGTCTTCGCGGAGGTGCTGGGCATCGAACCACCCGGCGTGGAGGACGACTTCTTCCGGCTCGGCGGTGACTCCATCCTCAGCATCCGGCTGGCCTCCCGCCTCGCCGAGGTCTTCGCCACCGACCTCACACCCCGCGCCGTGTTCACCCACCCCACCCCCGCCGGCCTGGCCCGCCTCGTCTCCGGGACGCGGCCCGCGCACCGGCCGGCGATCGTGCCGGTGGCCCGCGACGCGGTGGCCCCGATGTCGTACGCCCAGCAACGCCTCTGGTTCCTGGAGGAGTTCACGCCCGGCGGCGCCGAGTACGTCACCGCCCTCGCCCTGCGGCTGCGCGGCACCCTGGACACCGGCGCACTCGGCGCCGCGCTCGACGCCCTGGTGGCCCGGCACGAGTCACTGCGCACCACCTTCGACAGCGTCGACGGCCGCGGTGTCCAGATCGTCCATCCGCCCCAGGACGTCCCCCTGCCCCTGCGCGACCTGACCGGCCTGCCCGCACAGGAGCGCGAACCGGCCCTGCGCCGCCTGCTCGCCGACGACCGCACCCGCCCCTTCGACCTGCGCCGGGGGCCGCTACTGCGCACCGCCCTGGTGAGGCTGGCCGACGACGACCACGTCCTCGGGCTCACCCTGCACCACATCGTCACCGACGGCTGGTCCACCTCGGTGCTGTTCGGCGACCTGGCCCAGCTGTACCGAGCCGAAATCGGCATGCCGGGGCAGGAGTTGCCGGCGCTGCCGGTGCAGTATGCCGACTACGCCCACTGGCAGCGCACCGCCGGCGGCACCGGCACCGACGAGCAGCTCGCCTACTGGAAGGAGCACCTGGCCGGCACCGAACCGCTGGAACTGCCCACCGACCGGCCCCGGCCCCCGGTGCGCACCGGCGACGGGGCGAGCACCCCCCTGCTGGTGCCGGCCCGGACCGCCCGGCGCCTGACCCGGCTCGCCCGGGAGCGGGGGACCACCCTGTTCACCACGCTGGTCGCCGCCGCCCAGGCCTATCTCGCCCGGCTGTCCGGCACCACGGACATCGCCGTCGGCACCGTCACCTCCGGCCGCGACCGGGCCGAGACCCAGGGACTCGTCGGGTTCTTCGTCAACACCCTGGTGCTGCGCTCGCGGGTGGAGACCCAGCGGCCCTTCGCCGAGTTCCTCACCGCGGTGCGGCAGACCGTTCTGGACGCCTTCGCCCACCAGGACGTGCCGTTCGAGCGGGTGGTGGACGAGGTTCAGCCGGTCCGCGACACCAGCCGCAGCCCGCTCTTCCAGGTCATGGTCGTCCTGCAGAACACCCCGGCGGCCGACCTCGACCTGCCCGGCCTGGACGTCACCGACGTCGAACCCGAGTCGCAGCAGGCGGCGTTCGACCTCACCCTGGAGTTCGCCGAGACCGCCTCCGGCGCGCTGCACGGCCTGCTCACCTACAACACCGGCCTGTTCGACGCCGGCACGGCCGAACGGATGGCCGCCCAGCTCGGCAGCCTGCTGGCCGCCGTCGCCGAAGACCCCGAACGCCCCCTCGGAGCCCTGCCGCTGACCTCGGACGACGAGCTGAAGACCCTGCTCGACCAGGGACGGGGCACGTTCCGCCCGGTGCCCGAGACGACCCTGCCGGAGCTGTTCCAGCGGCAGGCCGCCCGTACCCCGGACGCGGTGGCACTGGTGGACGGCGACCGGGAACTGACCTATGCGGAGGTGGACCGGGCGGCCAACCGGCTCGCGCACCGCCTCATCCGGGACGGCGTCGGACCCGAGCGGATCGTGGCCCTGGCCCTGCCCCGCTCGGCGGCGACCGTGCTGGCCCAGCTCGCCGTCACCAAGGCCGGCGGCGCCTTCCTGCCCGTGGACCCCGACTACCCGGCACAGCGGCGGCAGTTCATGGTCCGGGACGCGGGCGCCCACCTGGTGCTCGACGACCCGGCCGCGGTGTGGGCCGCCGAGGGACCGGACACGGCCCCCACGGACGCCGACCGCACCGCCCCCCTCACCCCCGGCCACCCCGCCTACGTCATCTACACCTCGGGCTCGACCGGCACCCCCAAGGGCGTGACGGTCACCCACCGGGGCCTGTCCTCCTTCGCCGCGGCCGCGGCCGAACGGTACGCGGCCGGCCCCGGCGACCGGGTGCTGCAGTTCGCCTCGCCCAGCTTCGACGCCTCCGTGCTGGAACTGTGCACGTCGCTGCTCAGCGGAGCCGCCCTGGTGACGGGGGAGGAGGGCCCGCTCGTCGGGGAACGGCTGGCCGAGGTGCTCGCCACGCGCCGCATCAGCCACACCCTGATCCCCCCGGCGGCCCTCGCCACCGTCCAGCCCCAGGCGGCGGCCACCCTGCCCGGACTGCGCACCCTCATCGTCGGCGCCGAGGCCTGCCCGGCCGACCTGGTGGAGACCTGGGCACCCGGCCGGCGGATGATCAACTCCTACGGACCCACCGAGGCCACCGTCGTCGCCACCTGGACCGGCCCCCTGTCGCCCGGCGCCGGCGCCCCGCCCATAGGCCGTCCCTCCGGCGCCACCCGGATCCACGTCCTCGACGCCGCCCTCCGCCCGGTCCCGCCCGGCGTCACCGGGGAGCTGTACGTGGCGGGCCCCGGCCTCGCCCGCGGCTACCTCGGCCGGCCCGGGCTCACCGCCCGGCGGTTCGTCGCCGACCCGTTCGGCGCGCCGGGGGAGCGGATGTACCGCACCGGCGACCTGGTGCGGTGGACCGCCGACGGTGAACTCCGCTTCGCCGGACGCGTCGACGAGCAGGTCAAGCTGCGCGGCTTCCGCATCGAGCCGGGCGAGATAGAGAGCGCGCTGCGCCGCAGCCCGCTGGTGCGGGACGCGGTCGTCCTCGTCCGCACCGACGCGCCGAAGGAAGGCGCCGGCGCCGGACCGGCCCGGCTCGTGGCCTACCTCGTGCCGGCGGACCCGGCCGACACGGGCGTGCCCGTCGGCGAGCTGCGGGAACACCTGGCGCACCAACTGCCCCCGCACATGGTGCCGGCGCTCTTCGTACCGCTGCAGCGGCTGCCGCTCACCCCGAACGGCAAGCTCGACCGGCGCGCCCTGCCGGCCCCCGGCACCGCCCAGGCGGCCGACGGACCGCGTACCGCGCCCCGCACCGAGACCGAGCGCCGGATCGCCCGGATCTGGGCCGACGTGCTCGGCATCGAGGACGTCGGCGCCGACGACAACTTCTTCGCGCTCGGCGGCGACTCCATCCTGAGCATGCAGGTCGTCTCGCGCCTGCGCAGGGACGGCCTGCACCTGGCCACCCGGGACCTGTTCACGCACCAGACCGTGGCCGAACTGGCCGCCGTCGTCCGCACCGCGCCGCGCGGCACCGAGGACGGACCGGTCACGGGCGAGGTACCGCTCACCCCCATCCAGGACTGGTTCCTGAACACCCCGCGCGCCGCCCACCACCACTTCAACCAGTCGGCGCTGCTCGAACTCGACGGCACCCCCGACCCGGACGCCCTGCGCCGCGGCCTCGAAGCCCTGCTGGAGCACCACGACGCCCTGCGCATGCGCTTCACCCGGGACGAGAACGGCTGGCACCAGTTCAACCCGCCACCCGCACGGAGCCACGACGTCCTCGTGCGCCACGACCTGACGGGCCTGTCCGCCGAGGAGGCCGACGCGGCCATGCAGAAGGCCGCCGACGACCTGCACGCGAGCTTCGACCTGGCCCGCGGCCCGCACCTGCGGGCGGCCCTGTTCACCGGGGACGCGGACCGGCCCGTCTTCCTCCTGCTCGTCGCCCACCACCTGGTGATCGACGCGGTGTCCTGGCGCATCCTGCGCGACGACCTGGAGACCGCCTACCGGCAGGCCGCCGAGGGCGGCCCCGTCACCCTCGGGGAACGCACCACCAGCTTCCGCGCCTGGTCCATGAAACTGTCGGCGCACGTCGCCGAGGGCGGCCTGGACCACGAACTGCCCTACTGGGAGGAGGCCGTACGCGCCGAGCCCGCCCCGGCGGACGCGCCGTCCGGGGCCGAGACGGCGCGCACCGCGGTGGTCGGCGTGGAACTGGACGAGGAGGACACGGCGGCCCTGCTGCGCTCGGCGCCCACGGCCTACCGCACCCGGGTCAACGACGTCCTGCTCGCCGCCCTCGCCCTGTCCCTGGCCCGCTGGACCGGGCACGACCGGGTCCGCCTCGACCTCGAAGGGCACGGCCGCGAGGACCTCCTCGACGGCGTCGACCTGTCCCGCACGGTCGGCTGGTTCACCACCGTCCACCCGGTCGCCCTCCAGGTGCCCGACCCCGCCGGCCCCGGCGCCGAGCGGGACTGGCGGTCCCTGGTGAAGTCGGTGCGCCGCCAGCTGCGCGCCGTCCCCGGCAACGGTCTCGGCTTCGGCGCCCTGCGCACCTTCGGGCCGCCCGGGATCCGCGAGCGTCTGGGCTCCGGCGCGCACGGACAGGTGGTGTTCAACTACCTCGGCCAGTGGGACTCCGGCCCCGAGACCCGGGGCAGCGGCCTGGTGCGCGCCGAGCACGGCTCCTTCGGGCAGGACCACGACCCCCGGGACCCCGGATCGCACCTGCTGGAGGTGGTGGGCGCGGTGCAGCACGGCCGCCTCGCCTTCAGCTGGCACCACCGGCCCGCCGTGCACGACACCGGGACCGTCCGCCGGGTCGCCGAGGAGTTCGCCGACGCCCTGCGGCACATCGCCCGCCACGCCCGGGGAGGCCGGTGAGGACTCCACGGCCCCGGGCCGTGCCGCCCAGGCGGCCGGCCCGGCACGAACCCCGCTCACCGCGCGCCCCGACCCCGCGCGCCCCACCCCGCGCGCTCCGAACCCGCTCGCCGCGGCCCGCGACCACCCGAAACGACCACCGTGAAGGAACGTGACATGGACGAGAACACCCGCTACCAGGTGCTGCGCAACGACGAGGACCAGTACTCCCTGTGGCCCGTCGACGTCGAGGTGCCCGCCGGCTGGCAGACCGTCGGCAAGGAGGGCACCGAGACCGAGTGCTCCGCCTACGTCGACGAGGTCTGGACCGACATGCGCCCGCGCAGCCTGCGCGAGCGCATGGAGAACGCCGAAGCCTGACCGGCTGCCGGCCCGGCACCACCACGCCGGGCCGGCCGCACCGGGCCGGCCCGGCGGCCCCCCCCACCGCCCGCAGTCCCGCCGTACCGGCGCCCCACCGCCCTCGGCCCCACCATGACGCACCGCCTCCGAGGAGCCCGCCATGACCCCCGTACTGCGCACCGAGCGCCTGGAGTTCCTGCCCTACCGCCCCGAACACGAGGACGCCTTCGTCGCGCTGCTGCGCAACGAGGAGGTGTGCCGCTGGATGGGCCAGGACCTCGTGCCCGAAGCCGACATCCGCGCCCTGTTCCGGGCCATCCTCACCGACGTCTACCCGCAGAACCGCTTCGACGTGTGGGGCCTGTGGCTCCAGGGCGCGTACGTCGGCCACGCCGAGGTGAAGAGGACCGGCAACGTCGACGGCCACGAACTCGTCACCGCGCTCGTCCCCGAACACTGGGGCCGCGGGCTGGGCGGCGAGGTGGTGCGCGGCCTGCTCCGCCACGCCGCCGACCACCTCGGGGTCGACGAGGCCTACGGCATGGTGGGCGCCGACAACACCGCGAGTCTGACGATGTGCCGGCGCCTGGGCTTCCGTCATGTGCGCGACGTCGTCGCCGACGACGGCTCCGTGACCAGGCTGCTGGTCGTCCCCACGAGGACGGCGACCACCGCGACGACCGGCACCCCCGCCGCGGACCACCCGCAGCGGACGGCGGATCCGGTGGTGGGCGCGGCGAGCCCGGCGGCGGACACGGTGGATCAGGTGGCGGGCGCGGCGAACCTCTCGGCGCGCACGGCCGATCCAGTGGCGGGCGTGGCGAGCCCGGCGGCGGACACGGCGAACCCGGTGGTGGGCGTGGCGAACCTGGCGGCGGGCACGGCGGATCATGTGGCGGGCGTGGCGAACCTGGCGGTGCGCACGGCCGATCCGGTGGCGGGCGTGGCGAACATGGCGGCTCGCAGGGCGCATTCGATGGCGGGTGAGGCCGACTCGGCCGCGGACGAGGCGCATCCGGTGGTCGGCGCGGAGAACCTGGCGGCAGGCACCGCGGACACGGCAGGCACCGCTAGGACCGTGGAGACGGCAGGCACCGCGAGGACCGTGGACACGGTGGCGGATGCGGCGGGTGCACCGCGCAGCGCGGACCCGGTGTGACCCGGCCGCCGCTCGCCGGGGACGGCACCGGCGCGCCGGACACCGGACGGCCGCCGAGCCTGTGGCGCAACCGCGACTTCAACCTGGTGTGGGCCGGCCAGTGCCTGTCGGACCTCGGCGGCGCCATGACGGACCTGGCGGTGCCGCTGCTGGTCCTGCAGCAGACCGGTTCACCGGCGCGCGCCGGACTCGTCGGCACCACCGGCCTCGCCGTCACCATGGTCTGCCGGCTGCCGGCGGGTGTCCTCGCCGACCGTTTCGACCGGCGCCGGCTGATGATCGTCTCCGACCTCGTCCGGCTGGCCCTGTTCACCCTGCTCGCCTGTCTGCTCCTGGCGCGCTCGGCCCACCTCGCCGTGATCGTCGCCGTGGTGGCCTGCAGCGCCGCCGCGACGGCCGTCTTCAGCACCGCCGAGCACGCCGCGATCCGCAGTCTGGTACGCCCCGGCCAGCTCGCCGACGCGGTGGCCCGCAACGAGGCGCGCGCCTACGGCACCTCGCTGGCCGGCCCGCCGCTGGGCGGCCTGCTGTTCGGGATCGGCCGGGCCCTGCCCTTCGCCGGCAACGCGCTCAGCTTCCTGCTCTCGCTTGCGGCCGTCCTCCGGGTGCGGCAGCCCCTCCAACAGCCCCGGCAGCAAGGCCCGCCGTCCGCGGGCGCGTCGGCCGCAGAGGGTGTGCGGTTCGTGCTGCGCCACCCGTTCCTGCGTGCTCTGCTGCTGATCGCCGCGCCGCTCAACATGGCGTTCACCGGTACGGTCTTCGCACTGACCCTCTCGCTCAGACGCGCCGGACTGCCGCCGTTCCTGGTCGGCCTCGCCGGCACGATCTTCGCGGCGGGCGGCCTCCTCGGCGCCTTCGCCGCGCCGGTCCTGCAGCGCATGCTGCGGCTGCCCGTACTGCTCACCGTGCTCTGCTGGACCACCGCCGCGCTGATGGCGGTCAGCGCGCTGCTGTCCACCACGATCCTCGCCGCGGTGCCGCTGGCCGCCGCCGTCTTCCTCGGGCCCACCGCCAACGCCGCCCTCTTCGGCCACCAGGCCGCGGTCACCCCCGACGCTCTGCAGGGCCGCGTGGTCAGCGTGATCCTCCTGGCCGCCGGCTCGGCGGCGGCCCTGGCCCCCACCCTGGCGGGAGCCCTGCTGGGCCGCTGGAGCGGCGGCACGGCGATGCTCGCCTTCACCGTCCTGGTCGGCGTCGCCGCGGTCGCCGCCGGCGGCAGCCGGGGCATCCGGGACAAGCCCTCACGTCAGCGGGGCTGCGCGGACGGCCCGTACGCGCTGTAATGGCGACGTGGTGAGTGAGGGCGCTGCGATCAGCGGAACGAGAACGGCGCCGGAGCGTGCCGAAGCCGCTCTGTACACGCTCACCGCGTCGCCCGCCGCCCCCGACCGGCTCCGCCGCGTCCTGGAACAGGCCCTCGTACTCGCCGGGGCCGCCTTCGCCGGGGTGTACACGCCCGGCGGCGACCCCTCCCACCTGTGCCTCGCCGAGTCCGCGGGGCTGCCGCGCACCCTGTACGGGCTGCGCGACGGCTATCCGGCCGCCGGCGCGTCCCCCGTCGCCGAGGTTCATCGCACCGGGCGGCCGCTGTGGCTCGGCCCCGCGGAACTGGCCGGCGGCCCCGAGGCGCGGCGCACCCCGTCCGGCGAGTTCTCCGTGGCGGTCCAGCCGCTCGGTCCGGCGGGCGGCGGCTGCCTGCTGGCCGTCACCGAGCACCCCGACGGCTTCGGCGCCGACGACCGCGCCGTTCTGGAGCTGGTCGCCCGGGCGATCGCCGTACCCGCCGCGGCCGGCTTCGCCGAGGACACCGGCGAACTGACCCCGGACGCCTTCAGTCTCGCCATGGACACCGGCCGGGTCGAGGTCGGTGACGTGATCCTGCGCCTGTTCGGCATCGGCCGGGAGGAGTTCGACGGCCGGGTGGAGAGCCTGCTCGGGCTCACCGTGCCCGAGGACCTGCCCGCGCTGATGTCCGTGGTCGAGGCCGACCACATGTCCATCGGCGACCGCGAGCTGGAGTTCCGCGTCGTGCAGCCCTCCGGCCCGCCCAAGTGGCTGAGACTGCGCGGCCGGATGCTGCCCGCCGGCCAGGGCCGTGCGGCCCGCCTCGTCGGTACCGTCGCCGACGCCTCCACCCTGCGCTCCGACGTCACGGACGTGGCCCGTGTCCAGCGCCTCGCCGCCGCCCTCGCCATCGCGGGCACCGTCAGGGACGTCGGCCAGGCCGTCGTGGCCGCGCTGCGCAGGCCACTGCAGGCCGACCGGATCGCCGTCGCCGAACTGGACAACGACCGGCTGGTGGTCACGGTCCTCGACCCGCCCGAGGCCGAGGCCTGGCCCGAGGTGTGGCGCAGCGAATGGCGTACCGAGTGGCCCGACGCGCCGGTGCGCGCCATGCCCACGCTGGCCGCCGCGCTGCGCGAGGGCCGGGCCCGGATCTGGCCCGCCGGCAGCGCCCTGGAGCCGGCTCTCGCCGAGGTCGGTCCGGGCGGCCTCGCGGTGCTGCCGCTGCCCGCCGGCGGCCGCATGGCCGGCGCCTGCCTGATCGGCTGGGACAGCCCGCACGCCTTCGGCCCCGACGAACGCGCCCTGCTCACCGCCTGCGCCGGCCTGACCGGGCAGGCCCTGCTGCGCGCCCACGCCTTCGACGCCGAACACGAACTCGTCGGCATGCTCCAGCGCACCCTGCTGCCCCGCCGCCTGCCCCGGCTGCCCGGCGCGGTCGCCGTCGCCCGCTATCTGCCCACCACCGCCGGCCTGGAGGTCGGCGGCGACTGGTACGACGTGATCCCGCTCGCCGACAACCACGTGGCCCTGGTCATCGGCGACGTCCAGGGCCACAACGCGGGCGCCGCCACCCTGATGGGCCAGATGCGCACCGCGCTGCGCGCCTACGCCGCCGAGGGCCACCCCCCGGACGTCGTCGTCGCGCACGCCAACCGGCTGCTGCTCGACATGGAGACCGACCTCTTCGCCACCTGCGCCTACGTCGACGTCGACATGGAGCAGGGCACCGCCCTGTGCGTGCGGGCGGGCCACGTGCAGCCCGTGCTGCGCCACCCGGACGGCTCCACCGAGATCGTGCAGGCCGAGGGCGGGCCGCCGCTGGGCGTGACGAGCCAGGCCGAGTACCCGATGACCCCGCTCGGGCTCAGGCCCGGCACGGTGATCGCGCTCACCACCGACGGCCTGGTGGAGTCCGCCGAGACCGACATCGACGAGGGCATGGAACGGCTCGCCGCCCGGCTGTCGGCCGCCGACCCCGCCCATCTCGGGCTGGTCGCCGACGCCCTGCTCACCGGCGCCGACCGCGGCGACGACGTGGCCCTGCTGCTGACGCGCTACGACGGCATGGCCGTACGGCCGCTGCGGGAGAGCTGGACGGTGTGGCGGGTGCCGGAGGCCGTGCGGCACGCCCGCCGGTTCACCCGGCGCACCCTGCGCGCCTGGGGCGTCGCCCAGGGCACCCTCGACGCCGCCCTGCTGGTGGTCTCCGAACTCGTCACCAACGCCCTCGTGCACACCGGCGGCCCGGTGCGGCTCGACATGAGCCTGGTCCACCACCGGCTGCGGCTCGCCGTCGCCGACTCCTCGCCGCGCAGCCCCGTCAAGCCGGCCGGCATCGGCTGGGAGGCCACGGGCGGCCGGGGCATCCTGCTGGTGGAGGCCGTGTCGGCGGCGTGGGGCACGATCCCGGTCAGCGGCGGGAAGCAGGTGTGGGCGGACCTCGTACCGGGCGACTGACCCCGCCACTGGGATCTCGTGCCGGCCGACCGACCCCGCCACTCGGTGCCGGCCGGCCGCCCCGCCACTCGGATCTCGTGCCGGCCCGGCGACCCGCCACTCGGGGTACGGGTGAGGGCCGTTCAGTCCGGTTCGGCGGGCGCGCCGCGCGACCCGTGCCTAGGGTCGGTTGGTGTGGCACACACCTTCCAAGAACTGGTGCAGAAGCAGCGCGCGGCCGACGCGGCCGGCGCCACGGTCGAGGAACTGCGGGAGACCTACGGCCCGCCGGCCGACCGGCGGATGACGGGCGCCCAGTCGGGCACCTACGAGACCGCCCTGCGGGCCTGGCGCGACCTGGCCCGCGACGTGCAGACCGCGGTCAGTGAGTACGCCAAGGAGACGGGCCGGCCGCGGGCCGAGGTGGAAGCCGAGGTGGAGCGGGCCGCCGCCACGGAGGAGCCGTGAGCCGAGCCGGCCACCGCGCCGAACGGCTCGTGGACGCGGCCGACGCCCGGCTGCCCGTCGTCGAGGGCGGCTCGCTGCTGCGCAAGGCCTTCCCCGAGCACTGGTCCTTCTTCCTCGGCGAAATCGCCCTCTACAGCCTGCTCGTGCTGGTCCTGACCGGCGTGTGGCTGACGTTCTTCTTCCAGCCGGAGATGCGCGAGGTCGTCTACACGGGCCCGTACACGCCGCTGCGCGGCGTGCGCATGTCGGCCGCCTTCGACTCCACCCTGCACATCAGTTTCGACGTGCGCGGCGGGCTGCTGATGCGGCAGACCCACCACTGGGCCGCGCTCGTCTTCGTCGGCGCGATCGGCCTGCACATGCTGCGGATCTTCTTCACCGGCGCGTTCCGCCGGCCGCGCGAGCTGAACTGGGTCATCGGGCTGACCCTGTTCGTGATCTCCCTCGCCGAGGGCTTCGCCGGCTACTCGCTCCCCGACGACCTGCTCTCCGGCACCGGACTGCGCATCGCACACGGCATCATGCTGTCGATCCCCGTGGTGGGCACGTACGTCGCCTTCTTCGCCTTCGGCGGCCAGTTCCCGGGCCACGACATCATCACCCGCCTGTACCCGGCGCACATCCTGCTGCTCCCCGGCGTCCTCGTCGCGCTCGTGACGGTGCATCTGATCCTGGTCTTCCACCTCAAGCACACCCAGTGGCGGGGCCCCGGCCGCACCCAGCGCAACGTCATCGGCAAACCCCTCTTCCCGCAGTTCACCGCCACCTCCACCGGGCTGGCCCTGACCGTCTTCGGCGTCACCGTGCTGCTGTCCGGCCTCGCCCAGGTCAACCCGGTCTGGACCTACGGCCCCTACCGCCCGGACCTGGTCTCCACCGGCTCCCAGCCCGACTGGTACGTCGGCTTCTTGGAGGGCGCGCTGCGGCTCGTACCGCCGTGGGAGACGAACATCGCCGGGCACACCCTCATGTGGAACGTGCTGCTCCCGGCCGTCGTCCTGCCCGGCCTGCTGTTCGCCGCGCTCTACGCCTACCCGTTCGTTGAGCAGCGCCTGACGGGGGAGTGGCACCGTGAGCAGCATCTGTGCGACCGGCCCCGCGAGCGTCCCGTGCGCACCGGCCTCGGCGTGGCGGGCACCGTCTTCTACGCGGTGCTGCTGCTGGCCGGCGGCAACGACATCATCGCCCTGACCTTCCGTGTCTCCCTCGACGCGCTGACCTGGGTGCTGCGCGTCGCCCTCGTGGTGGCGCCCGTCCTCGCGTTCCTGGTGACCCGGTGGCTGTGCCGGGCCCTGACCCGGGCCGAAGGCGAACGCCTGGCAGCGGGCGTGCCCACCGGGGAGATCCGCCAGAACGTCGCGGGCGGCTACGAGGACGACCACGAGCCCGTCCAGAGCTTCCGGCCCGGCGCTCCGCGCAGACCGCTCACCGTCGCGCGTACTGGAACACCAGCCCGCCCACGCCGCGAGCCAGAACGCCCAGCCCGATGAGGAACAGCCACAGCCCGAAGACGACGCCGGCGGCCGTCACCGCGAAGCCGAACGCGGTGACGACCGGCCAGACGCTCTCGTCCGGGAAGAACGCCACCGGACCGACCCCGTCGGCCACCGCGGCGTCGGGGCGGTCCTGCGGACGCGTGCCCCGGCGCCGGTACTGGACCAGGCAGAAGAAGGCGACCAGCGCCGCCATCCCGCACGCCACGACCAGCGCGGTGGTGCCCGTCTCGTCCCGCGACCACAGCCCGTACAGGGCGGCGGAGCCCCCGAAGAACAGCGCCACCCCGCCGAACAGCATCGCCTCCGCCTTCATCGCGCGCTCTCCTCGCCGGCCGGGGTCCCGACCTCCGGATGGTTCAGGTCGAAGGCGGGCGACTCCGACCGGATCCGGGGCAGCGCCACGAAGTTGTGCCGGGGCGGCGGGCAGGACGTCGCCCACTCCAGGCCGCGCCCCCACCCCCAGGGGTCGTCGAGGAGGACCTTCTCGGCCTTGGCCGCCGTGCGCCAGACGTTGTAGAGGAACGGCAGCGTGGACACGCCCAGCAGGAACGCGCCCGCCGACGACAGCGTGTTGAGCAGGGTGAAGCCGTCCTCCGGCAGATAGTCCGCGTACCGGCGGGGCATCCCCTGTTCGCCGAGCCAGTGCTGCACCAGGAACGTCAGCTGGAATCCCGGGAACAGCAGCCAGAAGTGCACCTTGCCGAGCCGCTCGTCCAGCATCTTCCCGGTGAACTTCGGCCACCAGAAGTAGAACCCGGCGAACATCGCGAACACCACCGTGCCGAACAGCACGTAGTGCAGGTGCGCCACGATGAAGTACGAGTCGGTCAGGTGGAAGTCGAGCGGCGGAGCGGCGATCAGCACCCCGCTCAGCCCGCCCAGCAGGAACGACACCAGGAAACCCAGCGACCACAGCATCGGCGTCTCGAACGAGACCGACCCGTGGACCATGGTCCCGATCCAGGCGAAGAACTTGATGCCCGTGGGCACCGCGATCAGGAAGGACATGACCGAGAAGAACGGCAGCAGCACCGCGCCGGTGGCGAACATGTGGTGCGCCCACACCACCGCCGACAGCATGGTGATCGAGGTCGTCGCCCCGATCATGGGCAGATAGCCGAACAGCGGTTTCCGGGAGAAGACCGGGATGATCTCCGAGACGATCCCGAAGAACGGCAGTGCCACGATGTAGACCTCGGGATGCCCGAAGAACCAGAACAGGTGCTGCCACAGCAGCGCGCCGCCGTTCGCCGCGTCGAAGACGTGCGCCCCGAACTTGCGGTCCGCCTCCAGCGCCAGCAGGGCCGCGGTGAGCACCGGGAACGCCGGCAGGATCAGGATCGAGGTGAACAGCACGTTCCAGGTGAACATGGGCATCCGGAACACGGTCATGCCCGGTGCGCGCAGCGACATGACCGTGGCGAGGAAGTTCACCGCGGTCAGCGTCGTCGACACGCCCGACACCACCAGCCCCATGACCCACAGGTCACCGCCCGCACCGGGGGAGAAGTAGGCGCTGTTCAGCGGCGCGTAGGCGAACCAGCCGAACGCCGCCGCCCCGCCCGGCACCAGGAACCCCGACACCACCATCAGCCCGCCGAACAGGTACATCCAGTACGACAGCGCGTTCAGCCGCGGGAACGCCAGGTCGGGGGCGCCGATCTGCAGCGGCATCACGGCGTTGGCGAACCCGGCGAACATCGGCGTCGCGAACAGCAGCATCATGATCGTGCCGTGGATGGTGAGGAACTGGTCGTAGCCGTTTCTGCTCAGCAGCTGCAGACCCGGCCGGGCCAGTTCGGCGCGCATGCCGAGCGCGAGCACCCCGGCCAGCAGGAAGAAGCAGAACGCCGTGACCATGTAGAAGCGGCCGATCACCTTGTGGTCGGTGGTGGACACCCACCGCAGCAGGGCCCGGCCCGGGCGCGGAGCGGGCGCCGTGTACCGGGCGGTGATCTCCAGGATCTCTGACATCTGCGGCGATTCGGTCATCGCGGGCGACGCTACTCCCGGGCGGCCGGAGGCCCGAACACGCCACGCCCTGCACCCGGGCGTGGTGCGTGCGGACCCCTGCGCTGATCGGCTGAAGACCACCGGCCCGGGCATCCCCGGCCGGGCCCCGGGTACCCGTGGCCCATGGAAACTGCCATGTACGAATCAGCCGCGGGCGTGCAGGTGTTCGGATACGTCATCATTCTCGTCGCGGGGCTGGCCTGCGTCGCCGGACTGATCTGGGCCTTCCGGCTGGGGAGCAAGGTGCGCCGGCGCGAACCGGGGCCGCCCCGGCCCGACGAGCAGCCCACGATGCCGCCCTCCGGACCGGTGCACGAGGTCCAGGAGCGGCGCGAGCCGGACGAGGTGCCCCGGGCCGCCGACAACAGCGAACGGCTCACCCCGCACCAGCTCGGCAACGTCGGCACCAAGCGCGCCGACGACCAGCAGCGCTCGCGATGGTCGCCCGGTTCCAGTGGCTCCTTCGGCGGGGGCGGCGGCGGTCAGACCTGACCCGCTGTCGCCGGTCCCGGGTTTGCCGCTGTGCGGGGCGGGGACCCGAAACCGTACATTCGGCGCAGAAGGAAGATGGATGACGTGACCGCGCAGCTGACCGAGAAACCCGCAACAGCTCCTGTCGAGACCGGCTGGGCGGAGGCCCAGCGGTGCGCGAGCCGCGGCCCGCGCACCTGCGTCCCCGCCGTCCTGGAGCGCACCTCCGACCGGCCCGGGGGCGCCCCGGCCGAGGACAACATCGTGCGCGGCGAGGACTGAGCGCGAAACCGACGGGAGACGGCGCGGCCGGACGGCCGGCGCGGCCGGGAAGACGTCCGGGCGGCCGGCGCGGCCGAGCGGCGTCCGGACGGCCTGTCGGGCCCGGGCAGACGTCCGGACGCCGGTCGGTTGCCGGGAAGATCGCCGGACGGCGGGCGGGGCCGGGAAGCGCACGACGCTCCCGGCCCCGCCCGTTAGGGTGTCGTGGGCGAGGCCCGGGCCCCCGGCCGGCCGGTGGCCCGAGGCGGCCTCGGCGGACGGAGTACCGAGGCCCGCCGCCTCGTCCCGCGCACGACCACGGCAGGTCCGGATACGTTCATGAACCTTCTCGTCACCGGCGCCGCCGGCTTCATCGGCTCCCACTACGTCCGCACGCTCCTGGCCGGCGACGCCCCGGACGCCCCCCGCGTCACCGTGCTGGACAAGCTCACCTACGCCGGCACGCTCGGCAACCTGCCGACGGGCCATCCGCGCCTCGACTTCGTGCACGGCGACATCACCGACGCCGGGCTGGTCGACAAGCTGATGTCCGGCACCGACCAGGTGGTGCACTTCGCCGCCGAGTCGCACGTCGACCGGTCGATAGAGGGCGCGGGCGAGTTCGTCCGCACCAACGTCCTCGGCACCCAGACCCTGCTGGACGCGGCCCTGCGGCACGGCGTCGGCCCGTTCGTGCACGTCTCCACCGACGAGGTCTACGGCTCCGTCGAGACCGGCTCCTGCACGGAGGACCACCCGCTCGCCCCCAGCTCCCCCTACTCCGCCTCCAAGGCCTCCTCCGACCTGCTGGCACTGGCCCACCACCACACCCACGGCCTGGACGTCCGGATCACCCGCTGCTCCAACAACTACGGACCGCGCCAGTTCCCCGAGAAGGTGATCCCGCTCTTCGTCACCCGTCTCCTCGAGGGCCGCACGGTCCCCCCGTACGGCGACGGGCGCCACGTCCGCGACTGGCTGCACGTCGACGACCACTGCCGGGGCGTCGATCTGGTGCGCACCCACGGCCGCCCCGGCGAGGTCTACAACATCGGCGGCGGCACCGAGCTGAGCAACCGGGACCTGACCGGGCTGCTGCTGGAGGCGTGCGGTGCGGGCTGGGACCGGGTCGCGTACGTGGCCGACCGCAAGGGCCACGACCTGCGCTACTCGGTGGACTGGAGCAAGGCCCGCGACGAACTCGGCTACCGCCCGCGCCGCGACTTCACCACCGGACTGGCCGAGACGGTCGCCTGGTACCGCGACAACCGGCACTGGTGGGAACCGCCGAGGCGCAGCGACGCACGCTGAGACTGCTGCGGTTCCCCCCGGGCCCGCTCCCTCGGCCCGTCACCGCCGGTGCGTGTGCCCCGGCGGCCACGGGCCGGGCCGGCCGGTCAGGCGTGGGTCTTGCGGAGGAGCTCCAGGACCTCGGCGGTCGTACCGCTCTCACCGAGCCGCGGGAAGATCCGCTCCACGCTGCCCGTGTGCGCCGCGGGGTCGCTGTCGGCCATGGCGTCCGTGGCGAGGGTGACGTGGTAGCCGTGCGCGTAGGCGTCGCGGGCGGTGGACTCGACGCCGATGCTGGTGGCGATGCCGGTCAGCACGATCTGGGTGATGCCCCGGCGCCGCAGCTGGACGTCCAGGTCGGTGCCGTGGAAGGCGCTCCAGTTGTGCTTGGTGACGTGGATGTCGCCGGGATGCCCGGACAGCTCGTCCACGACGACGTCCCAGCCCTCGGGGAATGCCAGCCCGCGCGGCTGGCGCTCGGTGCGGCCGGGGACGGCGTCGGCCCCGTCGGCCGCGAACGAGACGCGGACGAGGACCACGGGCAGGCCGTGGCCGCGGAAGGCCTCGGCGAGTTCGGCCGTGCGGGACACGACGTCCGCGCCCGGGTACGGCTGGGTGGGCATGGCCACGATGCCGTTCTGCAGGTCGATCGCGACCAGGGCGGTACGGGGGTCGAGAGTGGTGAGCGACATGGGTCGGTCAGGCCTTTCGAGGGGGGGACCGGCCGTGGGAACGGCCGGACGATGTCGTCGCCGGCGGCAGGGGAGAGCCGGCGAGCGTGAACAGGGCCGGGGCGTGCGGCCCCGGCCGGGACCGGCGCGGCGCGGGACGAGCACCGCCGTCGCGGCGCACACGCCCGGCGCGCCGACGTCTGTGAGGATCCGCGGCGCTCTCGGAACGCCGGGTGCGCCTGCCGCGCCGCGGCGCGCACCCGGGTACCTCCTCAGACCACCGCGATCACGGCTGCGACAGCCGTTCCATCAGCTCCAGCGCCGTGAGGACCGTCTGCCGCTCCTCGTCGGTGAACCGGTCCTGGAAGGCGCGGGCCAGCCACTCCTCGCGCACCTGCCGGTTGCCCTCGACGCGGGCCCGGCCGGTGTCGGTGAGGGTGACCAGCTGACGCCGGCCGTCGTCGGGGTCCGGGGCGCGGCGGATCAGCCCGTGCTGCTCCAGGCCGGCCAGGGTGGTGGCCATGGACTGCGGCCGGACGCCCTCGGCGGCTGCCAGCGCGCTGGCCGTGGCCGCGCCGTGCTTGCCGACCAGGGTGAGCGCCGACTCCTGCGACGGGGTCAGGTCGGCGTCCTGGGCGATCTCGCGGATACGGCGCCGCAGCCGGCTGAACACCACGCGCAGGTCGCGCGCGGCGCGGACGGCCGACTCGGAGATGTGATCCATGCGGTCAGCGTAGAACCAACAGGGTGAGCTGTCCAGGTGCAACTGTTCAGCTTTACCTGTCGAATACCCGGGTGATCGCCGCGCCCCGCGCGGCCCGCCGGGCGACGACCGCCTCGGCCCTCGTCGCGGCGGCCGGCGGGGGCTCCGGCCCGGACAGCCTGGTCGAACCGGTCGACCGGACCCGGCCGGCGACCAGGGCGCGCGCGGCGCCTTCGACGACAGCGCCCACTCCCGCTCCTGGCGGGAGACCCCGGTCCGGCACCCGGCCGCCACGGCCCTCGGCGCGGGCGCGGGGGTGCTCGGCGCTCTGGGCGGCATCCGCCGCCCGGCCTCGCGACCCGCATAGGCTGACGGCGTGCGCCTCCTCCTCATGTCCGACACCCACCTGCCGAAGCGCGCCAAGCGGCTGCCGGAGCCGCTGCTCGCCGAACTCCCGCACGCGGACGTCGTCGTGCACGCCGGGGACTGGGTCGACACCGCCACCCTCGACCTGCTGGAGAGCCGCAGCCGCCGGCTGATCGGGGTCTACGGCAACAACGACGGCCCCGACCTGCGCGCCCGGCTCCCCGAGGTGGCGTACGCCGAACTGGGCGGCCTGCGCTTCGGCGTCGTGCACGAGACCGGGCAGGCCCAGGACCGCCAGGCCCGCTGCGCCGCCCGCTTCCCGGACCTCGACGTGCTGGTCTTCGGCCACAGCCACATCCCCTGGGACACCACCGCACCCGGCGGCCTGCGGCTGCTCAACCCCGGCTCCCCGACCGACCGCCGCCGCCAGCCGCACTGCACCTACCTCACGGCGACGGTCGCCGACGGAGCGCTCACCGACGTGACCCTGCACCGCCTGCCGCGAGGCTAGCGGCCTGTGGCACCATGCCCCGATGATCTCCAGCCACGGCGCACCCGCCGTCGTACCCGCAGGCCGGCTCGCCGACGGCGACCAGCCCGTGCTGCCGCTGCCCGGCGGCCTGGAACTGCGGCCCTGGCACCTGTCCGACGCCGACGCGGACGCCCTGCACACGGCCGGGCGGGATCCGGCGATCAGCAAGTGGAACCTCTTCCGCGTCGACAGCCGCGACCAGGCCCGCACCCGCATCGAGCGCCTGCACGAGCGCCGACGCACGGAGACCGGTGCGATCTGGGCGATCGCCCCCCTCGGCGACGCCGCGGTCGGCCTCGCCGGACTCAACGACGTCGACCTCGCCCGCGGCACCGCGGAAGTCGTCTACTGGGTGCTGCCCGAGGCGCGTGGAGGCGGCGTCGCCGTCCAGGCGGCCCGGCGCCTGAGCGACTGGGCCCTGGCCGACCTCGGTCTGCACCGCCTGAGCCTGTACCACGCCGTCGCCAATCCGGCGTCCTGCCGGGTGGCCGAGAAGGCCGGCTACACCTTCGAGGGCACCCTGCGCAGCGCCGAACTGCACACGGACGGCTGGCACGACCTGCATCTGCACGCGCTGGTCGCCGGCGACGTCTGAGCTCCCCTCCCCGCGGCTCCTCGCGCCCCCGGGGGCTGCAGGGGCTGTCGGTCACGGCTGTGAGGGGCGCGCGCCCGGGGCGTTGCGGGGCTGCCGGTCATCGGCGTGCGGGGTGCCCGAGGTGTTGCGGGGCTGCCGGTCATCGGCGTGCGGGGTGCCCGAGGTGTTGCGAGGCTGCCGGTCACCGGCGTGCCGGGTGCCCGGCGTGTTGACGGGCCGGTGTCATCGGCGGGAAGCGGTGCGGCCCCTTCGGTCCCGGTGTCTCAGCCGGGTCCCCGCCCAGGCCAGCAGTGCGATCACCGCCGTGAGGCCGGCCGCGCGTTTGGCCAGTGGCATCCCGGCCGTGCGGAGCAGGTCGAGGGGTTCCGGCTCGGGGAAGGCGGGGCCGGCCTGGCTCCGGGGGAGCGGTTCCGGTTCGGTCGCGCCGGGTGATTGCGCCGCCGCGGGGACGAGCCGGGGCGGCGCCGGTGCGGTGCCGTCCGGCCGCTGCGGCTCCGCCTCGGCCGGGGGTCGCTCGGCCAGCCGCTGGGCCAGGCACTCCGCGAACCGGCCCACCAGCCGGTCACCCACCTCCGCCAGCACCCCGCGCCCGAACTGCGCCGGACGCCCGGTCACCGTCAGATCGGTCCGCACCGACACCGCCGTACCGCCGTCGCGCCCGGTCAGCGTGCCGGTGACCGTCGCCCGGGCCGTGCCCTGCCCGCGGGTCTCCCGGCCGCTCGCCACGAGCACCATCCGGTGCGCCGACTCGTCCTGCTCCTGGAAGACGGCGGTACCCCGGTAGGTCACGGTGACGGGGCCGACCTTGACCTTCACCGAACCGGTCACGGTCGTGCCGTCGTACTCCTCCACCGCCGCGCCGGGCAGACACGGGGCGACGCGTTCGATGTCCAGGAGCGCGTGCCAGGCGTCGTCGACCGGGACGGGGACGGTGAACTCGTGCTGCAGCTCCATGACTTCTCCTCGCAGTCAGACGGCCGCGGTCGGGTGGATGGCCCCGGCCGTCACGGTGAGCGGCGCCCCGCTGCCGCCCCAGCGCAGGGCGACCATCTCGGCGGCGACGGACACGGCGACCTCCTCGGGCGTACGGGCCCCGAGGTCGAGCCCGAGCGGTGAGCGCAGCCGGGACAGCTCGGCCTCGGTCAGACCGGCGTCGGTCAGCCGCTCGCGCCGCTCGGCGTGGGTACGGCGGCTGCCCATCGCCCCGATGTAGGCGGCCGGCCGGCGCAGCGCCTCCTCGAGGAGCGGCACGTCGAACTTCGGGTCGTGGGTGAGGACACAGATCACCGTGCGGTCGTCGGTGCCGGTGCGCTCCAGATAGCGGTGCGGCCAGTCCACGACCACCTCCACACCCGCCGGGAACCGCTTGGGCGTGGCGAACACCGGGCGGGCGTCGCACACGGTGACCCGGTAGCCGAGGAAGTCGCCGATACGGGCCACCGCGGCCGCGTAGTCGATCGCGCCGAAGACCAGCATGCGCGGTGGCGGCGCGAAGGACTGCAGGAACACCGTGACGTCGTCCTCGCGACGCTCCCCGCGCGGACCGTAGTGCCGCAGGACCGTGACACCCAGGGCGAGTTCACCGCGCGCGTCGGCGGTGACGGCGGCGTCGAGCCCCTCCGTGCCGAGCGTGCCGGCGACGGTGTCCGGCCAGACCGCGAGCGTGCTCCCGAGCGGAGCGGGCCCGTCGATCACCGTGGCCACGGTCACCGGCCGGCCGGCGTCCACCGTCGCGGCGACCTCCCCGAACGCCGGGTCCGTCGCGGGCGTCACGGGGCGCACCAGCACAGTGATCTCGCCGCCGCAGGTGAGGCCGACCGCGAACGCGTCCTCGTCGCTGTACCCGAAGCTCTCCAGCCGCGCCTCGCCGCTCGACGCCACCTCCTGCGCCAGCTCGAACACCGCGCCCTCCACACAGCCCCCGGACACGCTGCCCACGACCTCGTCGTCCGGGCCCACGGCCATGGCCGCGCCGGGTCCGCGCGGCGCACTGCGGCTGACCGCGACGACCGTGGCGAGCCCGAACGGGATCCGGGCGGCATACCAGCGCTCCAGCGCCGGGAGGATGTCACGCACGTTGTGCCCCTTCCACGGTGGCCGCCCCGTCCGCGGCTCCCCGTGTGACGGTGGCCGGCCGCTCCGGCGCCGGGAGGATGTCACGCACGTTGTGCCCCTTTCACGGTGGCCGCCCTGTCCGCGGCTCCCCGTGTGACGGTGGCCGGCCGCTCCGGCGCCGGGAGGATGTCACGCACGCTGTGCTCCTTTCACGGTGGCCGCCCTGTCCGCGGCTCCGCGCGCGACGGTGGCCGGCCGCTCCGGCGCCGGGAGGATGTCACGCACGCTGTGCCCCTTTCACGACGGCCGCCCGTCCGCGGCTCCCCGCACCACCGCCGCCAGCCGTTCCAGCGCCGCGAGGCTGTGCCCCTCGACGAAGGCGTCGACGCTGGGCAGGGCCGCGGCCATCCCGGCGGCGAGGGGCGCGTAGCCCGGGCGGGCCTTGCGCGGGTTGGCCCAGACCACCTGGTGGGCCAGGGCGTGCAGGCGGCGCATCTGCGCACCGAGCAGCTCCGGATCTCCGCGTTCCCAGCCGTCCGACAGGAGCACGACGACCGCGCCGCGGGCCATACCGCGCTGTCCCCAGCGGTGGAGGAACTCGCGCAGCAGCTCGCCCAGCCGGGTGCCGCCGCGCCAGTCGGGCACGGCCGCGGCGAGTGCGGACATCGCCAGGTCCGGGTCCCGGTGGGACAGTTCGCGGGTCACCCGGGTCAGCCGGGTACCGATGGTGAACACCTCGGTGCGGCCGCCGCGCACCGCCGCGTGCGCGAACCGCAGCAGCGCGTCGGCGTACGGCGCCATCGAGCCGCTCACGTCGACGAGCAGCACGACCCGGCGCGGCCGTCGCACGCGCGCGTACCGCCGCAGCAGGGCGGGCTCCCCGCCGCGCCGCAGCAACTCCCGCACCGTGCGGCGCGGATCGACGTCCCCGCGCCGCGCGGGCCGCCGCCGCGCCGACCGCCGGGTCTGCCCGCGCAGCGCGAACGCGGCGAGCAGACGGCGTAGCTGGGCCCGTTCGGCGGCGTCCAGCTCGGCGACGTCGCGGTGCCGCAGCACCTCGGCGGAACTGGCGAGGGCGGCCGTCGGCGGCCCCTGGGGCTCGCTCCGGTCCGGACCGCCCGGCCCGGCGACCGCCTCCCGGACGGCGAGCCGCAGACGGGGCGTGGGTGCGGCCCGCACCGCGCGCCGGGGCGGCTCGCCGCGGGCCCCGAAGTACGCGGAGAACACCCGCTCGTACACCTCCAGGTCGTCGTGCCCGCCGCACAGCGTCGCCCGGCCCGCCCCGTACACGTCCGCCCGCAGGCCCGGCCGCAGCACGTCGACGGCCCGCAGGAAGGCGTGGAGCCGCTCGGTACCGGCATCGAGCCCGGCCGCCCGCAACGCCCGCACGAAACCGAGCAGTACGGCATCGGCCCCGGGCGACCCGGTACCCGTACCAGGCGGCGCGGCCGGCGCCCCGGGCGATGAGGCGTCGGCCTCCCTCCCAGGTGGCTCCAACCAGGGCGGGGTCTCGGCCGCGGATGGTCGTTCCGGCCCTTCTCCGGTCGGGCGCACCGCCGTCACACCCCCCGGGCCGCGAGGACCGCCGCCAGGTCCAGGCTCCGCGCCCGATCCGCGTCCTCCCGGTACTTCAGCACCGATCCCAGAGTCGTCAGCGCCAGATCCGGGTCCACCTCGGCGGCCCCCAGCGCGTCCAGGGCCTCGGCCCAGTCGATCGTCTCCGCCACACCCGGCGGCTTGATCAGCTCCGCGCCCCGCAGCGCCTGCACCAGCGCGGTGACCTGCTCGGCCAGTCGCGCCGACACCCGCGGCAGCCGGCGCCGCACGATGGCCAGTTCGCGGGCGAAGGAGGGATGGTCGAACCAGTGGTACAGGCACCGCCGCTTCAGGGCGTCGTGCACCTCCCGCGTCCGGTTCGAGGTCAGCACGACCACCGGCGGCTCCTGCGCGCGCAACGTGCCCAGCTCCGGGATCGTGACGGAGTACTCGGACAGCAGTTCCAGCAGGAACGCCTCGAACTCGTCGTCGGCCCGGTCGATCTCGTCGACCAGCAGCACCGACGGCTGTGTCCGCAGAGCGCGCAGCAGCGGCCGGTCGATGAGGAAACGCCGGTCGTACAGCTCGCTCTCCAGGCGGTCGGCGTCCGTCACCCCGGCCGCCTCGGCGGCCCGCAGGTGCAGCAGCTGACGCGGGAAGTCCCAGTCGTACAGGGCCTGGGAGGCGTCGATGCCCTCGTGGCACTGGAGGCGGATGAGCGGCGCGCCGAGCGCCTGGGCGAGGGCGCTCGCGAGCGCGGTCTTGCCGACGCCCGCGTCGCCCTCGCAGAACAGCGGCCGGTGCAGCCTCAGGGCCAGGAAGCAGGCGATGGCCAGCCCCTCGTCGACGAGGTACCCCGTCTCCTCCAGGCGCCCGCGCACCTGCTCCGGGTCGTCCATCCGGGTGATCGGGGCTCACCCCCATCCCATGGCGGTCAGCACCGACCGCCGGGTCAGCACGCGCGCGAGGTGCTCCCGGTACTCGGGTGAGCCGGCCAGGTCCTGTGCCGGCCGGGCTTCCTCGGCCGCCGCCTCGGCGGCCCGTGCGACGGCCTCGGGACCGTCGGCCCCCGACAGCGCCCGCTCGGCCGCGGCGGCCCGCAGCGGGGTCGGGCCCATGTTGGTCAGAGCGATCCGCGCCTCGGCGATGTGCCCGTCGTCGCCCCGCACCAGCGCCGCGACCCCGACGATCGCCCAGGACTGGGCGACCGGGTGGAACTTCTCGTAGTGGAAGCTCCAGCCGTCCGTCTTCGGGATACGCACCTCCACGAGGAGTTCGTCGGGCGCCAGCGCCGACTGCAGATAGTCGACGAAGAACTCCCGGGCCGGGACGGTGCGCCGGCCGCCGGGCCCGGCCACCACCAGCTCGGCGTCCAGGGCCAGCGCGACCGCGGGCAGGTCGCCGGCGGGGTCGGCGTGGGCGAGGGAGCCGCCGAGAGTGCCCCGGTGCCGGACGGCCGGGTCGGCCACCGTGGCCGTCGCCTCGGCGAGCAGACCGGCGTGGCGGCGCACCAGCGGGTCGTGGACGACGTCGTGATGCGTGGTCATGGCGCCGATGGCGAGGGTGCCGCCGTCCTCGCGGACCCCGCGCAGCTCCGGGATCCGGCCGACGTCCACGACGAGTTCGGGGAAGGCCAGCCGGAGCCGCAGCAGCGGCAGCAGGCTCTGCCCGCCGGCCAGCACCTTGCCGTCCTCCCCGGCGTCGGCGAGCGTGCGGACGGCCTCGTCGACGCTGCTCGGACGGGCGTAGTCGAACGCGGGAGGAATCATGCCGGACCCGCCTCCTTCCCGGACGGACCGGGCCCGCCGAGGTCGTCGTACTGACCGATGTCGCCGGACCGGGCCGCCTGCCCGGACTGGCCGGACTGCGCCGGCCCCGTGCCCCCGGCCCCGCCGGTCCCCAGGGCCCCGTCGGCGGCACCGGTTCGCGCCGCCCGGATCGCCTGCCACACCCGGTGCGGGGAACAGGGCATCCGCACGTCCCGCACACCGAGCGGCCGCAGCGCGTCGACCACGGCGTTCACGACGGCGGGCGTCGACGCGATCGTCCCCGCCTCGCCGACTCCCTTGACCCCCATGGAGTTGTCGACCGCCGGAGTCTCCGTCCGGTCGGTGACGAAGTCCGGCAGGTCCGCCGCCGAGGGTACGAGGTAGTCGGCCATGGTGCCGGAGACGAGGTTGCCCTGCTCGTCGTAGACGGCCTCCTCGAACAGCGCCTGGGCGATGCCCTGGGCGAGTCCGCCGTGCACCTGGCCCTCGACGATCATCGGATTGACGACCGTGCCGACGTCGTCCACGCACACGTACGAGCGGATCCGGATCCGGCCGGTCTCCGTGTCGACCTCGGCCGCGCACAGGTGGGTGCCGTGCGGGAAGGAGAAGTTCTCCGGGTCGAGGACCGTCTCGGCGTTGATGGACGGCTCGACCCCGTCCGGCAGGTCGTGCGAGGTGAACACCTCGAAGGCGATCTCCTGGATCGTCTTGCGGGCCTCCGGCGAGCCCTTGACGGAGAACGCTCCGCCGCTGAACTCCAGGTCCTGCTCGCTCGCCTCCAGCAGGTGAGCGGCGATCCGGCGCGCCTTCTCCACCACCTTCACCGCCGCGCGGTGCACCGCCTCGCCGCCCACGGCCAGCGACCGCGAGCCGTAGGTGTCCATGCCCTGCGGGGCCGTCCTGGTGTCTCCGTGCACCACCTCGACGTCCTCGAACGGCACCCCGAGGACGTCCGCCGCGATCTGGCTCCAGCAGGTGACATGGCCCTGCCCGTGCGGGCTGGTGCCGGTGACGACCTCGACCTTGCCGGTCGGCAGCATGCGGATGCTCGCCGCCTCCCAGCCGCCGGCGCCGTAGCGCAGGTCGCGCAGCACCCGGCTGGGCGCGAGACCGCACATCTCCGTGAACGTCGACACGCCGATGCCGAGGCGTACGAGGTCGCCCCGCTCGTTGCGCTCGCGCTGTTCGGCGCGCAGCGCGTCGTAGCCGAACAGGCCGAGCGCCTTCTCGGTCGCGGCCTCGTAGTCGCCGCTGTCGTAGGTCAGCCCGGCGATCGTGGTGTACGGGAACTCCTCGTGCCGGATCCAGTTCCGGCGCCGTACCTCGACCGGGTCCAGGCCGAGTTCCACTGCGAGCTCGTCCATGATCCGCTCGATGGCGTACGTGGCCTCGGGGCGGCCGGCACCGCGGTAGGCGTCGGTGGGCGTGCGGGTGGTGAAGACGCCGGTGCAGGTGAACTGGTAGGCGTCCATCTTGTAGATCGCCGGGTACATGAAGGCGCCGAGGAGCGGGATGCCCGGGGTGACGAGCATCAGGTAGGCGCCCATGTCGGCGAGGAGGTCCACCTTCAGGCCGAGCACCCTGCCCTCGCGGGTGGCGGCGATCTCGACGTCCTGGATCACGCCGCGCCCGTGATGGGTGGCGAGGTAGCCCTCGGAGCGGGACTCGATCCACTTCACCGGGCGGCCGAGCCTGCGCGCCACGGCCAGGGCCAGGACCTCCTCGCCGTACACCTGGAGTTTGGAGCCGAAGCCGCCGCCCACGTCCGGGGCGATCACCCGGAGCTTGTGCTCGGGGATGCCGGTGACCGTCGCGAGCATGATCCGCAGGATGTGCGGGATCTGGGTGGTCGAGTAGACCGTGTACTCGCCGGAGGCGGCGAGCGGCGTGACGACCACGGCGCGCGGTTCCATGGCGTTGGGGATCAGCCGCTGCTGGTGGTAGCGGCGCTTCAGGGTCAACTCGGCGCGTTCGCGCACCGCGTCGAAGCTCTCGCCGGCGGCGAGCGGCCAGGTGTAGCAGCGGTTGGTGCCCTTGCCGGCGTGGACCGGCGGGGCGTCGTCGGCGAGCGCGGCCTCCAGGTCCAGCACCGGGGGCAGCGGGTCGTACTCGACGTCGACGGCCTCCAGCGCGTCGGCGGCCGCGTACCGGTCGCGGGCGACGACGACCGCCACCGGGTCGCCGGCGTAGCGGACCTCGTCGACGGCCAGCGGCGGATGGTCGGGCAGCACCATGTCCTCCGTCACCGGCCAGGCGCAGGGCAGCGAACCCAGTCCTTCGGCGAGATCGGCGCCACTGAAGGCGGCGACGACACCGGGCCGTTCGAGGGCGGGGGAGACGTCGACGCGGGTGACGCGGGCATGGGCCATCGGACTGCGCAGGACGGCCAGGTGCAGCAGGCCCGCGACCTGGATGTTGTCGGTCCAGTTGGTCTGCCCGGTGATCAGCCGGGCGTCCTCCTTGCGCAGCCGGGAGCGGCCGATCTCGTGCTCTACGGCCTGGTCGGTCATGCCGGGGCCTCCTCGCTGAGCTGCTGCCCGGAGGCGGGGCCCGGCCCGGACGCGGGCTGCCCGGCGGACGCGGCCCGTCCCTCGGACGGGGTCTGGGCTTCGGACGCGGCGAGCACCGCGCGGACGATGTTCTGGTAGCCGGTGCACCGGCAGAGGTTGCCTTCCAGCGCCTGCCGGACCTCGTCCGGGGTGGGGCGCGGGTTCTCGCGCAGCAGATCGCGGGCCGCCATGATCATCCCAGGGGTGCAGTAGCCGCACTGCAGACCGTGGTGCTCGTGGAAGGCGCGCTGCAGCGGCGTCCACTCGCCGTCCTGCGCCAGTCCCTGGATGGTCGTCACCCGGCCGCCGTCCGCCTGCACGGCGAGTACCGAGCAGCTCTTGGCGGTCGCCCCGTCCAGGTCGACGGTGCACGCCCCGCAGTTGGAGGTGTCGCAGCCGATCGGGGTGCCGGTGAGGCCGAGACGGTCGCGCAGATAGTGGGCGAGCAGAAGACGCGGTTCCACGTCGTCCTCGTACGCCGTGCCGTCCACGGTCATCTTGATGTGCGTCATGCGGCCTCCGAGCCGGGGTGGGCAGGAGTGACGGAATCAGCCAGCTGGCGTGATGTAGGTCACTCTATGACCGACCCCAGGAGGCGGCGAGCGCTGCGGCGGGGAGTCGTTGAACGTTGATCCATCAGCGGCGGGCAGCGTCCCCGGTGCGCCGCGGCCCCCACGGACGCCCCCTGGCACCCGGCGGCGAGGAGCCCGGCACCGCGGTCGGACCGGGTGCCGGTGGCGGGCGATCCGGAACACCGCCGGGCAGGGGAAGGCGAGTCGGGCCGGGCGCCGATGGGGGGCGATCCGGAACACCGCCGCGGCAGGCGGAGGTGGGTCGGGCCGGCCCCCGGCCCGCAGGAACTCTCGGCACGCCGCGAGTCAGAACATCTTCGGCCGGATGCGCGGGTCGCGGGCCAGGAACTCCTGCTCGGTATGCAGCACCCGGTCGCCCGCGAACCGGTCCAGCGCGGCGAGGACCTCCTCCTTGCCGGCACCGAAGCTCCCGATCGTGGCGACGACACGGTAGCCGAGCTCGTGCAGGTCCGCCGAGAAGCGCATGTCCTTGGTGGAGGGGAACGGCACGCTCGGCCGCAGGCGGACCACCAGCAGGTGGTTGCCCTCGTAGACCCGCGTCAGCTTCGGGTTCACCGAACCGCGCTTCGGTGGCAGGACGCCGACGTGCGAGACGTCCCTCCACGGTATCCGCAGCGTGCCGGCCCCGGCCGTGCCCCTGTGCACTTCCACGGTGACGGCCGAGCGGTCGATGACCAACTCCGCCTGCCGGGGCAAGGACCACACCGACACAAGGGCGATCAGCCCGGCCAGGGTGGCGCACGCACCCCCGAACACGGGGATGCCCCACAGCCAGCTCGGGTCGTGGTTCAGCCACGCGAAGAGGACGGGCATGGCCAGCACGAACGAGGACGTGAAGGCAAGAGGCCTCGCCGCGTTCCGCTTCAACTGGCCCTTCGCCGCCGCCCGGTCACGGCTGAACCGCACTTCGGCCACCGGATCGGCGGGCCGCGTGTCGGGTTCGCCCGGACCTCGTGCGAGCAGCAGGGCTCCGGCCGTGTCGGTCGCCCGCTGCCGGGGCCGGGGCAGGCCCCGGGACCGCAGGTCGGCGACGACGCTGCGGTAGATCTCGTCGAGGGAGAGCGGCCGCGGGCTGTCCAGCGCGGCCAGCAGCGCCCCGGTGAAGGCGGTGTACCGCTCGCCGGCCAGCGCGTACGAAGGGGCGTTGGAAGTGGTCGACGTCATCGTGTAGGTGCCCGCGATCGAGAGCTGGCCGTCTACCAGTCCGTCCTCGTCCGACATGACCTCGATGGCCCGCCCCGAGAAGCAGCAGTCCAGGATCAGCACGCGCGCGGCGGCGCCGCTGCCGCCCAGGTCCTCGCGCAGGAGGTCGACGCCCAGTGCGCTGTATTTCGGGGCCTCGGCGCGGGTCGCGTGCGTCGCCAGGTAGAGCCGTCCCCGGTCGTCGACGAGGCCGTGGCCGGCGTAGTACACCAGCAGCAGGTCCGAGGCCTCCTCGGCGGCCCTGCCGATGGCGCGGCCGATGTCGGCGGTGGAGCCCTCCGGGTCGGCGACCTCGCAGTGCTCGGGTTCCAGCACACCCGTGACGTCATGGGTGAGCCGACGCCACAGGCTCGCGACGTTCTCGCGTACGGCGGGAAGGTCCGCCAGCCCGGGGGACTCCGGAAAGTGGCTGACACCGATCAGCACCGCGCGCGACCGCGCCGGATCGGGGAACCGGCTCACTCCCGCTCCTCCCCGGCGTCCACCAGCCGCCGTATCTCCCGCATCAGGCCGGGCAGATCGTCCCGCACCCGGTGCGCGTCGACCTCGACACAGCGGCCGTCCGAGCTCTTGACGGTGACTTTCACGTCCGTGTGGCGATGGGCGAGCCAGGTGGACAGCGAGCGCGCGAGCACCGCCCCGGCCCCGCCGGAGCCCACCGCAACGGTGAGCACGTCGAACAGGCCGCCCATCTCACCGCCGCTCCCCCCGGAGGAGGACTCCAGGCGCAGCCGCCCGCGCAACTCGTCCTCGTGCCGCAGCCAGTCGAGCAGCGACTGCGGCCCACTCGGGTCATCGGCCACGGTGACCCGCAGCATCGGCTCGGGTGCCTCGGGGATGTCGTCCATGACCCCATCGTGGCAAGGACGCGGCCGGCATGTGATGGACTCACAGGTTCCCCGCATACCAGTGACGTCGAGTCGGGGGATCCGGGGCTCAGCGCGCGCGATGGGCCGGAAGCTGTTCTGCTGGTGCGGAGACCGTTCCACCCGTTCCCCGGAGAGACCGATGAACAGCTACCGAGTCGCACAGGTGACGGCCGCAGCCGGCGCGTTCGAGCTGGCCGAGCGGGAGGTGCCGCAGCCCGGGCCACGCCATGTGCGGATCGCCGTGGAGGCCTGCGGGGTCTGCCACAGCGACGCCCTCTTCGTGGACGGCGCAGTACCGGGCATCACGTTCCCGGTGGTCCCCGGCCACGAGATCGCCGGACGGGTCGAGGAACTGGGCGAAGGCACGCAGGAATGGGGCTACCAGGTCGGTGACCGGGTCGCGGTCGGCTGGTTCGGCGGCAGCTGCGGCCACTGCACCCCGTGCCGCCAGGGCGACTTCATCGCGTGCGCCAACCTCCAGGTCCCCGGCTGGAGCTACGACGGCGGGTTCGCCACCAAGGTGGTCGCGCCCGTCGACGCCCTGGCCCGGATTCCCGACGCCCTCTCGGCGAGCGACGCGGGACCCATGGCCTGCGCGGGTGTGACCACCTACAACGGGCTGCGGCGCAGCTCCGCCGAGCCGGGCGACCTGGTCGCGGTGCTGGGCCTCGGCGGCCTGGGCCATCTCGGCGTGCAGTACGCGGTCGCCATGGGCTTCGAGACCGTGGCGATCGCCCGGGGCCCGGAGAAGGCCGAGTTCGCCAAGCAGCTCGGCGCCCATCACTACGTCGACAGCACCTCCGGCACCCCGGTCGCCGAGGCGCTGCAGTCACTCGGCGGGGCCGACGTCGTGCTGGCCACCGCCGGCGACTCCGCGGCCGCCGCGGCCACCGTCGACGGCCTCGCGCCCCGCGGCGAGCTGGTCGTCATCGGCGTGGACACGGCACCGCTCGCCATCAGCCCGGCCCAGCTGATCTCGCCCGGCCGGGTCGTCCGGGGCCATCCGTCCGGCACCTCGCAGGACGTGCAGGACACCATGGCCTTCAGCGCCCTGCACAACATCCGCCCCATGACCGAGACCGTCCCGCTGGACGACGCGGATCAGGCCTACCAGCGGATGCTCGCCGGCCGCGCCCGCTTCCGGATGGTGCTCACCACCGGCTGACCCTCGGCCGCGCCGGCCGCGCCCCTCGGCTGTCCGGCCGGGAGCCCTGTCCACCGTGCGCGGCCGAGTCCGTGCGGATCCGCGAGACCGGACGAGGTCCGGCCGGGCGGTCCGGGACGCGCGGCGAGGACCCGGGAGGCGCGGCTTCGCGGTGTCGCGGCGCCGCGACGCCGGCCCGGGCACCCGGGAGAAGTCCAGGTCGAAGCACGAGTCCCACAGCCGCCACCGCTCGGCGTGGTCCCCGGTGAGGTCCGTGACGTCCTCGGTGGTGGTGCAGA